>NZ_CP067127.1 GCF_028553725.1 Paracoccus alcaliphilus
ATGAGCAAGGACAATATTCAGGAAGACCTGAATACCGTGATCCGCCAGCATTCGGAATGGCTGGCAAACCAGTTGCACGCGCAGCGCGAGAATCTGTTTCCGCCTGACGCGCATAAGGAAATGCGCAAGTTCACCTCGGGCGAGGCGGCGCAACTGCTGAATATCAACGACAGCTATCTGCGCAAACTGCATCTGGACGGCAAGGGCCCCTCTCCCGAAATGACCTCTGGAAACCGCAGGCTGTATTCCGCGCAGAATATTCAGGATCTGCGACAACTTCTTGAAAAGACAGCACGAAAGCCGGGGGATTATCTGCCCGGACGGCGCGGGGACGATCACCTTCAGATCATCGGCGTGATGAATTTCAAGGGCGGGTCGGGCAAGACCACGACGGCCGCGCATCTGGCGCAACGGCTGGCGCTGAAGGGGCATCGGGTGCTGGCGATCGACCTTGACCCGCAGGCCTCGCTGACCTCGCTGCATGGGGTGCAGCCGGAATATGACCTGCGCGATGGCGGCACGCTGTATGATGCGATCCGCTATGACAACCCTGCCCCGATCAGCGCGGTGATCCGCAAAACCTATATCCCGAATCTCGACCTGATTCCCGGCAACCTGGAACTGATGGAGTTCGAACATGAGACCCCGCGCGCCCTGGCGCAGGGCAATGCCGGGCTGTTCTTTTTCCGCGTGCGTGAAGCCTTGTCGCAGGTCGATGACGATTACGACGTGGTGGTGATCGACTGCCCGCCGCAACTGGGCTTTCTGACCATGTCGGCGCTGTCGGCGGCGACGGGCGTGCTGGTGACCATCCACCCCGAAATGCTGGACGTCATGTCGATGAGCCAGTTCCTGCGCATGACTGCCGATCTGATGGATGTCATCGCCGAAAGCGGCGCCGATATGTCACATGACTGGATGCGCTATCTTCTGACCCGGTATGAACCGACTGACGCGCCGCAGAACCGAATCGTGGCTTTTTTGCGCACCATGTATGGCGACAAGGTGCTGAATGCGCCGATGCTGAAATCGACCGCGATTTCCGATGCGGGCCTGACCAAGCAGACGCTTTACGAGGTCGAACGATCGGCCTTCGTCCGCTCGACCTATGACCGCGCGGTCGAAAGTCTGAACGCGGTGAATGACGAAATCGCGGCGCTGATCCAGAAGACGTGGGGGCGTGAATGAGCGACAACAAGAAAAGACGCATGTCGATGCTGGACAGCCTGACGCAGGCCAGCGCCGCCTCGGCGCCGTCGATGATGACGACCAATCGCGCATTGCGTTCCGCCCGCGATGCCGTGGACAGCCACCGCATCTGGGAGCTGGACCCCGGCCAGATCTCGGACGATCGCACCGCCGACCGGCTGGACCCGAAGGATGTCGAGGATCTGCGCAGTTCAATCGAATCGGTCGGCCAGACCGTTCCGATCCTCGTGCGTCGCGACCCGCATGATCCGGAACGCTATCTGCTGGTTTATGGGCGCAGGCGGCTGGAGGCGGTGCGCGGCTCTGAACGCGTGACCAAAGTCCGCGCGATGATTGCCGCGATGGACGACAAGACCGCATTGCGGGCACAGGCGTCGGAAAACACCGCCCGGCGCGATCTCAGCTTCATCGAGCGGGCGCTTTTTGCACAGGAACTGACCGAAACCGGCTTTGGCACGCAGGCAGAGGTGGCCGAGGTGCTGAATGTCACGAAATCGGCCATCTCGATGGCGCTGTCCGTCGCCCGGGCTGTCGGACGCGATCTGGTACAGGCCATCGGGCCGGCGCATGGCGTCGGCCGCCCGCGTTGGGAGGCCATGGTCCGCGATCTGGAAACCAGCGGCATTGCGCCGCAGGAACTAATCGATATCGCCGTGCAGACGCATCAGACGACAAGCCCGGATGTTGCCGATCCCTCTGTTGCAGCGTTCGATGCGGTAACCCGGCATTTACGAAAGGCGGCCACCCTGCCCGCTCAGAAGCCCCGCCCGGAATCGCGCCCGTTGTTTCTTGACGGCAAGCCCGCCGGTCGGATTTCACGCACCAAGGACGGGCTGCGGCTGGAGATCCGCACCGAAGATGAAGAATTTGC
This sequence comes from Paracoccus alcaliphilus, assembly GCF_028553725.1. Lineage (NCBI taxonomy): Bacteria > Pseudomonadati > Pseudomonadota > Alphaproteobacteria > Rhodobacterales > Paracoccaceae > Paracoccus > Paracoccus alcaliphilus. Next base: position 2,081 of record NZ_CP067127.1, read on the forward strand.
GGAATGGCTGCAAGAACAGGCCGAATCCGCATTGGAGGAACTTCACGACCGCTGGAAAAGAGGCGGCTGAGGTCAGAGCAGCAATCAACAGGCAAGGAGGCACGGGCAAGCCAAAGAAAAAGGTCCCGCAAAGCATAAACCTCACGAGACCCCTTTGATCGTAGCACATCCAAGGTAGTCCTCGCGAAACCAGACTGCAAGTCCTCAGTGATTCGCAGAGCGGGATTTCTTTGTCTTCGTGACAAAAAATCATGGAATATACCCCGATCACGTCATTCCGGCGTGCGATGGATGCTGCGCAGATGCAGCATCTGGAACGTCACGCGCAGTCCCGGTCGCGTAAGGCCGTCAATAAATGGGCTGCATTGCGCGAACTATCTGCCGCCCGGGCCGAGTTTGACCTGTCAGACCGCGATCTGACGGTCCTTCAGGCGCTTCTCAGCTTTCATCCCGGAGATGAGCTTGCTGACCCGGCCCGACTGGTGGTCTTTCCGTCGAACGCCACGATTTGCGAACGCTTGCATGACATGCCCTGTTCGACCATGCGGCGGCATCTGGCAAATCTGGTTCGTGCGGGCATCATCCTGCGCCGCGACAGCCCCAACGGCAAACGCTATGTCCGGCGCGGACCGAACGGGCCACGTGCCTTCGGTTTTGATCTGTCGCCGCTGCTGCATGGCTTTGACGACATCAGCGCCGCCGCCGAACGCGCCCGCACCGAGGCCGCGCATTGTGCCGCGCTGCGCGAGTCGATCAGCTTGATGCGTCGCGATCTGATCGGCCTGATCGACTATGCCGCCAGTCTTGACGCGGATCACCCGCTGAATGCATTCCGCGACATGATCGCCCTTGTCAGTCGTGCCATGCGGCGCAAGAACGACCGTGACGACCTGGAACAGATTGCCCGACGACTTCGGGATGCGGTTGCTGCGCTGCATGCCATTCTGGACACCCAGTCCATCGCCGCCGAAACAGCGCAAATGAGCACCAATGACGCCGTAAATGAGCAGCACCATCAGAGATCAAATAAAGAATCCTTTGAATCTGATCTGACTGAGAAAAGTCCGGAAGCCGATCCGACCGACAAGGTTCCGCTTGATCTGGTACTGAAGGCTTGTCCCGATATCCTGATTTACAGCGAAGATCCGATCCGACATTGGAACGATTTCACCCGGCTTGCCCACAAGGTTCGCCCCATGCTTGGCATCTGCGCCTCTGTTTGGAACGAGGCGCTGGCGGCAATGGGCATCAATGAAGCCTCGGTCACCGTTGCTGCAATATTGCAGCGGTTCACGGAAATCAGGTCTCCGGCCGCCTATCTGCGCAGCCTGGCAGCCAAGGCATCCGCAAATCGCTTCTCATCCAGTCCGATGATCATGTCCCTCATGCGCCAGGCAGCATGAAGTTCACAGCTGTGAACTCGGCGGCAGTAGGGCAGGGGGCGTGTCCACAGGATCAATCAAGGCGCAGTTCAATTTCTCTACGAGCCCCATTGACTCATGAAATGTAATAACATATCATTTACGTTGAATACCTAAAGAAAACCACATGATCCGACGATTCATATCCCATAAATCGCCGATCATAGGCCTGTTGCTGATCGGCGGGGCAGGGGTCGCACTTGCTCAGGACGCCCAGACGCCGTTCCTTCTGGAGCCGATTGTCATCACCGCCACGCAAGGAGAGCGCAGCCAGCGCGACGCACCTGCCAGCATCACGGTCATTGACGGTCAGGAATTGCGCCAACGGCCAATGAATGATCTGAGCGACGCGTTGGCCGCCGTGCCGGGCGTTGCCCTCGATGGCATAGGTCTGGGCAATCGCGGCATCAGGATCCGCGGCATGGATACGGATCATACGCTGGTTCTGGTGGACGGGGCACGCATCAGCACTTCGGCGTCAGCAGTGGCTCATTCGGATTACGAACATGGCTGGATTCCCGCCGCCGCCATTGATCGGGTCGAGGTGGTGCGGGGGCCGATGTCATCGCTCTATGGGTCCGAGGCTCTGGGGGGTGTGGTCAACGTCATCACCCGCCGTCCGGGCGACAGCTGGGAAGGGGCCGTTTCCGCCAATGCCACGACCCCGGATGACGAAGGCCGTCCGCGCCTATCTGCTGTGGCAAGAAAGTAATGCGCTGATCGTCAAGGGCTTTCGCGCCCCGACTCTGAGGGAGCTTTCGCTCGAATACCGGGCTACGACGACCCGATCCTGCCGGTGGTCAATCTGATCGACCTGTTTCTGGTGGTGATCGGCATCCTGATAATCGTGATCCTGCAAAATCCGCTGAGCCCCTTTGCGGCCGGCAGCGTGACCGTGATCGAAAACCCCGACACCGATGACATGCGGGTCACCATCAAGCAGGGCGAAACGCTGCAAAGCTATGAGGCCGGCGACAGCATCGGCGAAGGGCAGGGGGTCCGGGCGGGTGTCACCTATCGGCTGGACGATGGCCGGATGATCTATATCCCGGAAGGCTGGCCGCCAGGCGCGGCCAGCCCGTCAGGGTCAGCGGCCCGTGGCCGGGGTCAAAGCTTGCCGAGGTTCCAGAACAGCGTTTCGCCCGAGCTGTCATCCACGCCGTCATTGTCGGTCACGACCCAAGCATTGCCATCGGCGTCGAAGGCCAGCCCCTCGACCTTGTCGACGACATAGCCATTGGTCAACGCCCGCAGTTCGGAGATCAGGTCGCGGACCTCTTCCTTGGCCACCACCGGCAGGTCGCCGCCAAGCGGGGCGGGTTCCAGTTCGCTCAGCGCTACGCGGAAGATCTTCTTCACCTTGGCCAGATCGCCGATCAGGTTGTCGCGCTCGATCAGCCAGGCATGATCGCCCTGTACGGTCAGTTCGGACAGGCCCATCCAGCCATCGCCTTTGGCCTCCAGCGGATAGCGGACCGCACCCCATTCCCCGGTGCTCAGATCATGGGCCAGCAGCTTGACCTGCCCCTCGAGATCGTCGCCCCATTCCCGCTGCATCGCGATCCACAGCCTGTCGCCGATTTTGGCGATGCCCTCGGCGCCAAAGCGGGTCTGATGCGCCAGCAATTCGGCGGGCAGCGAAATCTCTTTCCTGAACTCGCCGTTTGCGTCCACGTTCAGGATGGCATGGGGCACCAGCTTGGCCGCGTCGCCCTCATTGGCCAGCCAGAAACCGCCTTCTCCGTCCGAGGTGATCCCCTCGATATCCAGCTTCTGCGCCGCCTCGCCATTGCGGGTCACGACGATCTGGTCAACGATCCGGGCCGGGGTCGAGGTGATGTCGATCTCATAGATCGAGGGCATGGCCGAATAGACGCTGTCCGATGCCGCGAACAGCCGGCCCTCGCGGCCCTCGACCGAGGCCAGCGCACCAAGCGCGCCCCAGCCGATCAGCCTGTCCGCACCCGCCGAGGTCAGCATCGGATAGGCGGGCGCCGCCTCCTGCAATTCAAAGACCATCACATGCGCGCGGGCGGCGCCGTCGCCACCCAGATCGGCCTCGTTCGCGGTGACCAGCAGGTTGCGCGACGGGATCGCGACCGCGCCTTCGGGACTGATGCCCGAGGGCAGGATCTGAACCAGTTCCGGCGCAGTCATGTCAGTCAGATCATAGACCGCGACGACCGACGCCCGTTCCGAGACGACGAACAGATAGGGGGTCTCGCCGAAACGGGCGAATTCGACGCTTTCGATCTCGACCCCCTTCGCGCGCGAGCGTTTTTCGGGGTAATGGCCGATTTCGGCAATGGCATGTTCCAGCGAGGCGCCCGATTCAAAGATGACGGTGCCGTCCTTGTGGAAGATGGTAAAGCCGCGGCTGCCACCCTTCCAGTCGCCCTCGTTCGCGGTGGCGAAGTGATCGGCGTCGATCCATTTCACGCCATCGGGTTCGCGGGCGATCGGGTCGGTGCTCTGGGTGAAGGACAGCCGGCCGTCGGTTTTTGTGTCCACATTCTCCAGCGCCACGGAACCGGCGTCGAAATGCGATGCAACCGTGCCATCGGCGCCGATGACCACGATGTGGTTGTTCTCTTGCAGAGTGACGACGATTTCGCCGTTCTGATTGATATCGACGAATTCTGGCTCGGGGTCCTCGCCGCCGATCGCGGCCAGTCCGGTCAGATAGATCTTTTGCAGATCGGCGCAATCGACATCGCCATCCGTGATCGGCAGTTTCACCACAAAGCCCGCAGGCATCTGCGGCAGACCGCCATCACCGGCCTCTTCGTCCCGCTCATTCTCGATCGCGACGGCAAGGAAGCTGCCATCGGGGGCAATGGCGACCGAATCCGGCTGCCCGCCCAGATCGCAGGATCCGGTCTCGATAGCCTGATCCAGATCCACCACGGCAAGCCTGCCCGAGGGATTGCTGTAGCTTTCCGACGTATTGACGCCGACGAAAGCCTTGTTGCCGATGATATGGGCCGTGGTCGGCTCGCCATTCATGGCGATATTGCCAAGCGGCTTCGGCGCAGCGGCATCGGTGATGTCGATCAGCCCGACCACCCCAAGCGGGCTGTCGGTATAGATCAGCGTATTGCCGTCATGGGAAACCGAGATGATCTCGGCCGAGCTTTCGCGGCTGGTATCCTCTCCATCGGCCATGTTCGCGATGACAGGAAAGCTGGCAATCCGGTTGAAGCTGTCGGACAGGGCAGGGCTGGAAAGCAGCGCAAGGACAGAGGCTGCGGAAAGAAGGCGGGCGGTCATAGCGACTCCTGAAGTGATGAGTGCGCGGACCCTATGCGCGGCGCAAGACAGCCGCGTAACAGAGGGATATCGGTTTTATGTCGCCCGCGCGTCTGCGGGTCAGTCGCCACAGGGCCGCGATGCTGCAACTGCAAAAGGGATAAATTTATTCGCTGCGGCGCAACATCGGGGACAGTATTGCTGCTTGGGCGGGACTCTTTGGAATGGAAGCGTGAACGATCAACTGGCAATAATGATCCCGTAAAGAGTCGCCCGGATGCTGCTGCACAGCAGCATGAGCGATTGGCATCCTTTTCGGATGCCTCGCCCGGGTCGGTTTCGGCAAACACATCCCCTTTCATCGGCCCGGTCCTGCCCAATGGCACGCGGCTGCCCGATCAGACATGGATTGATATGACGAACCGCGACATCGGCATGACCGCCCGACAATTTTCGGGATTCATGCCCGGCCTGACATTTTCCGCTCGCCGGTTTCTGACCAGCCTCGGCCTGCGCGCGCAGACCAGACGACCGGCCCGGGCAGAGCCCCCACCCCCACGCATCACCATTGTCAGCTTCTATACAAAGGGCGGATATTACGAGGAAAAGGCCCGCGAATTGCGCGCCCGCTGCGATCAGCTGGGGATGCGCCACGACATTCAGCCGATCACCTTCCCCGATAACATCAGCTGGAGCGGGATCTGCCGCGCCAAGGTCCGCTTCTATCGCAAGATGCTGCTCAAGCACCGCAGCACGATCATGTGGCTGGACGTGGACACGACGCTTTTGCGCAATCTGGACGGGCTGTGCAGCAGATCCTATGACATCGGCGTTTTCATGCGCGGCTTCCGGTTTCTGCCGCAAGAGAATTTCTCGCTTTATGCCCGGCGGTTTCATCCGGGTTATCTTATCCTCAACCATACCCGCCAGACGCTGGAACTGCTGTATGAATGCAAGCGCGTCGAGGCCGAGACCACGGGCGATTTCACCGACGATTACATTCTGGAAGAGGCGTTCCGGCGCACCAGCGCGCGTCCGCGCCTGATGATCCTGTCGCCCAACGACATCGCCCGTCCGCAGGATCCCGAACAGCCGGGCGCCTATTTCCTGCATGGCGACAGCGGCAATGTGAAGGAATATCGCGGCAAGGTGTTGCAGCACAGCCCCGACATCATGCGCCCCGAAAGCCAGAAGGCGGTGCTGCTGAACCTGATCTCGGACGCGGCGCGGGCCGGCAAGCGCGAGTTGGTCTGCGAATATTATCACGCCATCCTGACGCGCGACCCCGAGGATCACGGCAGCTATCACAAGCTGCTGGAAATCGCCGCCCGGATCCCCGGTGGGGGCGAGTTGCAGCGGGCGTTGGACCGGTATCGCGACAATGCGCATCTGTTCCCCTATGGGCTGCGCTTCCGGCTGCTTTCGGCGCTGACCGACAGGGACTGGCAGCAGGCCGGCCAGCTGATGGCCGAGATCGAGGCCACCGGCCTTGATGCCGTCATCAGCTTTGCGCAAAGCCGGATGTTCCGCGCCTCGCTGGACCGAAGGGCCAAGGAAATGGGCATCAGTGATGCCGCCCGCACCCGCCTGTTCTGGTGGGAACAGCCCTATCCGGGCAATCTGGGCGATATCGTCAACCCCTATATCGTCGAAAAGCTGACCGGCATCCCGCCGCAATGGGCCGGGCGGGGGCAGGGGCTGTGCGCCATCGGTTCGGTCATCAAATACGCGAAGGATGGCACCGGCGTCTGGGGCAGCGGCACGCCCAATTCCGACGACCGGCTTGCGGCGGGGGCGCATTACCACGCCGTCCGCGGCCCGCTGACCCGCGATCTGGTGCTGCGCAGCGGCGGCTCTTGCCCCGAGGTTTACGGCGATCCGGCATGGCTGCTGCCGATCCTTCATCCCCGCCGCCACGCCGCCACGCGCAAGACCGGACTGATCCTGCATTTCACGCATGAGGAACTGGCCACCGAGGTCGCGCCCGAGATCCGGCGCATCAATATCCGCAGGCTGGGCTATGACCAGATCGAGGCCTTTCTGGATGAGATGCTGGATTGCGAACGGATCGTCTCATCCTCGCTTCACGGCGTCATCATCGCGCAGGCCTATGGCATCCCGGCCTGCCTGGCCACGGTGCGGGGCAGCGCCACGCAGATCCACGGCGACGGCATCAAGTTCGACGATTACTACCGCTCGATCGGCTATGACCGCGCGCCAGAGGCGGCCGATCTGTCGGCGCTTGCGCGGCTGGACGAGGACGCGGCGGACCGGCTGGCATTCCTGCCTGCACGGCGGCGCATCGATATCGTCGGGTTGCTGGACGCGGCGCCCTTCACGCTGGCGCCGGATATCCGGCGACGGGCGGTGGACTGGCTGGCCTCCGGAACGGAACCGGCGCGGCCCACAAGCTGGCTGCGGGCCGTCTGACCGATGACGGGTGACAACATGACGGCGCCGTCGGGCAAGCCTATGCCCCTGAAAGTGACCTATCTGCGCGAAAACTCGGCCAACTGGGATCGCAGCCGGTTCCGCAAGCATCTGGACGCCGCGCCCAACAGCCCGGCTCTGGCCGAGATCGCGCATCGTCGCAATGCCCTGCGGTCGCTGGCGCCGCATCCGCTGCATCAGTCCTATCAGGCGCCCAACCGTTCGCCCGCGCGGGTGACCCCGGACCTGCTGGCGATCTCGCCCGCCTATGGTGCGGTGCTGTTCAACCTTGCGCGCAGCATCGAGGCACGACTGATCCTTGAGGACGGGGCGGGTTTCGGCATTTCCTCGATGTATCTGGCCGCCGCCGCGCGGCAGGCCGGGGGCGGGATGCTGCTGTCCTTCGAGATTTCGGATTACGCCACCCATGCGCAGGCCTCGGTCAATCTGGTCGATCCGGGGTCGCAGGTCATCAGGGGCAGCTTCGCGGGCTTTGCGGCGCATCTGTCGGGCGCGGCGCAGGTCGATTTCGCCTTCATCGACAGCATGCATGACAAGGACAGCATGCTGCGCAGCTTCAGGTCGCTGATCGGCTGGATGGCGCCGCAATCGATCATCGTGGTGGACGACCTGTCCTATTCCGATTCCGCGCGCGAAGGCTTTCGCTGCATGATGCGGATGGGGCACCATGATTTCGTCGCCATCGTGAACAACCGCTTTGGCGTGCTGATCAGGGGTTAATGGTACTATGAGGCGATCCGGATAAGATCATGGCGGACTGCGAGGTGAAGTCTGACCACGGACGCGCGACCCGAAAGTTGGGATGATCGCGGGCAATCCGGACTCGTACCAATAGGACGGTCCGGCATGGTTCGCAGCAGCGGTCGGGTACAAATCCTTGATCGCGATGCCCGGATCTGCCACTTTCTGCTAACTTGCTGAACCCTCCCGTCCGGGCGAGGCTTGGGTTCATCTGGTCATCGGAGGAGAGGACCATGGCAAATACCGAGAGGGTGCTTATTCACCCTGCCGTCGATAATGGCATAAGAAAAGGCAATCCGGATTTTTCCGGTGGCGTTCTGAGTTGTCATTGCGCCAGCAACCCTGTGAAGCTTCGTGTTGGCGCGCAAACCGCGCATAACCACGTTTGCGGCTGCACCAAATGCTGGAAACCCGATGGTGCGATCTTCAGTCAGGTCGCCGTCGTATCGCGAGACGCGGTCGAGGTGCTGGAGAACGGCGACAAGCTGGATATCGTGAACGCTCAAGCGCCCATTCAGCGTTATCGCTGCCGGGATTGCGGTGTGCATATGTATGGGCGGATCGAAAATCGGGACCATCCGTTCTATGGGCTTGATTTCGTGCATACCGAGTTGTCCGCTGAAGAAGGCTGGTCCGCGCCGGAATTCGCAGCTTTCGTCAGCTCGGTTATCGAATCCGGTGTCGATCCGTCCCGAATGGATGGGATCCGTGGCCGCCTGCGAGAGCTGGGGCTTCATCCCTATGACACATTGTCGCCGCCATTGATGGATGCGATTGCGACCCATGTCGCAAAGCAACAGGCGACACCCGCACCCGCCGGGGCACGGCAAAGCGCACCTCCTCCACCGCAGCAGGAACCGGCTTCGACGCCACCCGTTCGGGAAAGCGAATCGATGCTCACCCGGTTGCTGAACAAGCTGTTCGGCGGAGGTCGGCAATAGGGGGCTTTGATGACCTCACCCCGGCCTCTTGATTTTGAGGAACGTGATTCACCATCCGCATGCCAACGACGGGGGTGGTGCTTCGCGGGGCGCGCAGGTCGCCGTTCAGCGATGTCGATCCGATAGACGCATCCCCGCACGCCCTCTCGACAAGATCCGACAGGTGGCATGCCTCGTCGGTTCGGAACGGCACACGGATCCTGCGGTTGCAGGACGCGATGCGCCGATCAAGCCCGGCCAGTCCCTCTTGCATTTATCGCACGAGTTTGCGGATCAAGTCGGGCGGCCGTCACCAGCACGGGGCCCCTCTGCAATCTGGCCCATTACGGAAGCCGCTAGATGCATCGATATGGCAAGTAATTCGTTCGTCATTGTTGAATATTCGATGCGGCTGACGTGGCGGTCGCTTTGCCAGTCGGCGTAGAGGATGAAGTCGGCCTCGGCTTCGCCGTCAGGCAGGCGTCCTGCCCTTTCCAGAATATCGGACCAGCCAGCACCGAAGCGCAGACCACCCGGTAAAGGGCCGGGCCAGATTGCTGAACCAAAGCGTTGATCGCCCAGAAGCAGCACCCGCGACAGAATGGTGATCTCCTCTGATGGTTCAAACTCGAAATAGGCGCCAAAATCGTCGCGCAGATCCATGATCGCCAGGTCTTCGCCGCGTCGCTGGTATCTGTGGCGGTGGCCGAGCGGACGAAGCACCTCTTTCAACCGCTCGTCGTGGATCGACGCGCCAAGAATACCCAGGATCTGATCCGGTGTGGGGCATATGGCGGCAAGGCCGGGGTCCAATGGCGGCTTCGGTGGCGCAAAAAGCAGCACGATGAATGACAGCTTGCCGTTGTCGAGATAGCCGGCCGTGACCATGAAGCCCTCGAAACTCCAGCTGTCCAGATCGCGGGAACGACGCTCTTTTGCCTGCGGATCCAGCTTGGCGCGCACCCCCGCGCGGTCGTCGCCGTGATCGAGACCAAAGGGCAGCGCGCCCTCATAGGTCGCTGCCTCGGGGTGATCCGCATAGAGGTAGATCTGTGTCAGCAGCATTGGGCCAAGGCCCCAGACATCCGGAGGCTCGCCTGTAAATGCCGCCTCATCCTCGAACCCGAACTCGATGCCCCGGGCAAGGTTCGACACCCAGTCCTGCGGCGATGAAATTTCGGCATCCGCAGGTTCCTCGAAGGCGTCGCGTTCGACCGTGGGCGTCCGTGTGATCGCAAACCGACGCAGCAACCCCACGATGCCGGGATCGTCATGGGGCAGACCAAGGCAGGCGATCATCGGATCGGGGGTGGCCACGTCATTCCTCCTCGGGCAGGAAAACGGTTAGAGTCATGATATCCGCGAAGTCGTCCGAATACATGGCGGTGACCTCAAGGCCATCAATGATCCATTCGTCCCAGCATTCGTCGTCGTCGGAATCGTCCGGCCTGCCAAGCTTCTTGCGAAGCGATTTTCGCGTGTCCCCGCGATCGACCGAGAAGGGCAACGGCCCGGCATAGCCCAGGTCGCCATAATCCCCGAGATGGATGGCGATGCCCGCCAGTATTCCCACACCCTGCCCGAGCCGACCTTTGTTCCCGAAAAGCGAGGGGTCCATGACGTTTACCGTCAGCGCACCGATGTCTTCACTTTCGTGGACATCGTCGCGGCGGATGACCGGAACCTTTGTCAAACCGGCTGCGCGGAATTCAGCGACAAGTCCGGGATCCAGCGTCGATTTGCCGAAATGGCGTGCCCAATCGGCATAGCTGGCATTACCGGGGGTTTTCATCGATGCGATCCTTCCATGTCTCTATGGGTGCTTCTTCTTGCAATCGGCAATGGCCTTTTTGATCATCTTGTCCGGGTCCTGTCTGCGGACCTTGCGCGCGGCCTTCCTGTAGGCGGCGGCGCAGGCCTTGTCTTTCTTGGTCCCTTTTTTTGCTTTTTTGTCGAGATGCTTCTGCACCGCCCCGAGATCGCGATTGATGGCCTTTTTCATGTTGGCAGAGCTTCGGCTGTCGCCGCTGATGCGGGCAGGTGAATTGCGTTGGCCGCATGTCGCGCTGTAGCCGCGATGGGCGGATATGGGAATGACGATGGCAAGTCCCCGATATTCGAGGGTCGCTTTTACGCATGCCTGCCCGTTCTTGGACATGGCCCGGAAACTCTTGGTCTTCGCAGCCCGCGCTTTCAGCTGCGCCTTGGCGGGCACATGGTCGCGCTCGAACTTGCCATCGGTCCGCTTCTGATTGCACAATGTCCCATAGCTGCCCACCTCACCGCATTCATGGACGTATTTCTTACCGGTCTGCGGATCGATCCCACCCGCCAGATTCGCCGCGTTCTGGTTATTGTGGAACATCTTGTCGGTGTGGCGGCAGGCATTCTTGCCGTCGAATTTCACGTCGAAGGAATAGGTGATCCAGTCCGTCGCCTTCATGTTGACGCCGGATTTCACCCCGCCTGCCGTCCCGGCCTCGTCGCCGTTCGAGGATGCGTATTGCGACCCCTTGACCGCGATCATCTGGCCCTTGGCCTTGACGGTCGTGGTGCCGCCCTTCAGCGTCGATTGCGTCGCGATGTTGGGATAGGGGATCGGGACCGGGCCGCCGGGCGAGGGGGTTTTGCAGACATCCGGGATCGTCGCGGTCGAGATGCCGATCGTGCCCTTGTAGGTCAGTCCCAGGCCGTTCACGATGATATGGGTTGTCATCTGCGGTCCTCCGGTTGGCGCAGGATCGCGGCGGCGCGCTGGCCTGCCGCGGAACTGGCCCAGATCAAGCTGAGCGGGCCTTTGGAATAGCCGCGCGCCACAGCTTCGGCGACCAGCGCGACACAAAGCGGACCCGAGGCGGCCCCGACATCGCCCCAGCAATCGGCGGGTGCGATGAAATCTGCGGCATCACGGAACAGGCCCGCGCTTTTCAGCACGGCAAAGCCGTATTCATTGCCGCGATAGCGTTCGCCGTTCATGTCGCACAGGATCTGATCGACAGGCCGGTCCGGGTCCAGCCCGGCGCGTGCGCCCCGAAACGCCTCTGCCAGCCCGTCGCCCAGCACGATATCTTCGGTCCGGATAAGGTTCGTCTCGATCCCCGAACCGATGCCGGCAACTTGCAGAAGTGGCGACAGGCCCAGACGCCGCGCGGTTTCGGGGGCGGCCATCAGCACGAAGCCCGCCGCCTCGCCGGGGCAGAAGCCATAGATGTTGTCGTCGGAATGCAGCTGCTCGGTCTCGTCCAGCCATTCCAGCGTATCGGCGGCAAGATAGCTGTCCACGCCCCCCGCCAGCACCAGCCCGGCCCGCCCCGAGGCTATCAGCCGGCCCGCCGCCTCCATCGCCATGATGCCGCCGGCATGCCCGCCCATCCAGTGCAGGATCCGGTTCGGATCAAGACTGGCGTCCAGCCGCGACCGGATCGCGTCGGCGACGGCGGCACCCGTTTGCGGCCCCTGACCCGGACGCTGTTCGCCAAGGCTGAGGGCGATGGTGATCGGCGGCAGCGACGGGACGCCCGCCAGCGGTGCCAGCGCCTCGGCAGCGGCGGCAAGGGTCAGCGCCGCCAGGCGTTCGGGACCGGCAAGCGCGACATCCAGCGCCGCATCGCGCGTCACCTTCATGGGCATGCCGAAACGGTCGATCATGGAAGGATGTTCGGCAATGGCCGAGATACCGCAGCGGACGGCGGCGGCGCTGGCTGCACGGTCGAAGCCCAGGGGGGTGCGTGCGCCGATGCCAAGGATCAGGGGGGGGCCGGTCGTCATTGTATCCATACCCCCGTTGCCTGCGTGGAAGCCGGTGTGCCGACGCGGCGGCGCAGGCGGATGAGGGTGCCGACAAGCTTTTCCTCGCGTCCCGGCGGCACTTCCAGTGCGGACAGAAAGACCATCTCGAAACGGCGATATTCGGGCATCAGCCACAGGGTATGGATCATCGGTTGCTGACGGATATCGCCACGCCCCCGGAAGCTTGTGATCACATCGAAAACGATCCGTGGCAGGGTGAATGCCCAGAACCCGTCGGGGGTCATGCCGCCCAGCCGGACCTGTTCATATCCGACCAGCGGTTTCTGCGTCTGCTGATCGGCGGGCGCGCAGCGAAAATAGCGTCGGTCGAAATCGGCGGGCAGCAGCGGATCGCGGGTCTTCTGCCACGTCTCGTCATACGTCCCGGCATAGCGCGCACGCGGCTGCCAGTGATGCGCCACGGGGCTCAGACCGGCAGGACGGCCCGAATCCGGCCCGCGATAGGGCGCATCGGGATATTCCACATTCGGCGCCTGCGTTTCATAAAGGTGATCGGGGCTGGTGGCGAACCCCACCCCGGCGGGATTTTCGGGCAGCCAGTCCTCGGTCCGGCCCTGCCTGTCCCAGCCGCCATAGCTGCGTCGCCACAGCAGCGGCATGGTCAGGAATGGTTCGGCCGCGGTCATGCCCAGACCCGCACCGCCTTTGAACAGCCGCCGCTCGCCATGCACGATCAGCGTCTTGTCGATATCGGCCAGCTTCAGGCGCACCCGCGCGCAGGACGTGGGCTGACCGCCCGGCGCATGCGCCCGCCCCTGGATCAGCACATCGGTGCCATCCTTGTGCAGCGCGAAATCGCTGTCGGTCAGCATGTCCGAGGTCAGCGGATCACCGGCAAAGACCGGCGCGCGCTGCACCTCGGTCTGCTTTTCCGCCGGGGTCTGGCGGTTGTCGGGATCTATGGTGAAGGCCGCCCGGATCGCCACCAGCCAGAACTCGGCGCCGCGTTCGTCGCGGGTCCAGGTCCGCTCGGCCGCAAAGGGCGTTTCATTCGTCAGCAGCCACACGGCCTGAACACTCCCCGGATGGATTGCGCGCGGCGATCACCGGCCACCAGCCCGCAGGCGGTGAGGATGACGTCAGGTGGACAACAGCAGACATGGCATCAGTTCAGGTCGATCGAGCCGCCGCGGATGCGGTTCGACCGGGAGGCGTGGCTGATCAGGTTCTGGCCGCGAATGGTGATCCGGCCATCCTTGTCCATGATGATCGCGGATTTGCCGACCCGCAATTCGATCCGCTGACCGGCCGTTATCTTCACGGTCTCGCCATCGCGCAGGACCTGCGGCGTTTCGGGCGCATCGCGGTGGGCCAGCTCGACGATCCGGCCGATGATCAGGGGGCGGGACAAATCGCCATCTTCGAATAACAGCGCAACCTCGGCGCCCGCATCCCCGAAGGACAGCGGGGTCAGGCTGCGCGCCGGAATTGCATGATCTTCGGCGTTCGAGGGAAATACCACCAGTGGCGCTCCGTCGCGAAACCCCAACAGAAGCCCGATCACAACGCCATTCAAACGATCCTTGACATCCATAAGCTGCCTCTCGGTCGGCGAGACGTGAATTGATAATATTTCACGGCAACGAAGATTCACCAAGCCTGTTGTCGATTATCTTGTGAAAGGAGCGCGGAAACATATTCGGGACCCGTTTGCGCGCCTTTCATATGAACGGATCGGCCAGTAGTCGCCTTTCTTGAAAGAGTTGCAAGAATCGCCTTCATCTGCAACACTTCATTCAAGGTATTCATTCCGCCGCTATTCATTATCCCCTGGGAAGGTTTCGTGGTATGGACACGGATGGCCTCCTTTTTCCGCTGGCAGGAGATCAACCCTCGGGTGTGGACCTCAGGAATGATGCACGTTTTCATGCAATCGAACGTCTGCTTGAACCTGCCGCGCGCCAGCATCGCATAAAGGGTGACGGCTCGGTCAATGAGGCCGCGCCTCCGGTGGACTGGACGGCGATCCTGTCCGAGGGTCAGGCGCTGGCGGCGGATGGCCGCGATCTGAGACTGCTGGTGGTTCTGGTCCGCGGCCTCTTTGCCACTCAGGGGTTCGAAGGGCTGTCGCAGGGTCTGCAACTGCTGGTGCGCAGCATCGGCGATTACTGGGACAGCATTCATCCGGTCCGGCGCGAGCGTGACGACCCGCAGATGGCGGCGATGGCGCGAACCAATGCGCTGCGACAACTGGAAAACGACGACAACGGCCTGTTGTGCGACCTGCGTTTCGGGATCGCTTTCGCCCCGCGCGGCATCGGGCCGGTTCCGTTCAACGATCTTGCCGCGATTTCCCTTTCGGATTTCGAGGTGTTGGCCCGCGCGGCTTCGGGGCTTAGCCAGACGGAAAAGGACGCGATCCTTGCAAGGCACAATGACCGGGCCGGGCGCGCCAAACTGGCCAGCCGGGCGATGGCGGCCGAGCAAGCGGACGAGATCGCGGCGATGGTCGCAGGAATCGGGGCCTGTCTGGCGGGGATCGAAACGCTCTGCGCCACCTATGGTGAGATGGCCGGTTTCGGCGCCACGCCGGGTCTGTCGCTGCCCGCATTGACCGAGGTTCTGACCAATTGCCGCAAGGCGCTGGAAAAGGCCATTTCCGAAAGCGGCTCTGACGTGATCGACCCGCCTGCTGAATCCGCCGGGATCAGCGGCGCGAACGGTGCGGCGATTCCCGCACTGGCCGAGGCCTCGACCGCCAGCGTCCGCCCCGGCGAAATCAATTCACGCAGCGATGTCGAGGCGGCTCTGGACCGGATCGTGGCCTTTTACGAACGCACCGAACCATCCAGCCCGATTCCGCATGTCACCCGCCGCCTGCGCCGCATGGTGGCAATGGATTTTCTGCAATTGATGGAAGAGGTCGCGCCGTCGGGATTAAAGGAGTTCCGCAATATAGCGGGGATCGAAGAGACCAGAAAACAATGACTAACGGCAAATGTCAGGTAAATAAATAGGAACGGCAATGAGCGAGAGTAAACAGAAGACAATCGAAAGAAACAGGGCGCCCCGCGTCCAGATCGCTTATGATGTCGAACATTATGGCAGCCCGACCACGATCGAGCTTCCTTTCGTTATGGGCGTCATGGCGGACCTTGCTGGCGTATCCGAAACCCGCGAGGCAAAAAAACCGGTCGGAGAGCGAAGTTTTGTCGAAACCGATGCGGGCCGATTCAACAAGTTCATGGAATCGCTGGCCCCCCGGGTGAAAACACGGGTTCCCAACACCCTTCCCGCCCCGGGCGAGGCAGAGGCCGATGAGGAATTGTTTGTCGATCTCAGCTTCAAGAGCATGAGCGATTTCGCCCCCGACAAGATCGCCGAACAGGTGCCCGCACTGAACGAGTTGCTGAAGATGCGCCGGCAGCTGGAGGAGCTGCTGAGTTATATGGACGGCAAGGTCGATGCCGAAAAACGCATCGCCCAGTTGCTGAACAATGAACCGCTGCTGCAACAGGCTGCCGAACAGGCGATGGCGGCGGCGAAAACGGGTGAGGAGGGCTGAGAATGGCCGAAGAAAAGCAGGAAGCTGCCGCAGGTGCTGCCGAAGCCGAAGCCATTGATCTGGCCGAATTCAGCGATCTGCTGGAAAAGGACTTCCGGGTTCGGGACAGTGGCGGCGAAAAGTTGCAGGCGCTGGTGTCCAATCTTGCCCTTGCCGCGAAAGAGCGTTCCGGAACGGCGACCATTTCGGGAAATGCGGTCAAGTCCATCAAGTCGCTGATCAGCGGGATCGACCAGATCCTGACCCGGCAGATGAACGAAATCCTGCATGACGAGCAGGTGCGGCAGATCGAGGGCACATGGCGCGGTCTGCATTATCTGGTCAACAACACCGAGACCGACGCGAAACTGAAGATCCGGGTCCTCAACATCAAGAAGGACGAACTGGCCGATATCCTGGAAGATTACGAAGGCCAGATGTGGGATCAGTCGCCGGTCTTCAAGAAGGTCTATACCGACGAATATTCGATGTTCGGGGGCGAGCCGCTTGGCGCCATTGTCGGGGCCTATGAGTTCTCGCACAAACCGAAGGATGTCGGGATGCTGCGGAACCTGTCGGGGATCTGCGCCTCGGCCCATGCGCCCTTCATTGCTGCCGCAGCACCGCAACTGTTCCGCATGGAAAGCTGGCAGGAACTGCCCAACCCGCAGGACCTTCAGCAGATCGCCTCGGGGCCGGAATATGCCAGCTGGCAGTCGCTGCGCGAAAGCGAGGATGCCCGCTATATCGGGCTGACCATGCCACGGGTGCTGGGGCGGCTGCCTTATGGCGCCGATACGGTCCCGGTGAAGGGCTTCGATTTCGAGGAAGAGATCGACGGCAAGCACGACCATTATGTCTGGATGAACGCGGCCTTCGCGATGGGCGTGAACATCAACCGCAGCCACAAGCTCTATGGCTGGGGCACCCAGATCCGCGGCGTGGAATCGGGCGGTACGGTGCTGAACCTGCCCGTGCACAGTTTCCCGACCGACGATGGCAGCATGTCGATGAAATGCCCCACCGAAATCGCCATCGACGACCGGCGCGAGGCCGAACTGGCCAAGCTGGGGATGATGCCGATCCTGCATCGCAAGAATACCGATGTCGCCGCCTTCATCGGCGCGCACAGCCTGCAGGATGACGAGACCCGGGCCGGGCGGCTGGTCGATCCCGATGCGCAGGCCAACGAGCGGTTGTCGGCCAACCTGCCCTATCTGTTCCCGGTGTCGCGTTTCGCGCATTACCTCAAGGCCATCGCGCGCGACAAGGTGGGCACGTTCAAGGAACGCTCGGATATGCAGAAATGGCTGTCCGAATGGATCAACCGCTATGTGCTGGCCAATCCGGCCATGGCCGATGATCGCGCCAAGGCGAAGCGCCCGCTGGCCGCCGCCGAGGTTCAGGTCGACAGCGTCGAGGGGCGGCCGGGATATTACAATGCCCGTTTCTTCCTGCGCCCGCATTATCAGCTGGAGGGTATCAACGCCAGCCTGCGTCTGGTGTCCGAACTGCCCTCGGTCAAAAGCTGACGGCCCATCGCGGCGCAGGCCGCCATGCAACCGGGACTGGCCGCAGATCGGCCCGCCCTTCGGCCCGCGGCCACCGGCCGTCGGGATGACCGGGGCCACGCGCCCCTGAACACATGATGAAAGGACAATCCCATGGCATCCAACGGCTATCTGAAGATCCCGGACATCAACGGCGAAAGCAAGCGATCCGATCATGAGGACGAAATCATCATCCATAGCTTCAGCTGGGGCGTAAACCGCAATACCTTCCGCAACACGGGCGGTCAGCGCGAACCCGGCCTGGCCCAGGTGCAGTCGGTGGCGATCAGCAAGGATTTCGACGCCTCATCGCCTTATCTGGCGCTGGCCTGTCTCAAGGCCAAGAATCTGGGCGATGTCGTTCTGGCCCTGCGCAAGGATCAGGGCGATGCGCATTCCGATTTTCTGATCATCACGATGACCAATACCATCGTCGAGGACTACAACACTTCTGCCAGTGGTGATCGTCCGATGGACTCCTTCAACCTCAGCTTCGACTCGCTCAAGATGAAGTATCTCGAAGATACCGACGATCTGACTGCGGGCAATGAGCACGAGGTCGAATATGACATCCTGGCGGCCACGTGAGACCCGGCTGCGGGCGGAACTGACAGGTGGCAGAACGGATCGATACGCCACAGGCCATCCGCGAGGCGGTCCAGCCCTCTTTGTGGGACCGCCTGAAGGATGACCTGCACGGGTTGGGCGCCGAAGCCGCTGCCCTGCGGCGAGAGCTGGGCAAGGCGCTGGGGTCTGACCGGGCGGTCGAGGAATTGCTTGCCAGCGGCGTTCGCGCGATTCAGGCGAATACCGCGCTGGACGATCAGACACGGCGCCGGGCGCACCGGCTGATACACATCGTGCAACGCCAGCATCAGCTGGAGGAAGGCGGCGTCATCGTGACATCCGATGTCCTGCGCGAGGCCGTGCGCCGGGATATCGAGATGCTGTTCAACATCGAACGGCTGGAGGCGGATTACCTGCTGACCGAACAGCAGATGATGACCAGCGAAAGCCCTGCCGAACTGCTGAGGAACTATCCCGAGGTCCGGCGTTCGGTGCTGAATTACGGCGTGCCCGCCTTTTCGGGGCGGCGCGGATCGGATTTCGACCACGAGGCGCTGGCGCGCGAATTGAAGGAGGTGCTGACGATCTTCGAGCCACGGCTGAAACGCGAATCGATCCGTGTCACCGTGGCGACCGGCGAAAAGACCGGGCTGCGGATCCTGATCGACGCGCTTCTGATGCTGTCGCCGGTGCCCGAGCGGCTGCGCCTGTCCACGATGGTCGATCTGGACAGCGGGCGCGCGGAAACCCGCATGGAGGAGCGGTGATGGATCGGGCCTTTCTCGATTATTACGAGCAGGAGTTGCAGCATATCCGCTCGCTGGCGACCGAATTCGCCGAGCTTCATCCCAATGTGGCGCGCAACCTGTCGCTGGATTCGGTGCCCTGTCCGGACCCCTATGTCGAACGGCTGCTGGAAGGCGTGGCCTATCTGGCCGCGCGCACGCGGCTGAAGGTCGATGCGGAATCCAGCCGTTATGTGCGGGACATGATCGACACGCTGTATCCCGATCTGGCTGGTCCTGCGCCGGCCATGGCCATGGCCGAATTCACGCCCGGCCCGCAGGTCGGCCGGATGGCGGATGGATATGCCGTGCGTCGCGGCACGCGGCTGATTTCGGCGTTGCGCGAGGGGTTGCGCACCCGCTGCACCTATACCACGGCGCAGACGGTGCATCTGTGGCCGGTGCAGCTGGCTTCGGTGGACTATTTGCAGGACAAGGGCGCATTGGCACAGGCCGGGCTGTCCGAACGCGCCACCCGTGACGCATTGGCGGGGCTTCGGCTGAAAATCCGCCGTGAGGGCGCCGGCGCCCTGTCCGAACTGATGCTGGATTCGCTGCCGGTGTTCTTCGGCGCGGGCCAGCGCGGCGGAGCGATCTTCGATTCGGTTTTCGGATTCGGCATCGGTGCATTCGCCCGACCTGCGGACGCGAAAACTTCCTTCGTGCCGATCACCCCACCGGCAATGGTCGGAATTGACGATGATGAGGCGTTATTGCCGCGCGTGCGCCAGTCCTTCGAGGGCTATCGGTTGCTGCGCGAATATTTCCTGATGCCCGAGCGGTTCCACTTCTTCCGGCTTGGCGGCCTTGCCCGCGCCATCGGTGCCTGCACCGAGGAACAGATGGCGGCCGAGATCGTGATCCTGCTGTCGGATCAGCGGGCCGAACTGTCGGGGGTGACGCTTGAGGACTTCCGGCTGTTTTCCACGCCGCTGGTCAATCTGTTCGAACATGAATGCAACATTGTCGAACTGCGCGAGGGGCGGTCGGCACATCCGGTCCATGCCGACCGGACCCGGCCCCGGGACTTCGAGATCTATCGCCTGCTGCGTGTCGATGATGCTGCGGTCGAGGGTCCGCAGGCCCGGATCGCGCCGCTGATCTCGGTCGGGGCACGGTCCGAAAGCGGCCACGTCTATACGACCGAGCGTCGTCCGCGCCGCCCCGACACCGAAGAGGTCCGGCGCGGGCAGACCCGGTCCAGCTATTCCGGCGATGACCTCTATATCTCGGTGGCTCGTCCCGCCGATGGTCGCAGGGGGGCACCGGTCAGGCAGCTGGATATCCGCGCGCTCTGCACCAATCGCGATCTGCCGATACTGGACGACCGGCCAACCCTGACGTTGGAGACCGGCGACCCGGTGCAGCAGGTCAGGCTGCTGGGTCCGATGCGGCGTCCGCGCGCCTCGTTGCGGGCCAGCCTGCCGTCCGGCGCAACGGGTGAGGCGCGGATGGACGATCTGACCTGGCGCTGGATCGCGCAGCTCAGCCTCGATCACCTGTCGCTGGCGGTCGAGGACAAGGACGCCGAGCCGCTGAGGGCCCTGATCCGGCTTTACGCCGACCGGGGCGATCCGGCACTGGCCCGGCATGGCGATGCCCTTGGCCGGGTGCGGTCGCGTCCGGTGATCGAGCGGCTTCAGATCGCCGGGCCGCTGTGTTTCGCGCATGGCACGGAAATCACGCTGGACGTCAACGAGCCCGTATTGTCGGGGGGCAGCCAGTTGCTGCTGTCTGCGCTGCTGGCCCGGCTTTTCGCGCGCTATGCGGCGATCAATTCCTTTGTCCGGACCCGAACCCGGCTGACCCAGTCGCAAACGGAGGTGATATGGCCGATGACGACCGGCACACGCGCCCTGATCTGATCCCGGCGCCGTTGCCCGACATTGCCCGCTCGGATTTCTTCGAGCTGCTGCGGCGGCTGGAAACGGCGACCATGCGCTTTGGCAGGGCTGGCGGTGCGGGGGCCGAACCGGCACGGCTGGGGCAATCGGCACGGCAATCCTTTGCAGTCAGCGACGTGGCCGAACTAACCCCCGGCAGACCCGACCGGAATGGCGGCAAACCGACGATCGCGGTGAACGTGCTGGGCCTGATCGGACCGGAAGGCGCGATGCCCCTGCATCTGACCCGCTGGATCATCGCCCGCCAGTCCAGCCGCTGGTTTTCAGGCAACGACAGCGGCGCGACGGCGGACACGTCCTTTCTGGACTTCATCAACATGCTGCAACACCGGATGCTGGCGCTGTACTGGCGCGCTTGGGCCGATGCGCGTGCCGGTATCCATATCGCCCATGACGATGGCGGTCGGGTCGTCGCCATGATGCGGGCGATGGCCGGGATGGGCCTGCCCGGCAGCCGCAGCGACGACAGCCGCCTCGACGGCGCGAAACTGCGGCACGCCACCTCTCTGGC
This sequence comes from Paracoccus alcaliphilus, assembly GCF_028553725.1. Classification (NCBI taxonomy): domain Bacteria; kingdom Pseudomonadati; phylum Pseudomonadota; class Alphaproteobacteria; order Rhodobacterales; family Paracoccaceae; genus Paracoccus; species Paracoccus alcaliphilus. The sequence continues at coordinate 23,474 of NZ_CP067127.1, forward strand.
GCAAGAGACCCGCAGCCTCGAACGGCTGACCACCTTTCTGGAAAGCGTGCTTGGGGTGCCGGTGACGCTGGTGGAATTCGTCGGCACCTGGATCGACATTCCCGAACATCTGCAAACCCGGCTGGGGGTCCGGCATCACGGGCTGGGCACCGGCGCGGTGATCGGGGCGCGGCGCTTTGACCGGCAGTCGCGGGCCGAGATCCGGCTGGGGCCACTGTCACGCCCGCAGTTCGACCACTTCACCAATGATCCGCAAAGCCGGGCCAGATTGCGCCATGCGCTGGTTTTCGTCCAGGGCAGCGATGTCGATTTCAACCTGCGGCTGATCCTTGCCGCGCCCGAGGTGCCGCCGGCCCGTCTGGGCAACTGCCGCATTGGCCGCACCACCTGGGTCGATCCCGAAACCGGCGCGGATGCGGGCGATCTGTGCTTTCGCGACATCATCCGGTCGGCTGCGGCGGGCAGCCGGGAAAGGAGCGCGGCATGAAGGTCAGGCTGGTCGTCGAAACCGCGCCGCTTGCTCAGGCGGTAACCGAATACATCTTTACGGGCGGGCGGGTGGTCATCGGTCGTGGCGACGATGCCGACTGGACGCTGAACGATCCCGACATGTTCGTATCGCGCCAGCATTGCATCCTGACCGAGAAGGATGGGCAGATGCTGGCCACCGATGCGTCCAGCGGCGGGCTGTTCATCGACAATGCCGCCAATCCGGTTGGAACCGGAAATGCGGTGGTCATCGAGCCGGGGATGCGGTTGCGCATGGGCGATGTCGTGCTGCGGGTCGAGGATGCCGCCGCGCCGGTTTCCGAACCAGCGCCGTCCGGGCAGACCGGCCGGATGGTCTTTGACTTCGGCAGCAAACCGGACGAGCCGCCATCCGAACCGATCGAACGCCCCGCGTCCTTGCCCGATCCGTTCGGGCTGTCGGGCGGCGGGCGCAACTATGAACGGCGCCGCGATCCGAAACCCTCGAAGCCGCTGGATCAGGATGACGACTTCGCGCTGGATCTGCGCAAGCAGACCTTGGCCGCCGAGACGCCGCCGCATCGCAGTGGCGGCTATTTCGACAGTTCGTCCCCCGCCGCGGCGACCCCTGCCGATCCCACGCCTGCGGCCACGCCCGATCTTTTTGCCGATTGGGTCGCTTCGTCCGCCGAACCGCCTGCCGAAGCCGAACCCCAGCCGGAATCCCGCCAGCCGCAGCCCGACGCCGCGCCGGTTTCTGCCGCGCCGCGTCCCGCTGATGGTGATCTGCGCGATGCCCTGCTGCGCAGCATGGGTCTTGATCCGGCACAGTTCGCGGGCGATCCGCAGCGGCAGGCCGAGCGGATCGGCCAGTCCATGCGCCTGCTGGTCGAAGGGGTCATGCAATTGCTGCGCACCCGTGCCCAGGCCAAGCAAAAGGCCCGTGTCGCACAGACCATCATCGCCAGCGCGGACGTGAACCCGCTGAAGTTTCTCGCGTCGCCCGAAGAGGTGATGGCAAGCTTCATAGAGCCGCGCGGGCGCGGTTATCTTGGCCCCGACGACGCCCTGCGAGAGGCATTCCGGGATCTGACCGATCACGAGCTGCGCACCTGGAGCGCCCTTCAGACCGCCTTGCGGCGGATGATCGACCGGTTCGACCCCGAAGGGATCGAGGCTGCCATGGAAAATGTCGGCGTTCTGGAAAATCTGATCGCGGGCGGGCGCAGCGCCAAGCTGTGGCGGCTTTATCAGGAACGTTATCGCGACATCGCCCGCTCGGCCGAGGATCAGTTTCTGGGCGAGGTCGGGGCGGATTTCCGCGACGCATATGAAAATGATGGGAGGAGGCGAGATGACTAGCGATCTTCACAGAAGAACCTTTCTGGCAACCGGCGCTGCCGGGGCGGTGATGCTGGCAGGCTGCGGGGCCGAGGCGCCGACGCCGCCAACCGTGCTGGCGGTGACGGCGCAGGGATCGGCGGGCATGAATCCCGGCCCCGATGGCGCTGACCGGCCGGTGACGGTCAGCATCCTGCAACTTTCGGGAACCGCGGCATTCGACGGCGCCGACTATTTCGCGTTGCAGGATCCGGCTGCCGCCCTTGGCAGCGAATTGGTCAGGGCGGAACAGATCGTGCTGGCGCCCGGCGGCTCGGGGGCCAGATCCATCGCCGTGCAGCCGGGGGTCACGGCCATCGGCGTGACGGCAGGGTTTCGCGACCCGACGGGGCGGACGGTGCGCCAGCGGATTGCGGTGCCCCCCGCCTCGACCGGGCTGAGCATTTCGGTCGGACGGGGTGGCCTGACGGTCAGCACGGGCTAGGATTTGGTGGCGGGGATCACATGACGGACAGAAACAAGGTCGTCTGGTCCGAGGGGCAGTATCTTCGGACCCAGCATCTTCAGCAGCAGGACCGCCATTTCGCATGGCTGGTGCGGCAGGCGCTGCGGGCGACGCCGTTGCAGGGCTTCGGCTTTACGGCATTGCAGCTGGATGGTGCGGGGCTGGAGGCCGGGCAGATGGCGTTGACATCCGCCAAAGGCGTGATGCCCGACGGTACGATCTTTTCCGTCCCCGACGGCAGCCTGCCGGTCGCCCCCGTGCAGGTCAGCGCCAAGGCCGATGCGGGTCTGGTTCATCTGGCGATCCCTTCCGAAACCGCCGGCGGGGCCGAAATCGACGCGGCCGATGCGGAATCCTCGGGGATGCGTTATCGCGGCGCATATATCACCGTGCGTGATGCGATCCATGGCGGCGCCGATCCCGCTGAAATCGAGATCGCGCGGCTGGCGCCCCAGCTGCTGTTGCCCGGCGAAGAGACGCGCGGCTATACCGTCCTGCCCGTCGCCCGGCTGACCGGGGTGACCTCGGATGGCGCTGTGGTGCTGGATCCGGGTTTTCTGGCGCCCTCGCTGAATATCGGGGCGGTGCCGTGGTATGGGCAGCTTCTGAGGGAACTGGTCACAGGGGTCGATCGTATCGCGGCGGCACATGCGTCGATCGTGCTGAGCGGGGCCGGGGCCTCGATGGAGAACCTTCTGATCCTCGAACTTGCCAACAATGCCCGGCCACGACTGGATCATCTGATGGCGCAGAATGATTGCCACCCTTCCGAGCTGTTTGGCGAACTGGCCGGTCTGGCGGGACGGATGGCGACCTATGGCGCATCGGCCCGGCGGATGACGGAACTGCCGCCCTATGACCACGGTGATCCGCAGGCGGCATGGACGGCGCTGGTCGATACGCTGCGGTCGCTGGTGCTGTCGCTGCGCCATGTCGAGCCGAAATCCCATGCGTTGCAGGTGTCGCGGCATTCCGAAAACATCTGGACGGTCAGGATCGACAATCCCGAGACCATCAAGTCCAGCCGGATCGTGCTGCGCATCGGGGGCGAGCTGTCCGAGACGATCCTGCGCAGGATTTTCGTCGATCAGGCGACGGTCGGTGCGGCCGACGACTTCGACAAGCTGTGGAAGTCGAAGCTGCCGGGTATCGCGCTGAAGCCGCTGAACTCTCAGCCGCGCGAGATCCCCTATGACGGCGACCGGCTGTGTCTGGAACTGGACCGCAATTCCGAACATTACGCGGCGCTGAGCAATGCGCCGGGCTTCGTGTTGGGTGTGGCAGGCAAGCTGGAGCGCGAGCCGGAAGTCGATTGCTATGCGGTGAACCGATAGGGCCGATATGACCAACGAGGATCCCTTTGGGCTGGAAGACGACAGCGGACGCACCCGGATCCGTTCACGGCGCCCCGGCAATGGGCGGCAGGCAACCCCCGTTGCCGGCAACAACGCGCCCCTGAAGGATACGCGGGCCAGTGACAATCCGCTGATCCGCGCCTTTGCCGCATTGCTGGGCATCGCCCCGGAACTGGAACGCGCCATCGCCCCCGACAACCCGGAAGTGTTGCGCACGCAATTGCAGGAAAACCTGATCCGGGCGCGTGATGCGGCGGTGACGGCGGGGGTGCCGCTGACCCGTGCGGATCAGGCGGCATGGTTCGTCGGCGCGCTGCTGGACGACGTGGCGATCAACACGCCGTGGGGCGGTTCCAGCGGCTGGCCGCGACAACCGCTGGTCGCCTCGATCTATGGTAATGTCGATGCCGGTGAACGCTTCTATGATCTGGCCGAGGAACTGCTGCGCAATCCGGCCCGCGATCCGCAATTGCTGGAGCTGGTGTTTTTCTGCCTGTCGCTGGGTTTCCGGGGCAAGCATCGCATCAGTCAGGCCGCGGGCGAGGCCGAGATCGCCCGCCTGCGCGCCCAGATGGCCCGCGTGCTGCATGATCGCGATGCGGCGGACGAACCGCTTGCCCCGCATTGGCAGGGTGTCGTTGCCGAAGACGGGGACCGCCGCTTTGCGGTGCCGGTCTGGTCGGTCGCCCTGATCGCCGTGGCGCTGATTACCGCGATCTATGTCGGCCTTGGCATCCGGCTGTCCAGCCGGGGCGAACACCTGTTCACGCTGGCCGGCGTCCTGCCCCCGCCGCGGCGTGCCGAAATCTTCCGCCCGGCGATCGAAACCGCTGACCTGCCGGAAATGACCGCCGCCCCGCTGCTGTTCGAGATCCTGCCGCTGTTTGCCGAGGCCGCGCCTGCGGACCGGGCGGACGCATTGTCGGGTCGCGAGGATGTCTCTGTCGCCGTTGTGGTCGTTCAGGCCACCGATCCCGAGGTCTTCCGTTCCGCCAGGGCCGAGGTGAATGGCGATTATGATGCGTTGATCCAATCCATCGCGGGCGTCATCGTGGAAAATGCCGATCTGATCGGATCGGTGCGTGTTGTGGGGCATTCGGACAGCGTTCCCGTCCAGACCTCGAATCCGTTCAGGTCGAATCAGGGACTAAGCGAGGCGCGCGCCAGAACCATCGCCGATCTGCTGATCGCTGCCGGCGTGCCCGCCGCTCTGGTCAGTTCCGAGGGCAAGGCCGCGACCGAGCCCATCGCCGACAACGCCACGACAGAAGGGCGGGCGCGCAATCGCCGCGTCGAGATCGTCCTGCAGAAGAAGGTCTGACCGATGCGCGTGCTCAAGAAGGTTTTCGGATTTCTGATCTCGCGCTTCCTGTGGACGCTGGTCGGGATCGCGGTGCTGTGCGCGCTGATCTGGTTCTATGGGCCGCTGGTGTCTGTCGGTGACTTTCAGCCCCTGGCGCCGGATCTGACGCGAATCGTCGTGATCGGGGCGATCATCATCCTGTGGCTGGTGCTGATCCTGCTGCGCCAGATGCGCGCCGCCAAAGCCAACCGGGTTTTCGTCTCGGAACTGGCCGCCACGCCGCAACCCGGCCCCGGAGAGGAAGGTCTGGCCGAGGTCCAGTCAAAGTTCCAGACGGTTCTGGAACAGATGAAGCGGTCCAAGCTGGGCGGGCGGAAATTCCTGCGCGACATGCCGTGGTATGTCATCATCGGCCCGCCCGGCACCGGCAAGACCACCGCCCTGCGCCAGTCGGGCCTGCATTTCCCCATCGATCTGTCCGACGACCTGAAGGGGATCGGCGGCACCCGCAACTGCGACTGGTTCTTTACCGAAGATGCCGTGCTGATCGACACCGCCGGTCGTTACGTCCAGCAGCAATCGGACCCCGATGCCGATGCCGTCGAATGGAAGGGGTTCACCGGACTGCTGGTCAAACATCGCGGACGACGGGCGCTGAACGGCGTGATTCTGGCGCTGTCGGTGCAGGAACTGGCGGGCGACGATACCTCGATCCGCGAACATGGCCGCGAGATCCGCAAGCGTCTGGCCGAATTGCGCGAACAGACCGGGCTGAAGCTGCCGGTCTATCTGATGATCACCAAGACCGATCTGGTGCCGGGTTTCGAGGAATTCTTCGGCGATCTCAATTCGCGCGAACGCGAACAGGTCTGGGGGGCGACACTGGGCACGGCCGACCGGGTCGATGGGCTGACCGTCGAGCGCGAGATGAAGGTGCTGCAAGAGGCGCTGGAAAAACGGCTGGGCGCCCGCATCGCCGAGGACCTGCCCCTGCCGCAGCGGGCGGCCGTGTTCCGCTTTCCGTCGCAGCTGAACCAACTGACGGGGCCGCTGAAGGTGCTGACCGAGGCGGTCTTCGGCGAAAGCCGCTATGAGGAAAGCCCGTGGCTTCGCGGGGTCTATTTCACCTCGGCCACGCAAGAGGGATCGCCCATCGACCGGATGGTGGTCGGCATCGCCAGATCGCTGGGATTGTCCGCGCCGCCCCCTGAACAACGCCGCCACGGTGAAAGGCGCAGCTTCTTTCTGCGCAATCTGCTGACCGAGCTGATCTTCCCCGAGGCCGGTCTGGGCCGTTTCGACCCCCGCGCCGAGGAACGCCGCCGCTGGATCTGGCGCGGCGCGCTGGCCATCGCCTCGGCTGCGGTGGTTCTGTCGGGCACGTTGTTTCTGTTCTCATATCTGCGCTGGAACGGGGTGCTTGGCGATCAGGAACGTCAGCTGGCCGATCTGAACGCGCGGCTGGCCAATGTCGCGGCCCGGCAGGCGCCGACCGATCCGCTGGACCTGAACCTTGCGCTGGATGCGGTGAACGAGACCGCGCAGGCCGCGACCCCGGCCCCCGATGGCCCGCTGGTCGTGGCAGGCCCCGGCGCCCGACCCGAACTGGAACAGGTCAACACCATCGCCTATGACCGGACGCTGCGAAACATCCTCGAACCCCGGATGGTGGCCATGCTGGAGGCGACGATGTGGCGGCACAGCCGCGACCCGGAGTTCCTGCTGGACGCGTTGAAGGCCTATCAGATGCTGACCGGACAGGCCCCCTATGACGCCGAATTCCTGGGGATATGGTGGCAGACCGAATTGCCCCAATATGCGCCCATCGACCCGTTCCCGACCGATGAAAGCGTCGATCATCAACTGGCGGCGCTGGCCCGGATGCGGTCCGAGGAAACCAAGATCGCCCCCGATCCGCAGCTTGTGTCGGTCGCACTGGAAAGCATCTGCACCATTCCGCTGGCGGTCCGCGCCTATCGCAACCTGCGCTCGGACGGGGCGGTGGCGGGACTGGCGGAATGGGTGCCCGCCGATGTTGCCGGGCCGAACGGCGCCCGCGTGCTGACGCGCCTGTCGGAAAAGACGCTGCGCATCGGTCTGCCCGGCGCCTTTACCTATGACGGTTTTCACGATGCGGTGCTGCCGCTGGTGCCCGAGGTCGCGGCGCAGGCGCTGCTGGACCGTGCCGTCTTTGCCGGTGGCTGCAACGAAAGCGCCACGGCCTCGGCAGAGCAGCTGGAGGCCGATATCCTCAAGCTCTATTACGACGATTTCACTGCCCTGTGGGATGGCTTTCTGCGCGACATCCGGCTGGCCCCGATCTCTGATCTGGCCGAGGCGCAACACAATCTGCGGGATCTGTCGTCGGCCGACAGCGCATTGAAACGGCTGCTGGAGGCCGTCGTGGCTGAGACCGACCTGACCCGCCCGGTCCCCGAAGAGCAGGGCGTCGATACCGCAGCCGCGACACAGGTCGGGATGCGGGCCACCCGGAAACTGGGGATGGTGGGCAAGCTGATCCGAACCGGCGTGAAGGTCGCGGGGCCGGGCGGCGGCGATGGCCCGAGCCAAGAGCCGGTTCTGCCCGGCAAGCAGGTCTCGGACCATTTCGTGGCGATCCGCGCCACCGTCCAAGAGGTCGATGGCCAGCCTCCGCTGTTGGGTGATGCGGTGACGGCGCTGGCCGCATTGTCGAACGAATTGCAGACCGTCGCCGCCAGTCCCGATCCGCAATCGGCGCTGTTGGCCCGGGGCGGGCTGCCGCAACTGACCGGCAGCATCGCCAACGAGGCCGCGCGCCTGCCCGATCCCGTTGACAAATGGGTGGCGGGCCTTGCCGGCGATACGATCAGCGTCACGCGCGAGGCGGTGATCGCGCAATTGAATGCCCGGTGGCGGGCCGATGTGCTGCCCTTCTGCCAATCGGCGACCGCAGGGCGCTATCCCTTCGATCAATCCTCGGGCATCGACGTGAACACGCAGGACTTCCAGCGCCTGTTCGGACGCGACGGGCTGATCGACAGCTTTACCACCGAGAACCTTCAGGCCTATATCGACACCACGGTCCGGCCCTGGCAATGGCGGGCCGATCTGGGGCTGGACGCCACGCTGCTGGCCCAGTTCGAGCGGGCGCGTTCGATGCGCGATGCGCTGTTTCCGGGCGGTTCCGGGCCGGTCATGGCCTTCACGCTGAACCCTATGGACCTGTCGGCCAATGCCAGCCGGGTGACGCTGAATGTCGATGGTCAGGTGCTGAGCTATTTCAACGCCGCCACCCGGCCCGAGCCGATGACATGGCCCGGACGGGACGGCACCAACATGATCACGCTCAGCTTCGCGCCGGTGGATGGCAGCGGAGAGGTCATCACCTCGGAAAGCGGCAGTTGGGCGTTTCTGCGGCTGATCCGGCGCGGCCAGCTGTCGCCGACGGGGCAGCCCGACGCCTTCGCGCTGCGACTGTCGGCGCAGGGGTTCTCGGCCAGTTTCGAGCTGCGCGCCAATTCGGTCGAAAACCCGTTCGATCTGGCGATGTTCTCGGGCTTCAGCTGCCCGCGCGGGTTCTAGGGCGGTGGCAACGGGTTTCTTTGGCAAGCTGCCGGTCAGCGGGGATTTCGTGGCGCGTGGCCTGCCTGCGGGCGTTCAGCCGGTGGTGGATCGCTGGCTGACACGGGTTCTGGCCCCCTGCATGAACAACCCCGGGCTGTGGCCGCCGGACGGGTTGCGCGCGCTGATCGCCCATGCCGATGCGCCGCTGGCGCTGCTGGTCCTGCCCAGTCGCGACGCTGCCGGACGGGCCTTTCCGCTGGCCGCTGTCGCCCGCGCCCCGGCGGTCGGACAAGGCGGAATCGATCTGTGGGCCGGGCAGGTTCTGACGGTTCTGCAAGCTGCCGGTCTGGGGGGGATGGATGCCGACCGGCTGGCTGCGGCGCTGGGGCAGGTGCCGGACCCTTCGGGCGGCAAGCCACTGGTGCCGCCGCTGCTGTGGGCGCCCGCGATGCCGGCGCAGGACCCCGCGGCTTTCGTCAGGGCCATGACCGGCATCTGACGTGCAGGTCAGTTCTGGCTGATCTTGCTGCCCTTGATGATCACGTCGCCCGAGGCATTGAGGTTGATCTTGCCCGAGGCCTTGCCCGACAGATCCTTGCCGTCGATCAGGATGGTACCGTCCTTCTTCATCTGCAATCGGGCGCTTCCACAGATCAGCGTGATGCTGTCGGCGGCCTCGATGACGATGGTTTTTCCGGCATTGATGGCCAGATCCTCGCCGATGCTCTGGCTGCTGGATTTGGCGACCGACAGGCTGCTGCTTTCCCCGATATCGGTCACGCGGTTCTTGCCGATGCTGACCTTCTGATCCGACCCGATGCTCCAGATGTCGTCGCGGCCCACAGCATGCACCTGTTCGGCCCCGACCGTCACCGACCGCCCGGCCCCGACGATGCGTGTTTCCGCCGCGCCGACCCGATCGGTTCGCGCCACCGAGACAAGGACGGTCTGGTTCGATCCCACAGACTGATGGTGGTTCGCGCCGATGCTTTCCGTAGAGTTCGAACCGATCGCAATCGTCTCATCCACGCCCACCGTCAGGGAACGGTTCTTGCCCACCGTTTCGTCGTCATTGCTGCCGATACTGACGGTGCGATCGACGCCGACCGTCACCGACTTGTTGTTATCGACCGTCTCGGTCCGGTCATGGCCGACCCATTGGGTCGCATCGCGGACCACCTCTTCGGACCAGTCATTGCCGATGTGGCGGGATTCGTTGTTCTTGACCAGTTCGTTGTGGTCCTTCTCGGCCTGGAAATAGACCTCTTCGCTGCCCTTCTTGTCCTCGAACCGCAACTCGTTCCAGCCGCCGCCGCCGGGGGTAGAGTTCGATTTCCAGCCCGATTGCGTGGCGCTGCCGGGCAGGCCATAGGGGGGCATCTGCGCGGCGTTATAGACGCGGCCGGTGATGATCGGCTGATCGGGGTCGCCTTCCAGAAAATCGACGATCACCTCTTGCCCGATGCGCGGGATCTGGATGAAGCCCCAGCCCGCCCCGGCCCACACGCTGCTGACCCGGACGAAGCAGGTGCTGTGCTCGTCCGATTTGCCCAGCCGGTCCCAGTGGAACTGAACCTTCACCCGGCTGTATTCGTCGGTATAGATCTCTTCGCCCGCGGGACCGACCACGACGGCGGTCTGCGGCCCGGCCATGACCGGCCTGCGCGTCACCCGCGGCGGGCAATAGCCCGTTTCCTGCGGCACGAGGGTATAAAGTGCGGAAAATCCCGTGCCTTCGGCCTCGGGCTCCATCCCCTCGTCCATGGGCAGCGCCCGGCCTGCAAAGGCGCGGGCGTCAGGCTGCCGGGCGCGATAGCGGTTGCCGCGGATGCGATAGACCGCCTGCTCGATGGCATAGCCGATATTGTCGCGATCCCGCGGAAAATCGGCCAGCTTGAAGACATTGCCCGACGCCGGGGCGGGTGCCGTCGAGCGCGCCGTGATCACATGGGCGTGGACCTGATCCTCGTGATTGCGCAGACCGGCCAGATCGGCGCCCCGGGCGTGTTCGGTATAGGTCCCCGGATAGCTGTATCGCGCGCCATCGGCCTGGCTGTGGGTTTTGCTGTTTTCGACCATGGCCGTCAGATCGGCCGAGGGTTTCGTGAAATCGTAATCGGTCAGGCTGTGGCTGCCCGATACGATGCTGTCCACCCGGCGGAACTGTGTGATCACGCCCGCGACGGTGTGACGATCCGCCATGCTTTCGCGATAGCGCAGCGACGAACAGTCATCGGCGGGGACCAGCGTCTCCAGACTGTCGCTGAGGATCAATGTGTGTTTGCCGTCCCCGAACCGGAAGAAATAGAAGATGCCTTCGTGTTCCAGCAGTCGTTGAATGAAATCCAGATCGCTTTCGCCATACTGGACGCAATAGTCGCGCGAGGGCGGATTGCGCCGCAGATCCCATTCATAGTCGGAACATCCGTGCTGATCCAGAACCGCGCTGACGATGTCCTTGACCGTCATTTCCTGAAAGATGCGGTTGTCGGTGGTCTTGCTCAGCAGCCAAAGCCGGGGCCGCACGATCAGGTGGTAAAGCCAGTGCCCCTCGTCGTCGAGACCGTCAAAGCGGAAGGCATCGACGATGCCGTGAAAGAACCGCTTGCGGTCGGGGTTGCCGGGATCGGCTGATATCTTCAGCCCGATTTCCTGACCCAGCAATTTGTCCGCGTCGATATCGGCAGAGCCGCTGATGGCCGCGATATCAAATTCGAAGCACCGGCTGAGCGAATCCCGTCCCTGCATCCCGTGGAAGGCCAGCCCCGAGAATTCCGCCATCGGCGTGGATTCCAGTGCGTCTTCCCCGGGCAGAGGCGATTGGAGTTCGGCGAAACGTTCGGTCGGCATGGGGCTGCTCCTTGAAACAGCGGGGCGCATCGGACCTGCGGCAATCCATATGACTATACAGGCAAATCGGGCTTGCGGGAATTGTGTTGATCTGCTGGCGTTCTTTTACAGATGCGGTTTTTACAGATTGGGGGGGCAGGTGAATCCCGCCATCGCGCTGCGCACCGAAACCGGATTCAGACTGTCGGCAAAGGCCATCTCCAGAAACACCCGGCCGAAATCGCTGCGCAGGTCCAGCAGAACCCGCGCCCCCTGGTCGCGCAGCCGCAGGCGCAACGTGTCAAGCATATGGAAAAGCCCCCATTCGCCGGGATAGATCAGCCGTTCCGCGTCGGTGCCTTCGCGAAAGCTGATCTCTATTCCGGCCGCAGGCGACGCGCCGGGCCAGCCCATCTGCACCGGCTCTCCGGTGGCCCGCACTGGCCGGGCGTCCCCGCCGATCACGAACAGGGTCTGGCCGCGTTCGGCCAGCGCGCTCAGCGTCAGCAGATGCTCGATGGTGCCGGTATCCGCAAATAGCCCTTCGGTAACCTGCGCCGCACGTTCGAAGAACAGCGCACTGTCCGGGTCGAGACCCTCGAAACGCGCATCGGGCTTCCAGCGCCACGGCGATTCCCCGGTTTCCATAAGCGGCAGCGCGTTGTTGCGCAGAAACAGGCTCAGCGCGCCCTGCGGGCCAAGCAATGCCGCGACCTGATCCACGTCGGCATCGGGACCTTCGGCAAAGGGATAGCGGCCCTGCACGACCTGCTGGCACATCGGAAAGACCTCCTGCTGCCATTGCCGGACCAACGGATTGCCGCCATCCGTCATGGCCGACTGCCGCGAGGCCGATTGCGCCAGCACGTCCTCGGCGATCTGCACCACGATTCGCGGCGCGCTTTGCAGCGCGGCGATCGAGCGCGCCCTGTCATGGATGCTCATCAGCCGGTCCATGCCGCGGCGCTGATCCAGATCGAGGGCGCCAAGCGCGACATTCAGCGAGGCGAACAGGGCTGCGATCTCGGACATGCGGCCCTGTTCGACATATTGGATCATCGGGCCGAATTCCCGCGCCAGCCGCAATTGCTGTTCATGGCCGCGCTGCCGGTCGGGACCGCCCACCTGCACCCAGACCTCGCGCAGCAATTGGGTCAGCGGATTGTCGGGCTGGGCCAGCAGCCCGGAAACGACGATTGCGGTATCGCGCTGCGTGAAGGGCTGCACCCTGAGATCGGCCAGCCAGTTTTCCCAGGTCTCGACGGTCCGGTCCAGCAGCCGGTCCATCAGCAGATCGGGCGTGCTGTTTTCCGGCGGCGGGGTCCTTCCGGTCACGACCGGCGCGATGGCACGGGCCTTGCGCACGGCCACGCCGACCCCATAGTCGCGGGCATGATCCCATCCGACCTGGGTGAAGATGCCCGGCAGGGGCGCGTCGAGCGGCAGGCCAGAGCGGCGAAACAGCACGCGGGAAAGGTCCGGCACCCTTGTATCGGGTCGCCAGCCGGGCAATGCGCGCGTCTGTTCTGCCCGCAGCAGCTCCAGCCAGGCGCGATCGGGTTCGGCGGTTTCCGCGGCAAAAGCCTGCGCCTGCGCCCGCAATTCGGCATCCTGCGCCACGATGTCGGGATAAGGGCCGCCCAGCCAGCCGACATGCCGGTGCAGTCCGGCCAGCCCGGCGCGGGGGCCGTTATCTTCCAGCCATCCGGCCAGATAGCCGGGGCTCGAATCATCCCCGCCGGTCAGGACCGCCCAGGCCCGCAGGGCGTCATAGAGAACCAGCCCGTCGCCCTCGGTCGCCAGAACCGTTTCGATCCCGGCCGCAATCGCCGCGGGAACGTGGCTGCGGACGGCCCGCGCATAGATTACCTCGGCACGGGTCTGGCTGTCATAGGCTGGCAGCCGCAAAAGCCGCTTGAACGGTGCCCGCGCCGCCGCATCGGCCACCCGGTCCACGGCGGCGCGCATGTCATCCAGCCGGCGGACCAGATCATCCCCCTGATGCGGCTGGTCCAGACCGATGGCCAGTGCCTCGGCTTCGAAACCGGCAGCGATGCGCTGATGATAGCGCAGCTCCAGAAAACCGGCATAGCCGGTCAGCCCCAGCGTCAATGCCAGCACGAAGCCCGCAACCTTCCGGCCCCATCCGCCGCCGTTGCCGCCGCGTCGATGCGCATGACGGCCTGCCTCGGTCCGCGCGATCAGACCGGACAGGAAATGTTCCAGATCGGCAAAACCGTCGCCCTGCGCGGCCGCCGCCTTGCGGAATTCGCGGATCCGCGCCAGTGACATGTCGCGCCCATCAAACAACTGCCGACCCGCCAGCACCGACCATTTGCCAAGCTCGATCTGCGGCAGCGTGCGCGCCCGGTGGTCCAGCAGAACCGCAAGCCCATAGCGGGCGGGTCTGATCGCAGCCCTGGGCGCACCGGCCTGCAATGCCTCGGCCTCGAACCGGTCCAGCAGCGCCCGCGCCTCATCGATCAGCCGCGCCTCTCCCCGCTCGGTCCGCAGGTCCAGATCGTCGATCATCATCAGCATGGGTTCTGCCGCGTGATCAAAAGGCGAAGGTTGCGCGGCCCCGGCGAGCATGGCTTATAACCTGCCTTCCGCCTGCCATTGCCGCAGCGTTTCGACCCCGACCTCGAAATGCATCGAATCCTCGCGGCTGTAGGTGGCGCCCCAGAACCAGCCTTCCTCGTTGAACAGTTCCGCCAGCAACAGCAGGCCGAACTGTGTGCCGCCATCGGCAAAGGCGTCCAGCTGGTCTTCCAGCTTCAGGTCGATGGCAGTGCCCCATGAATGGTTCGATACGGCGGTGCGTGATCCGCGGATCAGCCGTGCGCATAACGCGCCCGCCGTTCCCAGCGCGTCATGGATTTCCGGCTCGGTCTGTTGCAGTCTGGTCATGATCCGTTCCAGACTGTCCAGCGCGGGCTTGATCATCGTCACCCTGACCGGCCCGACCTGCCGCGTCTCCAGCAGCGATTGCAGCTTCGGTTGCGTCACCGGCTGGCAGTCGTCGGAATAGCTGTCGCGGGGCTGACCCAGAATTTCCAGCATGACCCGGTTGCCGGGCTGGCTGATGCCGGTATTGAAACGGGCGCTGGCAAGGCGCATCACCTCGGTCATCTGGGTGACGCCGCCATGATCCTGGGCCGAAAGGTCGGGCGCAAGGACCGTCACGTCGGGCGCGGCGACCGGCGCGGCGAAACGCGGCTGCGCGGCCTGCATCGCAAGTTCCTCGGACAGCCGGTCGATCTCGATCCGGGCATCGCGCAATTCGGCCCGCAACGCCTCGATGTCGCTGCGCTGCCGGGCCAGTTCGGCCTCGTTGCGGTTCAGCCGCAATTCGGCGCTGCCATCGGCGGTTTCCAGCAGCGCGCCGACCACCGCAAACGCGACCGCTGCGATCACCAGACCGATCGCCACGATGACCGGCCCGATCAGCGCCCCCTGCCGCATCAGCCATCCCCCGAGGCGAAGACCCCAATCACCGAGACATTGTCGGGGGCGCCCAGTTCCAGCGCCCGCATGACCAAGGCCCGGCACAACCCTTCGGGATCGGCGGCGTCGGATATGATCGCGGCGATTTCCTGATCCGGCAGACAGGTCGTCAATCCGTCCGAGCAGAGCAGCATCCGGTCGCCTGCAATCACCGGCACCGAGACGGTATCGACCCTGACCTGCGCGTCAATTCCGACAGCGCGGGTGACGACATGACGTTCGGGATGCAGTTCGCGTTCCTCATCGCGCAACAGCCCCTGATCCACCATTTCCTGCACGACGGAATGATCCCGCGTCAGCAACCGCAGGATGCCACGTCGCCACAGATAGGCCCGGCAATCGCCAACCCATGCAATGGTCGCGATAGAGTTCTTGATCATCGCCGCCACGACCGCCGCGCCCATCCGGTTCATGCCCGCGTCGGCGGCGCGGGCAAGGATCGCCCGGTTGGCTTCCTCGATCCGCATCCGCAGGCCGGGTGCGGCCAGCGCATCATCGGACAGACCCGCAATATGCTCGATGACGATATCGGCGGCCACGTCGCCATGCCCATAGCCGCCCATCCCGTCGGCCACCGCCCAAAGCACCCCTTCGGGGTCGGTCAGGATGGCATCCTCGTTACGCTCGCGCACCCGCCCGGCATGGGTCAGACCGGTTCCCCGAAATACGGGCGGCGCGGTAATCGGCGGTATCGGCGGCTGACGGGTGATCGACGCAGACATCAGAGGCACCTTTCAATCCGAAAGAGTATCGACATGGTCGTCAGCCTCAAAAAAACAGCTGAATTATTATCTGAATAATGATACCCTAGCCTCAGACGATCACAAAACATTTCCTAGAGCATTGCCATGCGTTTCATGCTGACCCTTCCGGTCTCTGCCCTTTGGGGCATCGTGGCCGTCGTGCCTGCTGTTGCGCAGGACAATCTTTCGGTCGATGATGTGCTGGACGTGTGGCAAAAGCAGAAAGCGGCCTTTCACGAACTGCAATCAAGCGGGCTGGGCAAGACCCGCGGGCTTGAGCTTGTTACGATCGACGATCCCGCAGAAACGATTGCCGCTGACAGCGTATCGGTAACGTCCGGTGACGCGCCGGCCGACCCGAACCGTCCCCTGACAGCGACCGGTGAACAGGTGCAGCCTGTGGTTTTCGGCCAGCTTGCCCCGGAATTGCAGGTCAATCTTCAGATCAGGTTCGCCTTTGACAGCGCGGCGCTGTCGGACGACCAGAAGCCCCGGCTGGACAAGATCTGTCAGGCGATGGAGCAAAGCGACGTCCATCTGTTCCGGATCATCGGCCATACCGATGCGGCAGGCTCTGAGGAATATAACCAGCGGCTTTCGGTTCTGCGGGCCAGAGAAGTCGCGAGCTATCTGATCGAGGATTGCGGAATTACGGCGTCGAGACTGGAAGCAATGGGAATGGGCATGCGTTTTCCGTTCAACACCCAGAATCCCCGCGCGGATGAAAATCGCCGCGTGGAATTTCAGGCGCTCAGCTGACCACGGAAAGGCCGGTCGACGCGAATCGGAACAATGCCGGGCCGGGCAGCTTCCCGGCCTGTTGATTTTGGAATTTTCAGCGCCTTGCCACCCGTCGCGGTTGGCATTGGCTGTGCGTTTGTGTTTTCCAATAAATATCTATCAGGAATGGATATTCGACCGTAAATCACGCGTAATATAAAAATCTGGACAGATGGATTCAAAGGATTAATCTGAAGGAAATTGCAATCCTCTTGGTTAATCATGCAGGGAGGGATCGACATGCCCAAGACCGGCGGCATTGGAACGGGCGATCCTGCATGCTGGCGAAGGGTCCTGATGACCTCGGCGGCGCTGCTTTGTCTGCTGCCTTCCGCCGCCCTGTCGCAGACTGCAAGCGCCGTCACCCCGGAATCCTTCCAGCCGCCGTTGCAGAACCTGTCGGGCTCGGTCGTGTTTACCGGGCAGACCGGCACCCAGGCCCCCCCGGGGTCAGAGCAGATCGGAATCACCCTTTCGGGCGTCGCGCTGGATGGGGGGTTCCCGCAGATGGCGCGGGCACATGCCGCCCTGGAGGCCCGCCTGACCCGTGGCCGCATTCCGGTTTCCGAACTGTTCACGGCGACGGCCGATCTGGAGGCCGCCTATGCCGAGGCGGGGTTCGTGCTGACCCGGGTGGTGCTGCCCGAACAGACGCTGCGCGATGGCGGCACGCTGAGGATTGCCGTCGTCGATGGCTTCGTCGAAACCGTCGATACCACCAATGCACCGCCGGAAATCCGCCGCCGGATCGAAGCCCTGACCGCGCCGCTGGTCGGGCGCCCCGGCCTGTCCATGACTGAACTCGAGCGTCAGTTGCTGCTGGCGGGCGATGTGTCGGGCGTGGCGCTGGGGTCGGCGCTTGCCACTGGCAGCCGTCCGGGCGGCACGGTGATTGCGCTGGACCCGCAATATCGCAAGGTGACGGGCTTCGTCGGTTTCGACAATTTCGCCCCGACGGAACTGGGCAGTATCGGGCCAGACGACCTGAACGGCGTCGTTCTGAATTCGGGGATCGAGCTGAACAGCCCGTTCCGTTATGGCGAGACGATCTATGGTCGCTTGTCGGGATCGCCCAAGGCGTTCCTGTCGGGCGATCCGCGTTACCGGGTCATGGCGCTTGGCGCGCTGGTTCCGATCGGGACCTCGGGCCTTGCCGTCAATGTCGAGCTGACGAAAAGCGATACCACGCCCGACAATGACGAGGCGCCGACCCGTTCGGATTTCGACCGGCAGTCGTTCCGGATCGTCTATCCCTGGATCCGGTCGCGCCAGACGAACCTGACCAGCCAGTTCATGATCGACCGGCAGAAGGATGAACAGCGGCTGCGCGGCTTCGACGAACCCCTGTTCAGCGACCGGATGACCATCCTGCGCGCCGGGCTGAGCCTGTCCCATACCCATGCCGACGGCAACCTGTCCGAGGTCGGGCTGATCCTGTCGCGCGGCATCGACGCATGGGGCGCCCGTGGGCTTGACGATACCGGCAACGGCATCCCGCTGTCGCGGCAGGGGGCAGAGCCGGAATTCACCAAGTTCGGCGGGTCAGTCACCCATCAACGCGCCTTGGGAGAGCGGTTTGCCCTTGGGGTGATGGGCCGTTTCCAGACCTCGTTCGGCGACCCGCTGCTGACCTCGGAACAATTCACGATTGCCGGCGTCAGCGAGTTGTCGGCCTTCGACACCGGCGAATTGCGTGGCGACAGCGGCTGGGTGGTGCGGGCCGAGGTCTCCAGCCCGCGCAGCATCGAACTGGGCGGCAGACCGCTGATGATCAGCCCCTATGTCTTCGCCGGGGTCGGTCAGGTCAGCATCGAGCAGCCCACCAGTCTGGAATCGTCGCGAGAGAACGCACATGCCTACGGGATCGGCGTCGATCTTGTTTCACATTCGGGATCGCGTTTCCGGTCCAGTTCCTTGAGGGTCGAGTATGGCAAGGGAGAGCGGGATGACGGCCCGGACAATACACGCTTCAATATCTCGGGAAATTTCCGGTTCTGAGCGCGGAAGGCGGCTGAAGGCCGCGCTGTTGTGCAGCACCCTGATCGTCGCCTTTCCGGCGGCGGGTCTGGCCGATATGTTGCCTTCGGGGGGAACGGTCACCAGCGGCAATGCCAGCATCATCACGCCCGGCCCGCGGAACATGGTGATCCATCAGGGCTCGGACCGGGCGGTGGTCAACTGGAACGGTTTCTCCATCGGGCGCGGCGCGGGGGTCGATATCCGCCAGCCATCGCAAGGCAGCGCCATCCTCAACCGCGTGACCGGGGACACGACCAGCCGCATCCACGGGTCGCTGACGGCAAACGGGCAGGTCCATGTCGTCAATCCCAACGGCATCCTGATCGGGCGCGAGGGCAGGATCATCACCGGCGGCGGTTTCGTCGCCTCGACGCTGGACATCACGGACGAGGATTTTCAAGCGGGCCGCCTGAGCTATCGCGGGCAAGGGGCCTCGGCCGGGGTGGTGAACAGGGGCGCGATCACGGTCGGTCGCGGCGGCTATGCCGCGCTGATCGGCGGGCGGATCGACAATTCCGGCACGATCACCGCGCCTCTGGGCAGGATCGGGTTGGGCGCTGGTGAACGGGTGACGCTGGACCTGTCCGGCGACGGCTTTATGCAAGTTGCCCTGCCGTCGCAGGATGACGGCAACGAGGACGCGCTGATCCGCAATTCCGGCACGGTATCAGCCGATGGCGGTCGGATCGAGATGACGGCGGCGACGGCCCGGAACGCGGCGCGCAATGCGATCAACCTGTCCGGCGTGGCCGAGGCGCGCACGGTGTCGGTGCATAACGGGGCCATCGTTCTGGGCGGCGGAAACGGCGGTGCCGTTCGGGTCAGTGGCACGGTTTCAACCCGAGCGGCGCGGGCGCCCGCGCGCCTGACGCTGAACGGATCGGACCGTCCGCCACGGCCCACGGGCGGCCAGATCGACATTGCCGGCGCACATATCGCACTGACCGGCGCCACGCTGGACGCCAGCGGCGACGGCGGCGGCAGGATACGCATCGGCGGCGACTTCGCCGGAGCGGGCAATCTGCAACGTGCCGCGACCACAACCGCCGACGCCGGAACCGTGATTCTGGCTGACGCGCTGTCACGCGGGGATGGCGGGCGCGTGGTGCAGTGGTCGGACCAGCGCACCGGCTTCGCGGGGAATATCTCGGCCCGTGGCGGCAACGCGGGCGGGGACGGCGGCTTTGTCGAGGTCTCCAGTGCCGGTCGTCTCACCTATGCGGGGCGGACTGACCTGCGGGCACCGGCGGGCGATTGGGGCAGGCTGCTGCTGGACCCGACCGACATTTCCGTGCCCGGCACGATCAGCGTGGAGGATGTTCAGGCTCAGCTGGCGCTTGGCAGCCTTACGCTGGACACATCTGTCGAGACAACAGATGGGGATGCCGGCGATATCCTGATCACGCAGCCTATTGCTTGGACGACCGGCTCGACCTTTGAGCTTTTGGCCGACAGGGACATTTCCATCATCGGCGCCATCAACGGCGAAAACGGCGTGTTCGCCTTGGACGCGGGGCGAGACGTCGTTCTGGGACCGGTCAACGTCAATACCTTCATATTGAGCAGCGGCAACCTGACGCAACAAGGCCCAGCACTGCCATCCTTCACTGTGGTGGATTTCCGGCTGAACGGCGCTGAAGCAAACTTCCTGCGCGTCGCGGGCGGCAGCGGCACGACCGCCGATCCCTATCTTTTGCAGGATGTCTATGGCCTTCAGGGAATGGATTCCTATGCCTATCTCGACGCGGATTTCGCACTGGAAACCGATATCGACGCGACCGGCACCGCGGGCTGGAACGATTTCGGCGAAGGGATTGGCGGCTTCAATCCCATCGGCGATATCGAGGACGCGTTTACCGGGACCCTTGACGGACGCGGCTTTGCGATTGACGGTTTGTATATCGGCGGCGGCACGGCATCCGAGGCCGGGCTGTTTCACCTGACTGACGGGGCCCAGATCCGGGATCTGGATCTGCTGAATCTCGACATCACCGGAGAGAGCAGCGCGGCCGGCGTGGTCGCAATGGCCAATGACACCGTGCTGGAAAACGTATCGGCCACGGGTTTGATCGCAACCGAAGGTTTCAGCTTTGCGTCGGGCGGGTCTCTGGGCGGGTTGGTCGGCTATATGTCCGGCGGCAGCATCGCCAATTCCAGCTTCGACGGCCTGATCGAGGAACGCAGCTTTGCATTCGGGGGCCGCAGCTATCCCGCAATCGGCGGCATCGTCGGGTATAGCGACGGCGCCACGCTGGATACGGTCAGCAGCGCGGGTCAGATCAACGCCCTTGGCACCAGCGGCGCCTTTGCCGGCGGCATTGCCGGTGTCAGCGGGTTCGAGACGACGATCACCGATGCGGTATCTTCGGTCGATATCCGCGGCGATATGGCCCGCGATGACTCGCTTCTGGGGGATACCTTCATCGCAGGCGGGCTGGTCGGAGAGAATTACGGGCTGGTCTCATTCTCTCACGCGACGGGCGCTGTCGAAAGTGTCGGGGCCGAGGGGGGGCCTGTCGATGACAGCTCTGTCATCGGCGGTCTGGTGGGAAGCAATTTCGGAGAGATCGCCGATTCCTCGGCCACCGGCGATGTGACCGTGGACACCAGATCGGACCTGTCTCTGGCCACCGTGCAGGCAGGGGGGCTGATCGGTGCGAACTGGGGCGCAGTTTCGCGATCCTTCGCAAGCGGCGATATGACGGTCACCAGCAGCGATAGCGCCGGGGTCGGAGGCTTCGTCGGTCAGAACAGTGGCGACATCACCGACGCCTTCAGCAGCGGCGCGGTCAGCCATACCCAGGCTGGCGAGCGTTACAGTGAGGGCGGCGAGGTCGCGGTCGGCGGCTTTGCCGGATTGAACGCTCTGAGTGAAGGAGAAGGGGCCGCCACACTGACACGCACGGCGGCACGGGGCGCGGTCGTCGTCGCTGTGGATGACCTTCCCGTGCGGGCTGGCGGTCATACCGGGGCCAACTATGGGGGTGAAATCATCGACAGCTATGCCAATGGTGCTGTCAGTTCGTCATCTGATTCCGCGCAACAGGTCGGCGGGTTGATCGGCTATACCATCGATGGTGCGGTGACGAACAGCTATGCCAGCGGCGCAGTCAGTACAACCGGCGACGACGCAACCCAGACCGGCGGCCTGATCGGGTTCAATCTATCTGATGCCGACGCTCCAACGACCGAGGTGACGGGTTCTTACTGGGACATCACCACGGCGGGGCAGGAACCCGAGGGGCTGGCGGGCTATGGCAGCCCGATCACCACCGCAGAGTTTCAGGACACGGCGGGCTTCATGGCGCTGGCGGGGTGGGATTTCGACGAGACCTGGACACCGGGCGATACAGGGGCCTATCCGGCTATCTACACCATCGACCGGGTGATTTTTGCCCGCCCCGAGCCTTTCGAGCTGCAATACGGCCAGACCGAGGATGCCGCAACCACGGGGACGATCTCGGGCGGGCCGTCCGTCTTTGTGTTCGCGCCCTATGACGATACTCTGGACACCAGCCCGGTCTTCCAGAACCTGATCTTCCCCGACATCAATGTCGGCAGCGGGCAGTTCACGCTGGCAACATCCGCATTGACCAGCGGGGCGGGCTTTACCTATCGGGTCGTCGATCTGCCGGCGGCATATCAGATCACTCCCGCGCCCCTGACGATCACCGCGCTTGACCAGCGCAAGACCTATGGCCAGCAGTTCACCTTCGACGGCAGCGAGTTCACCTCGGCGGGGCTGATGGCGTGGGACAGCATTGATGGCGTCGCCCTGACCAGCGCCGGGGCGGCTGCAACTGCCGCTGTCGCGGGCAGTCCCTATGCGATCACGGCGGGCGATGCTGCCGGAGAGGGGCTGGCGAATTACGACATCAGCTATGTCGCCGGGCAGATGGAGGTCGATCCGGCATCGCTGACGATCACCGCGTTGGACCAGCGCAAGACCTATGGCCAGCAGTTCCTTTTCGATGGCAGCGAGTTCATCTCGGCGGGGCTGATGGCGTGGGACAGCATTGATGGCGTCGCCCTGACCAGCGCCGGGGCGGCTGCAACTGCCGCTGTCGCGGGCAGTCCCTATGCGATCACGGCGGGCGATGCGGCCGGGGACGGGCTGGCGAATTATGACATCAGCTATGCCGCCGGGCAGATGGAGGTCGATCCGGCATCGCTGACGATCACCGCGCTTGACCAGCGCAAGACCTATGGCCAGCAGTTCCTTTTCGATGGCAGCGAGTTCACCTCGGCGGGACTGATGGCGTGGGACAGCATCGACGGCGTCGCTCTGGCCAGTGCCGGTGCCGATCCGACCGCCGCTGTCGCGGGCGGCCCCTATGCGATCACGGCGGGCGATGCGGCCGGAGAAGGGCTGGCCAACTATGACATCAGCTATGCCGCCGGGCAGATGGAGATCGACCCGGCATCGCTGACGATCACCGCGCTTGACCAGCGCAAGACCTATGGCCAGCAGTTCACCTTTGACGGCAGCGAGTTCATCTCGGCGGGGCTGGTGGCGTGGGACAGCATCGACGGCGTCGCTCTGGCCAGTGCCGGGGCCGATCAGGCCGCCGTTGTCGCGGGCAGTCCCTATGCGATCACGGCGGGCGATGCGGCCGGAGAAGGGCTGGCCAACTATGACATCAGCTATGCCGCCGGGCAGATGGAGGTCGATCCGGCATCGCTGACGATCACCGCGTTGGACCAGCGCAAGACCTATGGTCAGCAGTTCACCTTTGACGGCAGTGAGTTCATCTCGGCGGGGCTGATGGCGTGGGACAGCATTGATGGCGTGGCTCTGGCCAGTGCCGGGGCCGATCAGGCCGCCGTTGTCGCGGGCAGTCCCTATGCGATCACGGCGGGCGATGCGGCCGGAGAAGGGCTGGCGAATTACGACATCAGCTATGTCGCCGGGCAGATGGAGGTGGTGCCCGCCATCGTGGACGAGACCCCGACGGCCGACAATGTGCCGCGCCCGCCAGTCACCATGATCCCCGCGCTTCCGAACCCTGCGGACACGATCCTGATCACCCTCGGCGGGCAAGGGGCAACCGTTGTGACCGGCTCTGGCCCGGCATCGGCTGCGGCGCTTGCGGCCGAAAACATTCTGGCTCAGGTGGACCGGTTCGCGGCCGTGCTGGAAATCGCCGCGGAAAACTGCTCGCAAAGCGATGCCGATGTCGGTCGCTATCTTGCCTGTCTGTCGGATGCGCTGGATGCGTTTGCCGACCGGCTGGACGAGATATCTGTCGATTTGCCACCGGGAATGGAGAACGTCGCCGAAATCGTCCGCGACGCGCGCCGCAATATCGACAGCGCCCGCAGCCGCGCCGAACAGCGTCTGGCCACCGCCACCACCGATGCCGAACGCGCCGCGATCCGCGCTGATGCCATCGGCGAGGCGCGTCAGGCCATCGCCGGCGCTTCGACCGAGATCCGCAAGGCCATCGCCCTTGTCCGCGCCGAGGACCCGGAGCTGGCCCGCGTGCAGGCCGCGACGATCACCCGCGTTGTCGAAGCGGTTGACAGTGTGGGGATCGAGTTGTCGCGTGCCGTGGGACTATGAGGGTCGTCCGCCTAGTCTGCTTGGGCCTACTGGCGATCTGGCTGGCGGCACCGGCTGGCTGGGCCGGGGAGCGCGTCGCCCTTGTCATCGGCAATTCCGAATATGAGGCGGTCGGATCGCTGGACAATCCGCGAAACGATGCGCTGGATATTTCCGTCGCGCTGGAGGGGCTGGGTTTCGATGTCCTTCTGGGCCGCGACCTTACGCAGGCGGCCATGCAGCAGATCACGCGCGACTTTGCCGATGCCGCGCAGGATGCCGATGTCGCCCTGTTCTATTATGCCGGTCACGGGTTTCAGGTCGATGGCCAGAACTATCTGATCCCAACCGATGCCGCGATTGCCCGACCTTCGGATGTCAGCGCGCAGACCATTGCCATGACCGGGATATTGCAGGCGATGGAGCAGGCGCCGGGGCTGAAGCTGATCTTTCTGGATGCCTGTCGGGACAATCCCTTCGGCGCCACGTTCCAGGATGATCCGGGGCTGGCGCGTATCGGGACCGAGGCGGATTTCATGTTCGCCTATGCGACGCAGCCGGGCAATGTGGCCTATGACGGCACCGGGCGGAACAGCTTTTTCACCAAGGCGCTGCTGCATCACCTTTATACGCCGGGCCAGCAACTGGCCGAGCTGATGATCGCGGTGCGCCGCGACGTGATCTCTGCCACCGGCGGGCAACAGATTCCGTGGGAAAACTCTTCGCTGACCCGGCAGTTCGTTTTCGACACCAATCCGCCCGACACATCCGGAGAGACGCTTTTCTATCAGGTCGCGGCCAGCATGCAGGACGATGAGGTGATGCGGCTCTATCTGGACAGCTATCCCGAGGGGGCGCATAGAAACGAGGTCCTGGCCTATCTGGAGACCGGCACAAGGACCCGCTCGCTGGATGCGCCCGAATCCGGCGTGGAATCGGGGGCGCAGGCCGAAAAGCTGTGGACGCTGGCGCAGCGCAGCCGGTTGCGCCCGTTGCTGGACCTGTATGTCGAGCGATATCCCGACGGCGATCATGTGGATGAGGCAGAGCGCCTGCTGAGCCTGATCCCGGACATGCAGGATGCAAGCCCCGGCGCCCTGTGCGAACGGCTGGTCACGCATCCGCGCGACGCCATCGCCGGAACGCCGGGCGTGCCGTTCGAGAGGTTGCAACAGAACGCGATCGCGGCCATCCGCGCCTGTTCGGCGGCGGTGACGCAAACGCCGAACCTGCCGCATTACATTGCGCTGCTGGCGCGTGCGACGGCGGCATCCGGCGATCTGGCCCGCGCCATCGACCTTTACCAGACGGCGGCGGACCGGGGTGATCTGCGCGCGATGGTCAGCCTTGCGCAGCTGAAGGAAAACGGCACCGGGATGCCACGCGACATCCCCGCCGCGATGGAGCTTTATCAGCAGGCTGCCCGTGGCGGCAGTGCCGATGCGATGATAAACCTTGCCATCACGCTGTTCGAGGGTGTGGACCTGCCGCAGGATACCGACCGCGCGATTGCGTTGCTGAAACAAGCGTCCGAGGGCGGATCGGCCAAGGCGACATTCAATCTGGGGGTTCTGGCGCAGGATGGCGTGATCGGTGATCCTGCCGACGCGCTGGACTATTTCCGCCGCGCGGCGCGGAACGGGGAATATGAGGGCTATCGCGCGGCCGCCATTCTTCTGGACGAAGGTCGCGGAGTGACGCAGGACCCGACCGAGGCCGCCAACATGCTGCTGCGCGGCGCGGCCGAGGATCAGGGCGCGATCCTTGCCGAACTGACCGAGCAGGCGGAGCAATGGTCAAAAGCCACCCTTGCGCAGGTTCAGCTGCGCCTTGCCGCAGCGGGTGTCTATACCAGCGACGTGGATGGGTTGCCCGGCCCGAATTTCACCGCCGCCCTGAGACAGTGGCGCAATGGCGGCTTTGACGCCAATGTATTGGTGAACTGAACCGTCATGCCTTCCAGACCGGAAAAGGTTTGAACGTCCCATTATCTGCGGCTTCGGCAATTTCATTCCGCCATTGGCGGCAGCACAGTTTGACCGCCTGTGGTTGATTTATGTGGACAGAATCTGATCCGGCGCTCATCATCATGGCACCACGCATTCCACGTGAAGACGCGGGAGGATAATCATCATGATCGTGATTGTTAAAAGCGACGGCACCGAAACCCTGCCCATGCACCAACCCCAGGTCCAGCTGTATCTGCAGAATGTCCTGAAATCCGTATTGAAAGTATCCGGTGGCAGCAAGATTACCAATCTTAGTCAGGCGTTGAATGATATCTCGAAAGGTGAAGGTAAAGCCAGCGGCAACTATCGCTTCCGAAATCAACCGGTGCTGCATGCCTCTGCCGGGGTGCCCGGCGTGAGCAGCGTCACCCTGCTGTTCTATCGTCAGGGCGCGAATGATTATATCTTCGCGATGGGCAGTCACAAGGGTTCCAGCAGCTATGTGCTGGACGCCTATGGTCAGACGGGCGATGCGACTTACAAGCACAAGGCGGGAATTAGCCTCTGAATCTCCGGGGGGACGAAATGGCTTCGATCCGGCCCGTGATCAGCGTGGTCATCAGGGAGCATACTGAAAACGCCGCCTTCTTCTGGGCGCAGCGCGATACGTTGGCGGCGGAGGAGGTTCCGGACACCGAAGCGATCGCCTTCGTGGATGACCGGTTGGAGGCCAATCTGGATGCGCTGCGTATCGCCGGTCCTGCCACATGGCCCTTCATCATCGAAGC
The DNA here is from genome assembly GCF_028553725.1 of Paracoccus alcaliphilus. Classification (NCBI taxonomy): domain Bacteria; kingdom Pseudomonadati; phylum Pseudomonadota; class Alphaproteobacteria; order Rhodobacterales; family Paracoccaceae; genus Paracoccus; species Paracoccus alcaliphilus. Next base: position 50,149 of record NZ_CP067127.1, read on the forward strand.
CTTCGAGGATTTTCCCGAAAAGGGCGAGTTGTTCGTCATGGCGCATCGCGCGCTGGAAACCGGCGATGTCCGACGTCTGGATCAGGCCGCGGCCTTTGCCCGCGCTGCCGTGGATGGGTCGCGCGGGCTGTGCGGCGCCTTCGAATGGTTGCCCCCGAGGGTCACGGCGGGGGTGGTCCGCGACTGGATCGATGCCGCGGACCCGATCAGGATCGAGGCGGCCATCGCCGCGCTGGCCGCCCATGGCGGCAGCCTCGGGGATCGCCTGCCGGGGTTGCTGGAGCATCGTGACGAACGTATCCGCGTGGCGGCAAAGCGATTTCGGCAACGGCACTGACGCGCCATTCCGCATCGGCGGATCACGGGCGGGCGTCGATAATGCGGGAAGCGACGCTGATGATCTGATCGTCGCGCGCGGCCAGCGTTTCGGCCAGTGCTTCGGCGACCGAACCGACGCTTTCGTCGCGGGGGCGGCGCAGATCGAAAAGCGGGGTGGCGGACAGGATCGCGATGATCTCGGACTTGCCGTAATTGCCGTCGGTGACCCGGAAGGCCAGACGCTTCGGGTCCTCTTGCATCTGATCCAGCGACCACAATACGCGCACCCGGCGCACGCCGCTGTCCACATGGCCCAGATCGTCAACCACCGACAGGGGCTGGTTGATATTGGGCAGAACGTGAAAGACCTTGCCGGTATTGTCCACCACCATCACCCACAGCGACGCACCGGCCACGGTTGCGGGGAACAGGATATCGACAACCGGATTCTCGCCCCGGTGAAAGACCCCGTTCAGCACCGCATCGCCGGTTTCGCCGTGCCCCAGCCAGACCGACATGGCCCCCGGCGGCGCCACAGGCAGGACCGCACGGATCGCGCAGAGATCCTCGTTCAGCAATGTGGTCTCGACCCTCAGGCTGCGGTCGCCGATCACCGGGATCAAAGCTGCGCGGATGGCCTCGGCATCGCCGGGGTGGGCGACGTCGCCGGTCACGGTGATGGTCGCGAACAGCGGCAGCTCTGCGGGCTGATCCGCAGGCGCAGCCAGCGGGCCGCAAGTCGCCAGCCGGTCCAGATGTGGCTGAAGCGTGGCCCAGTCCAGCATTTCGGGACCGGCGATCAGTTCGGTCCGCACCGCCATCGCCGTCCGGGGCTGCCATGCCTGCAATGTGTCCTGCAACGCATCGCGGGTGGGGCCGTCGGGGGCCAGTCCGGCAAAGCTTGCATTGCGGTCGACAACATCGATTTCCCAATGCGACAGCGGCAAGGTCATGGTCAGCAGCTCGGCCACGTCATCGGGCCAGCCTTCGCCGGGCATGCCACGGGCAAGGGTCAGCGCATCCTCGGGCGGGGCGCTGCCCGAGGCATCGCGGAACGCCGTGCGCAGGGCGGCGGCGGTCTGGGTATCGGGGGCATTGCCCGACAGCGTGGCGCCGGAATCCGGGTCCAGCCGGGCGGTCAACCGATAGGGGCTGGCCTCGGGCAAGGGGGGCGTAAAAACATCGGCGAACCACAACCCGGCACCGATTGCGGCCAGCAAGGCCAGCGCCAGCACGGAAAGCAGCGGGCGGCGCTTCTTTCCCCGGCGGGCCTTATGGCGATGCGTATCGGGTTTCAGCCAGCCATCCAGCCGATCCAGCGCCTCGGTCGCGGTTTGCGGACGTCTGGCGGGATCGGGATCGGTCAGCCAGTCGATCAGATCCTTCAGCGGCGGGTTGATCCCGGATGTGTCCAGCCGGTCGCGCTTGAACCGAACGACCTCTCCGGGGCTGGTGCCGACCTGGGGCACCTGCTGGCGCACGGCTGCAAGCAGCGAGGCGCCAAGCGCATAGAGATCGGCGCGGCAATCCGCCTGACCGTCCAGCTGTTCGGGCGCGGCATATTCGTATTTGCCGGCGAAATCGTTGCCGACAATCGTGCGGGCACCCGCCGCGGTGTCCTTGGCGATGCCGAAATCGATGATGGTGCTTTTTTCCGGGCGGCCATTGCGCAGGATGATGTTGTCGGGCGACAGGTCGCGGTGGACGATGCCCCGATCATGGGTGGCCACCAGTCCCTCCAGAACCCGGTGCGCGACGATCATCAGCGCCCGGTCGTCAAGCCGGCGTTCCAGCATGACCTGATTCAGCGACGGACCCTCGATATAATCCATCACCAGAAAGACCTGCCCGGTATCCGAGCGCGAGCATTCCGAATAGCGGACCACAGCGTCATGGATGATGTTGCGCATCTGCTCTTCGCGCTTCATCAGCTCGACATAATCCGATTTCCCCGAAAACCGGGCATTCAGCGCCTTGATCGCGACATCCCTCTCGACCACCTGATTGCGCGCCAGATAGACCTCGCCGGTGCCGCCCCGTCCCAGAACCCGGATGATTTCATAGGTATTGTTCAGAATCTGGCCAAGACTGAATATATCGGATTGCAGCGGATCTTTCATGAAACGGGCTCCGTCGGCAGATCGCTCAAAAATGTCGCCTTATGACAGGATTCAATCTACCATAACGGAACGTGTTGCTCTCGATAAATCCCTTGCCGTTGTCTGAAATCAACTGTCGTTTTCGGAGGATCTTGTCATGGCCACCCGCGGATCGCAGCAAACGATCAAAAGAAAAGAGCTTGTCGGCAAGCTGAATCCCACCTGTTTGAAGGCCTTTTCCGAAGCCGCGCAGGCGGCCAAACGACGCGGAAACCCCTATGTCGAGCTGGTGCATTTCATCACCGCACTGGCCGATACCCAGCGGACGGATGTGGCGATCCTGCTGGAGGCCGCGGGGGTGGACCGGCATCGTTTCGATGGCGACGTGCTGCGCGCCACCGATGCGCTGCCGCATGGTGCCGGATCGGTCGAGGAATTTTCCGACCATATCTTCCGGGCGATTCAGGAGGCCTGGAACTATGGCTCGCTTGAATTCGGCGACGATACGGTCCGGTCGGCCTATGTGTTGCTGGGGGCGTTGCAGGTCCCCGTGCTGGAGGGGCTGCTGTTCAAGATCAGCCTTGAATTTGACAAGATCGATCCGGCCGCGATGGCGGGACAGCTGGACGATCTGCTGGCCGGCTCGCTGGAGCGCACGAGCACGCCCGACGCGACCGGGGACAAGCCCGCCCGGCCCCGGCCCGGCGGCAAATCGGCGCTGGATCAGTTCGCGACCAACCTGACGGCACGGGCGCGCGACGGCAAGATGGATCCTGTCGTCGGTCGCGATGCCGAAATCCGCCAGATCGTGGACATCCTGCTGCGCCGCAAGCAGAACAACCCGATCCTGACCGGCGAGGCCGGTGTCGGCAAGACCGCCGTTGTCGAAGGCTTTGCACAGCGTCTGGCCAAGGGCGATGTTCCGCCGCAATTGCGCAATGTCGAACTGCACATGCTGGATATCGGGCTGATGCAGGCCGGGGCCAGCGTGAAGGGCGAATTCGAGAAACGCCTGAAGTCGGTGATCGAAGAGGTGCAGTCCTCGGACGTGCCGATCATTCTGTTCATCGACGAGGCCCATACGCTGATCGGGGCCGGAGGGGCCGCAGGCACGGGCGATGCCGCCAATCTGCTGAAACCTGCGCTGGCCCGAGGCGAGATGCGCACCATAGCCGCCACGACATGGGCCGAATACAAGCAGCATATCGAACCCGATCCGGCGTTGACGCGGCGGTTCCAGACCGTGAAGATCGAGGAACCCGACGAGATCAGGGCGGTGCTGATGTGCCGCGGCATTGCCGGGGTGCTGGAAAAGCATCATCAGGTCGAATTGCTGGACGAAAGCATTGAGGCGGCGGTGAAGCTGTCGCATCGCTATATCCCGTCGCGCCAACTGCCCGACAAGGCGATCAGCCTGCTGGATACCGCCTGCGCGCGGGTGGCGGTATCGCAGCACGCCACGCCCGCCGAGGTCGAGGATCTGGAGCGCAGGCTGTCGGCGCTGGAAATCGAACAGGGGATCATCGAACGCGAGGAAGCGATCGGCATCGAAGTCGAGGAACGCAGGACCGTGGTCGAGACCGCGATCACGGCCGCAAAGGCGGCACTGGACGCTGCGAATGAACGCTGGGATGCGGAAAAGGCCATTGTCGCAGAGATCCTCGACCTTCGGGCGCAGCTGCGCGGGATCGGCGCTGGACTGGATGGCACCGGCGATCTGGGCGATGTCGAGCAGGCGCCGACCGAAGATGCGGAGGAACAACCCCGACCCGAAACCCAGTCACGCGCAGACGACGCGGCGACCGAAGCCCCGGTTTTCGACCGGCAGCAGGCTCTGGCAACGCTGAAAGGGAAAATGGCCGATCTGACGACGGCTCAGGGTGAATCACCGCTGATCCTGCCATCGGTGGACCGGGTGGCGGTTGCCGCCGTTGTGCAGGACTGGACCGGAATCCCGACGGGCCGGATGCTGGCCAGCCAGACGGAAAAGGCGCTGACATTGGCCCGCAGCCTTGCCGGGCGCGTCGTCGGGCAGGATCACGCGATGGAGATGATCGCCAACCGCATCCAGACCTCGGCCGCCGGGCTGAAGGCGCCCGAAAAGCCGGTCGGGGTGTTCCTGCTGTGCGGTCCGTCCGGCGTGGGCAAGACCGAAACCGCGCTGGCGCTGGCCGAACTGATGTATGGCGGCGAGGACAACCTGATCTCGATCAACATGAGCGAATTTCAGGAGGCCCATACCGTCAGCACGCTGAAGGGCGCGCCTCCAGGCTATGTCGGCTATGGCAAGGGCGGCATCCTGACCGAGGCGGTGCGGCGCAGGCCCTATTCCGTCATCCTGCTGGACGAGGTGGAAAAGGCCCATCCCGACGTACACGAGATTTTCTTTCAGGTCTTCGACAAGGGGATGATGGATGACAGCGAGGGCCGGCGCATTGATTTCAAGAACACGCTGATCCTGCTGACCTCGAATGTCGGGTCCGAGGACATCATGGCGATGACTGCCGATGGAACCGCCAAAACCGACCCCGAGGAACTGAGCAGCGCACTGCGGACCCCGCTGCTGCGTGTATTTCCCGCCGCCCTGCTGGGTCGCGTGGTGACGATCCCCTATTATCCGCTGTCCGACCCGATGATAGAGGCGATCGCCGGACACAAATTGCGCGGCATCGCGAAACGGCTTGGCGAAGGCTATGGTGCCCAACTGGTGATCGGCGACGGCGCGATGCAGGTCATCAAGGATCGTTGCACCGAGATCGAAAGCGGCGGTCGGATGATCGATGCGATCCTGACCAACACGCTAATGCCCGAACTGAGCCGGCGCATCCTGACCTGGCGGCTGGAGGGCCGGGATCTGACCCGGGTGGAAGTGTCCGGGGGAAAGGCCGGTTTCGATTACCATTTCGAATAGTCGCATGCATGGCGGCAGGGGGTGATCCTGAATCGATGGGTTATCGTGGTTGATGGCAGGGATGTCGGCCCGTGTGTCGGGGAAGCGCTCAAACTCCGGGCGCCGTCGCATCTGCCGTCAATTGCTGCGAATGCAGCGAGACAGGTTTCCGCGGCGATGCGGACCATCTCGATGGCGGCAAGCTGCCAATTGATCCCCTCGCACAGGGCGGAGAACCATGCCAACGACCGCCGGATCATTCATTGGCTTCAGCCTCCGGGCCGCGTCGCAAGATAGATCTCTGTCGCACCTGCGTTTGGAGTATGAGAGTTGGTGACCCGCCGCGGGGGGCGAGTATTTCCCCGGCGCAGCCGGTGACAAAAGAGGAATCCTCTGACCACCCCGTCAGCTTTGGTGAAATCGCCTGCCGCGCTGCCGCCATCTTTTATGGCAACAAGGAGGTGCGCGATGCTGGACGATCTGCCCCGCAACCTGAAAGACCGGCTGACCGATCCCGGCCTGCTGCCCGGACAGGGCGATTTCGCGGGCGAAGGACGTCTGGCCGTGCGCGACCCGGCCACGGGTGATCTGGTCGCGCAGGTGGCCATCAGCGACGCGACCGGGGCCCGCGCGGCGGTCGATACCGCACAGGCCGCGTTTCCCGGCTGGGCGGGCATGCTGCCGCAGGACCGCGCCGCGACCCTGCATCGTTGGCACGCGCTGATCCTTGGCGCGAAAGAGGATCTGGCCCGGATCATGGTGGCCGAACAGGGCAAGCCCATAGGCGAGGCGCGGGGCGAGATCGATTATGCCGCCAGCTTCGTGCAATTCTATGCCGAAGAGGCCCTGCGCCCGAATATCGAGGGCGTCACCAGCCATCTGCCCGATGCCGAGATGGAGCTGTGGCGCGAACCCGTGGGCGTGGCCGCGCTGGTCACGCCGTGGAACTTCCCCTGCGCGATGATTACCCGCAAGGCCGCCGCGGCGCTGGGGGCGGGTTGCACCGTGGTCATCCACCCCTCGGCCGAGACGCCGCTGTCGGCGCTGGCGCTGGCGGAACTGGCGCGGCGGGCGGGCTTTCCGGCTGGTGTCGTGAATACGGTGATCGGCGATGCGGCCACCATCGTCGGCGAATGGACCGGCGATCCGCGCGTGCGGGCGCTGTCCTTCACCGGCTCGACCGAGGTGGGGCGGCTGCTTTACCGGCAATCAGCCGGGACGGTGAAGCGGCTCGTGATGGAATTGGGCGGGCATGCCCCGTTCATCGTCTTCGGGGGCGCGGATATGGATCGCGCCGTTGCCGAGGCGATCAAGGCGAAATTCGCCACCTCGGGGCAGGACTGTCTGGGCGCCAACCGCTTTTATATCCAGCGCCCGGTCTATGACGAATTCTGCGCCCGCTTTACCAAGGCCGTCGAAAAGCTGACGCTTGGCCCCGGCATGGAGGACCCCGATATCGGCCCGCTGATCCATGATCGCGCCATCACCAAGCAGATCGCCCATATCGACGACGCGGTGGCCAAAGGCGCGCGCGTGCTGACCGGGGGCAGCGTGGCCGAAGAACTGGGGCCGCTGTTCTTTCGCCCGACCGTGCTGGCCGACGTGCCGGATCAGGCCGCGATCATGGCCGAGGAAACCTTTGGCCCCGTCGCCGCGCTGACGCCTTTCGATGACGAGGGCGAGGTGATCGCGCGGGCCAATGCGACCGAATACGGGCTGGTGGCCTATGTCCACAGCCTTGATCCGCGCCGGATCTATCGCATGACGCGGGCGCTGCAATACGGCATGGTCGCCGTGAACCGCACCAAGGTCACCGGCGCGCCGATCCCTTTCGGGGGAATGAAACAGTCCGGCATCGGCCGCGAGGGCGCGCGGCAGGGCCTCGAGGCGTTCACCGAGATCAAATATGTCTGCCGCGACTGGGCCTGAAAGACCGGGCCGGAAGAATTGGGATGAAAGGAAAACGATATGCTGACGAATGACCAACTGGCGAAATGGGACCGCGAAAGCTTTTTTCATCCCTCGACCCATCTGGGCCAGTTCGCCCGTGGCGAGGCCGCGCAACGCATCGTGACCGGGGGCGAGGGCGTCTTTATCACCGACCGCGACGGCAATCGTCTGCTGGACGGGTTCGCCGGGCTTTACTGCGTGAATGTCGGCTATGGCCGCGCCGAGATCGCCGAGGCCATCGCTACGCAGGCGCGCGAGCTGTCTTATTACCATTCCTATGCGGGTCATGGATCGGAAGCCTCGATCACGCTGTCGAAAATGGTCATGGACCGCGCGCCCGAAGGAATGGCGCGGGTCTATTTCGGGCTTGGTGGGTCAGACGCGAACGAGACGAACATCAAGCTGGTCTGGTATTACAACAACATTCTTGGCCGGCCCGAGAAGAAGAAGATCATCTCTCGCTGGCGGGGCTATCACGGCAGCGGGCTGATGACCGGCAGCCTGACCGGGCTGGACCTGTTTCACCGCAAGTTCGACCTGCCGCTGTCGCAGGTGATCCATACCGAGGCGCCCTATCATTTCCGCCACCCCGATCCGACGATGAGCGAAGCCGATTTCACCGCCCATTGCGTGGCCAAGCTGGAGGAACTGATCGCGGCCGAGGGTGCCGATACCATCGCCGCCTTCATCGGAGAGCCGGTTCTGGGCACGGGCGGGATCGTGCCGCCGCCTGCGGGTTACTGGCCGGCGATCAAGGCGGTGCTGGACCGTCACGACATCCTGCTGATTCTGGATGAGGTCGTGACCGGCTTTGGCCGACTGGGGTCGATGTTCGGCGCCGGTCATTATGGCGTGCAGCCCGACCTGATCACCTGCGCCAAGGGACTGACCTCGGCCTATGCGCCGCTTTCGGCCTCGATCGTCGGGCAGCGGATGTGGGATGTGCTGATGCAGGGCACGGATGAGAACGGCGTGTTGGGTCATGGCTGGACCTATTCCGCCCATCCCATCGGCGCGGCGGCGGGGATCGCCAACCTCAAGCTGATCGACGATCTGGGGCTGGTCGAGAATGCCGGAACCGTCGGCAGATATCTGAACGAGACGATGCGCGCGGCGGTGGGCGATCATGTCCATGTCGGCGAGGTGCGCGGCGAGGGGATGCTGTGCGCGGTCGAACTGGTCGCCGACCGCGACAAGCGCAGCTTCTTCGACGCCGCCGAGGGCAAGGGCGCCAAGGTCGTCGCGGCGATGCTGAAACGCGGGGTGATCGCGCGGGCGATGCCGCAGGGCGATATTCTGGGATTTGCGCCGCCGCTGTGCCTGACGCAGGCCGAGGCCGACCAGATCGTCGCGGTCACGAAGGATTCGATCGCAGAGGTGCTTGGCTGATCCGGATGTGCCTGACGAAACGGCGCGGCGGGGCAGGGCGCTCAGCCCCCGCCATCGCCCAGCAGCGCCGAGGCGGGTGGCAGGTTCTTGACCGGCTTGGTCACAATATAGCTGAAATAGCGCCTGACCCCCGCGCGGCTTTCCAGCAGGCCGTCCATCAGCGACTGAAAGGCGGCGACGTCGCGCGTGACCACCTGCATCAGGTAATCGTATCCGCCGCCGATGGCCCAGCAGCCGGTGATCTGGTCCATCCGGGCGATTGTGCGCTCGAAGATCTGGAAGCTTTCGGCGCGGTGGCTTTCCAGCTCGACCGTGACGAAGACCTGCACATGCGGACCCAGCCCGACAAGGTCGATCTCGGCGCGATAGCCCCGGATCAGCCCGGCCTTTTCCAGCCGCTTCATCCGTTCCCAGCAGGGCGTCGGCGACAGGTTCACCCGCCCGGCCAGATCGGTCTTGGCGATGCGCCCTTCGCGCGACAGCACCGCAAGAATGGCGATGTCGCGGTCATCGAGGCGAAGTTCGGGGCGCAGCGGGCTCATGCCTCGCTTGTTTCCGCAGGGCCGTGGAATGTCAATCTGGACAAACCCGGCGGGCTTGGCTCAACTGTCGTCATGTCGCATCGCCCCCTGACCACGGCTGATACCTTCCGCCCCGCCTGCCGCCTGTTGGCGCAGGGGGTCACTTTGCGCCTTCCGGTGCAGGCATGGTGACGCTGGACGATATCCACGCCGCCCGCGACCGCATCGCCGGAATGGTGCGGGAAACGCCGGTGAAGCCCTCGCCCGGCCTGTCGCGGCTGGCGGGCGGGCCGGTCTGGCTGAAATGCGAACATCGTCAGGAAACCGGCGCCTTCAAGCTGCGCGGCGCGGCCAATGCGGTGGCGCGACTGGGCGATGTGGCGGGGGTGACGACGGCCTCGACTGGCAATCACGGGCGCGCACTGGCCCATGCGGCGCGGGCGCAGGGGCTGGCGGCGGTGATCTGCGTGTCGAATCTTGTGCCGCAGAACAAGCTGGATGCGATCACCGCGCTGGGGGCCGAGGCCCGCGTGATCGGCGCCAGTCAGGACGAGGCATTCAATGAGGCCCGCCGTTTGCAGCGCGAGGAAGGCTTTGCGCTGATCCCGCCCTTCGACCATGCGGATGTGATCGCCGGGCAGGGGACGCTGGGGCTGGAGATCATGCGCCAGATCCCCGACGCCGCCGCCATTGCCGTGCCGCTGTCCGGGGGCGGGTTGCTGGCCGGGGTGGCGCGGGCGGCGAAGTCGCTGAACCCCGCCATCCACATCATCGGCATCAGCATGGAGCGCGGCGCGGCCATGGCCGCCAGCCTTGACGCGGGCCACCCGGTCGAGGTCGCGGAACTGGAAACCCTGGCCGACAGTCTGGGCGGCGGGATCGGGATGCAGAACCGGCTGACCTATCCGATGGTGCGCGATCTGATGGACGAACTGATCCTGCTGACCGAGGATGAGATCGCGGCCGGCATCCGCCATCTGGCACTTGAGGACGATGAGACGGTCGAGGGCGCCGCCGCCGTCGGTGCGGGCGCGATCCTTGCGGGCAAGCTGCGCGCCGATGGCCCGCTGGTGCTGATCCTGTCCGGGGCGAATATCGACCCCGCCCGCCACGCCGCGATCCTTCGGAGAGAGATATGAGCGAGATCCTGATCCTGCACGAAGACCAGTTGCGCCAGCACCTGTCCCTGGACCGCGCCGCCGTCGACGTGATCGAGGACGCCTTCGCCCGGCTGGCCGAGGGCGGGGTCGAGATGCCGCCGGTCCTGTCCATGCACCTGCCGCAAGTGAATGCCGAGGTCGATGTGAAGACCGCCTATGTGCCGGGGCTGGCGGGTTTCGCGGTCAAGATTTCGCCCGGCTTCTTCGACAATCCGGCCAGAGGGTTGCCCTCGACCTCGGGGCTGATGGTGGTGCTGTCTTCGGACACGGGCCGGGTTCGGGCAGTGCTGCTGGATAACGGCTATCTGACCGACCTGCGCACCGCCGCCGCGGGCGCGGTTGCCGCCCGCCATCTGTCGCGCCTTGATGCGACCCGCGCCACGATCTTCGGCGCCGGGCTTCAGGCGCGGATGCAATTACATGCGCTGCGGCTGGTCCGGCCGATTGCCGAGGCCGTGATCTGGGCCCGCGACGGGGCCAAGGCGCAGGCGCTGGCCGATGAGCTGACAGGCGACGGGCTGACCGTCCGTGCCGAATCGGACCCGGCAGCTGCCGCAGGCTTTGGCGACATCATCGTGACCACAACCCCCGCCACCCGCCCGATCCTGCGGGCCGAATGGCTGCGTCCGGGCCAGCATGTCACCGCCATGGGCAGCGACCAGCCGGGCAAGAACGAATTGCACCCCGATTGCCTTGCCCGCGCCGATCTCTATGTCGCGGACCGGCTGTCGCAGACCCGCCTGATGGGAGAGCTGCGCGCCGCCCTTGCCGCCCGCGCCATCCCCGAAGGCGATCATCCCGAACTGGGCCAGATCCTCATCGGTCGCCACCCCGGCCGCATTGATCCGCGCCAGATCACCATTGCCGATCTGACCGGAACCGGCGTGCAGGACACCGCCATTGCCACCCACGCGCTTGCCGCGTTTTCACATGAGGCCTGAATGCCTGAGCTGCAACGAACGCCCGAGCGGTTCTCGACCGAGGAATATGAGGAGCGCCTGCGCAAGACGCGCGGCAGCATGGCCAAACTGGGACTGGATCTGCTGATCATCAGCGACCCGTCGAACATGGCATGGCTGACCGGCTATGACGGGTGGTCCTTCTATGTCCATCAATGTGTGATCGTGGGCCCGGACGGTCCGCCGATCTGGTTCGGACGCGGGCAGGATGCCAATGGCGCGCTGCGCACGGTCTGGATGACGGACGACAACATCATCGGCTATCCCGACTATTACGTGCAGTCGGTGGAACGTCACCCGATGGATTACCTGTGGGCGCAGCTGGCCGACCGGGGCTGGCATCGCGGCTTCATCGGCGTCGAGATGGACAATTACTGGTATTCCGCCAAGGCGCATGAGCGGCTGGTTTACGGCCTGCCCGAGGCGCAGATCCTTGACGCGACGGGCCTTGTGAACTGGCAGCGCGCGGTCAAGACGCCCAAGGAACTGCAATACATGCGCAAGGCCGCCCGCATCGTCGAGCGGATGCACCGCCGCATCGCCGACAAGGTCGAGGTGGGCATGCGCAAATGCGATCTGGTGGCCGAGATCTATGACGCGGGTCTGCGCTATGACGAATGGTCCAGCCATGGCGGCGACTATCCCGCCATCGTGCCGCTGCTGCCCTCGGGCCCCGATGCCGCCGCGCCGCACCTGACCTGGGACGACCAGCCGATGAAGCCGGACGAGGGCACGTTTTTCGAGATCGCGGGCTGCTATCAGCGTTACCATGTGCCGCTGTCGCGCACGATCTTTCTGGGCACGCCCCCGCCCGAGATGCTGGAGGCCGAGAAGGCCGTGCTGGAAGGGATGGAGGCCGGGCTGCATGCCGCCCGCGCCGGCAATACATGCGAGGATGTCGCGGCGGCCTTCTTTACCATTCTGGACCGTTACGGCATCGTCAAGGACAACCGCACCGGCTATCCGATCGGCCTCAGCTATCCGCCCGACTGGGGCGAGCGCACCATGTCCCTGCGCCGCGGCGACCGCACGGAACTGAAGCCCGGCATGACTTTCCATTTCATGACCGGTTTGTGGATGGACGACTGGGGGTATGAGACCACCGAATCCATCGTCATCACCGAACGAGAGCCGGAACTGTTTTGCAACATCCCCCGCCGCATGCTGGTGAAGGCATGACGATCAACCCGATCCGCCCGACCATTGCGCTGGACCAGCCCGGCAAGGCGCATGGCTTCCTGCGTCTGCCCCATTCGCGCAATGACAGCGCCTGGGGCAGCGTGATGATTCCGCTGACCGTGATCGCCAATGGCGACGGCCCCACCGCGCTGCTGACCGGCGGCAATCACGGCGACGAATACGAAGGGCCCATCGCGCTGCAACAACTGGCATGGGATATCGACCCGGCCGAGGTCAGCGGGCGCATCATCATCGTGCCCTATCTGAACTATCCTGCCTTCCGGGCCGGTGCGCGCGTCAGCCCGATCGATCAGATCAATATGAACCGCTGCTTTCCGGGCCGGGCGGATGGCAGTCCGACCCGCAAGATCGCCAATTATTTCAACGATGTGATGGTACCGATGGCGGACATCGTGCTGGATTACCACTCGGGCGGCAAGACGCTGGATTTCCTGCCCTATGCGGCGGCGCATTATCTGGAGAACAAGGATCAGCAGGCGGCTTGCGTGGCGGCGGTCAGGGCCTTTGCCGCGCCCTACAGCATGATGATGCGCGAAATCGACGCTGTCGGCATGTTTGACACGGCGGTGGAATCGCAGGGCAAGGTCTTTGTCACGACCGAGCTGGGCGGCGGCGGCACAGCGACCGCGCGTTCGGCCGCTATCGCCATCCGGGGCGCGCGGAACGTGCTGCGCCATGCCGGGATTCTGGCGGGCGAGATCGAGACCGAGGGCCCCGGAGTGATGCTGGACATGCCGGGCGAGGACTGTTTCCACTTTGCCACCCGCGACGGGCTGATCCATCCGCTGGCCGATCTGGGCGACCGGGTCCATGCGGGCCAGCCCATCGCGCGGATCTGGCCGCCCGACCGCACCGGCACCGCCCCGGTCGAGGTTCCGGCCAATCGCGACGGCGTGATCGCGGCGCGCCATTTCCCCGGCCTTGTCCAATGCGGCGATTGCCTTGCCGTGATCGCCGACATCCTGACGGACTGAAAACCACCGTCGTTCGTCCTCTGGCGGGGCGTCGGCGGAACCTGACGCATCCCGCCGAACCAGCTTGCCGGATTTCGCGTCGATGGCATACTGTACGACGGGATTATCGCCGACAGCCCGGATTTTTGACAGGTTTTTGCCATGCCAACCTATTTCCTTTCGGCCAATCGCGACAGCGTTCAGCAAGACCCCTATCTGCTGCAACTGGAAAACGGCAGCATTCTGGGCCTGTGGACCGACCTGAAACCGGATCCGGGGGTCAGGGGGTCCTTCGGTGTCTATGGCCGCTCGTGGCAGGGCGATCTGGGCGGCGCGGCCGCCAGCGACGTGCGCATCAACAATCTGACCGACGACATCCAGCGCAGCCCGGCAGCCACCAGCTTTGCGAATGGCAATTTCGCGGTGATCTTCGAAAGTCGCGGTCCCTCGGCGATCAACGGGCATGACGACGCCTATTTCGACAGCTATATCAAGTTCTTCAACGCCGATGGCAGCCCGCGGGGACAGGCCCGGCAACTGACGCCGAACACAACCGACGATCATTACGTCGTCGATATCGTGACGCTGAGCAATGGTCAGGCGGTGACGCTGGTCGCGCGATACGAATCCGGCGGGTTCTACGACCTGCTGGCCTATCGCCATCGCCCCAACGGGCAGCAGGTCGCCGACCCGGTCCGGCTGGTCGATGATGCCGAGGTCTATGTGAATTCCTGGACGGGTGCGGGCTATATCTCGCCCTCGATCGCGGCATCGGGCAATGGCCAATATGCGGTCAGCTGGCATCAGCGCACGGTTCAGGGCGACCTGATCGGATATGCCGTCTGGGTGCAGACCTATCGTGCCGATGGAACGCCGATCTCGGATGCGCGTGTCATCGCGCCGCTGATCGCCAGCGAGGCCGACCGCTTCGGGCTGGAGCAAAGCCACAGCGAGATCGCGGGCCGCACCGCCGGCGGCTATGGGCTGGCATGGATGCGAGAAGAGGCCACGACCTCGGATTCCGATGTCTTTTTCCGGCTGCTGAACCCCAATGGCAGCGCCGCGACCGCCGCCGTCAGGGTCAACTCGGATCGCCGCGAAGGCACGCAGGTGTTGCAGGATGTCGTCGATCTGGGGGCCGGGCGGACGCTGGTCACATATTTCGACGACGGCAACCTTTATGGCCGCGCCTTCGGTCCCGGCGGCAAGGCGTTGCAGGGCTCTTTCAGGATCACGCAAGAAGAGCCCTATGACCTGATGGGCGGCGGCAACAGCATCATCAGCCAGCAGGGCCAGATCGTGTCGAGCTTTCGGGCCGAGATCAGCTATGCCTATGACGACGATGTGCTGATCGCCTCGCGCAACCTGACCCTGCCAAAGGTCACGGCGGGTCCGGGTGACAATCGCGTTCAGGGCACCTTCGTGAACGATCAGCTTTACGGACAGAAGGGTAACGACACCCTGTTCGGAGACCGCGGCAATGACCGCCTGTTCGGCGGCCCGGGCCATGACACGCTGAGCGGTCAGGCAGGCCATGATACGCTGGATGGCGGATCCGGCAATGACGTCCTGCGCGGCGGCGCGGGTAACGATCTGCTGCGCGGTGGTGCGGGTCGGGACACGCTGCAAGGCGACGCGGGCCGCGACACCCTCGAAGGTGGGTCGGGCAATGACGTCCTGCGTGGCGGTGCAGGCAACGACGTGCTGCGCGGCGACGGGGGTGCCGACAGCCTGTTCGGCGGAGGCGGTCAGGACCGGCTTGTCGGTGGCGCGGGCGCGGACCGGATGACCGGCGGTGCGGGCGCGGATATGTTCGTCTTTCGCGAGGTCCGGGACAGCCCGGCCGGGGCGGGTCGCGACCGTATTCTGGACTTCCAGCCCGGCACCGACCATCTGGACCTGCGTCAGATCGACGGCAATATCCGGCAGGCAGGCAATCAGGCGCTGGAGTTCAACGGAACGCAGCCGGGCGCGAACGCGGTCTGGTATTCGCGCGAGGGCGGGTCGGTTTTCGTGCGCGGCGATGTGGACGGCGATACCCGCCCCGATTTCGCGATCCAGCTGATCGGCATCAGCGCCCTGACGGCGGATGATTTCCTGTTATAGGGTGATGTGTTCGAGGTTCACTGGACAGGACCGGCTGACCCTCGGCGTGCGGATCAGCCCTTTCCCGAACCATTTCGTGCAAAGCACCGCAGCGACCGCCAGCCAGATCCAGCCCGGCCCCTTGATCCTCGGCCAGTCTTGCGGGGCGGGAATGTCGCGGGCGCCCTTCGCCCCGGTCAGCGTTTTACGTCAACGACCGTCCGGCCCCGTATTTTGCCCGAAAAGATGCTGCGCGCGACATCGGGTGCCTCTTCCAGACCCACGGCTGTCACCATGTCGTCCAGCTTGCCAAGGTCGAAGTCGTAGGCCAGCCGCGCCCATGCCTCGACCCGCTTCGCTTTCGGGGCGTTGACGGTGGTGATGCCCGCAGACAGCTTGCTCAGCCAGTCGGGCGGCTGCCGCGCCTTTTGCGCAAAACCGCCATCATGCGTCTGGCTAAGCCCCCGGCCGTTCAGCACCACCGCATCGCCAACGGCGAATTCCGCATTGTCCGACGCCTCGACAATGCCGGCCAGATCGATGCCGGAGATCAGCGGGTAACGCTGGATGATGGGCGACGTATTGGTGATCCCGTCCCGCCGGACGCTGGCGTCACTGGAATGCTCCGACGGGGTCAGTCCCAGATAAGCCATCAGTTGCCGCGGATTGACGAAGCGCTGGAAGTCCCCGACCTCCGCCACTACCGTCACCGCGACGATGAACCCGACCCCGCGCATCGCTTGAACCGCCGCGAGGCTCTACTGCGGCAGCAGATCCGCAATCTGTCCGGTCACCCGCATCGCCACGGCCCGTGCCCGCATCAGATCGCGCATCGCCTCATGGGCTCCATCCGGCACCCAGACCGTGGTCAACTCACCCGCCCGGTGAAGCTTGGCCAGCATCAGCGCAGCGCGGCGGTCTTCACCCTGTCGCTCGGCCTTCACCGGGACCAGCGCGGGCGCGACCACGATGCAGTCGTGCCCCATCTCGACCAGATGGCGGTGGAGGCCATAGCCGCAGGGGCCAGCCTCATAGCAAAACCGCAGCTGCGCCCCGCTCGCGGCCAGCTTTTCCACCAGCTAGCGGATATGATCGGGCCGGTTCGGCACGGAGCCCCAATACCGAACCTCACCACCCCGCTCACCACCCGCAACGGCGACAAAGATCGACGCCTTATGGACGTCCAGCCCGATGAACATGTTATTTTGCATCTGGTCTCTCCCCTATTCCTGAGGCGCGGCGCCAGCCAATCTGGTGCAACCCTCGAACGGAGAATGCCGCGGGAGAGGCCACCGGCCCAGTCAACTCACCCAGCGATCATGCGGTCTAGGCGGCGTCAGCCAGAGGTGTTCAGGCTGGCTCTGGCCTGAGTGACCACGGCGCCGGGCGGGACGGGTTCGGTCAGCCAGACGCCGCCGCCGATGGTCGCGCCCTTGCCGATCTCGATCCGGCCAAGGATGGTCGCCCCGGCATAGATCACCACGTCGTCGCCCACCAGCGGATGGCGCGGCTGGCCCTTGACCAGCCCGCCTTCGCCGTCGCTCTCGAAGCGTTTCGCCCCCAGCGTAACCTGCTGATAGATGCGGACATTGCGCCCCAGCACGGCGGTTTCCCCGATCACGACGCCGGTGCCGTGATCGATAAAGCAGGCCGGGCCGATCCGGGCCCCCGGATGGATGTCGATGCCCGAAAGCGAATGCGAATGCCCGGCCATGATCCGCGCCAGCATCGGCGCCCCGAAACCATAGAGGCTGTGCGCCAGCCGGTGTCGCAGGATCGCGGCAATGCCGGGGAAACACAGGATGATCTCGTCCAGGCTTTTGGCCGAGGGGTCGCCCTGAAAGGCGGCGTTGATATCGGTGTCATGCAGATCGCGGATCTGCGGCAGCCCGGCCAGAAACCTTGCGGCGGTCGCCTGCGCGCGCTGGCGGCATTCGGCAGGATCGGCATCGGGTTGCAGCAGCCATTCCAGCTCCAGCTGATCGGCCAGACGCTGGCGGACGGATTGCAGGGTCTGGGTAATGAACAGCTCGGCCGCCTGCGCGTCCATGCCTTCGGGGCCGTAATGGCGGGGATAGAGCGCGCCGATGGTGTCCGCCAGCAGCCGGATCACCGCCGGACGCGAGGGCAGACGCGGCGTCGCCCGCCCCGGATAGCGCCGCTGCTGCGAGGTCAGGCGGATCAGCCGCAGTTTCTCGGTGACGGCGCCAAGCGGATCGTCCCCGGCGGGATCGGCGGGTTTGGGTGAAGAGGTCGGGCTGGCCGGAACCACGGTCAATCGTCTTGTCCTGTCATTCAGATGTTGCGGACGGCCCGCCGGGCCAAGCGCGGGGCTCCAGTCGATGCGCTGATCCGCAGGCAGGCCGATGGCCGCATCATGGGGCAGGTGGTGGTCAAGGAACCGCGCCTCGGCCGCCTTGCCCAGCACATCGGCCACACCGTTCAGTTGCAGGATGCGCGCGGTATTGGCGGTCACACGTTCCAGCCCCAGACAAAGATGTGCCTGACAGTGACGATCCAGCATCATCATGCGCCAGATCAGTGGGGCTGCGACCGCATCGCGCACGTCCAGCCGCGAGGCCGGGCTGCGCTGGCGGAAACATTGCTCGATCAGCAATACGCCGTCGCGCAGCAGATGGATGGCGATGTCCAGATCGCGGGGGTTGCGGGCCGCGATCACCTCGGCCAGCCGCTGATCGGCCAGCAGCGCCAGCCCGGTCAGCTTGTGCTGTCCGGCGCGCTCAACCGGGTTGGCCGAGAACAGCGTTCCGGGACAAAGCTCGTCCAGCAGCGTCAGGATCGCCAGAGGTTCCTGAATGACCAGTTCCTTGCGGAACGGGCTGGCCAGCCGCAACCCGGTTTGCGGCCCCGCAACGGGGCGCACCGGCCTGCCGCACAGCGCCAGCGCGATCGCCGCGCGCTCTGCCGTCACGCAATCGGGCGCAGCGATCAACTGCATGTCGTTCTGCGGGGCCAAGGCCGTGATCCGGCTGTTCCCGACGCCATAGGGTTCCGGCATCGTCATGCGTCATGCCCCTGTCTGGTGAACAGATGGCTGCTGACCTTGGCCACGGTGGCGATCAGGTCCAGCAATTCATCCGCATCGACCCCGTTCGAGGCCAGCCGCCTGCGCTCGAACCGGCCAAGCCGGGGCTGGTCGCTGGCCAGAATACCCGCCGCCGTGGCCAGAGCGCCCAGCCTGCCGGTCAGCGGGCTGGGCAGGCCCTCTTCCAGCAGCAGCGCCACCGCGAATGGATCGCGCAAGGCGCTGGCGGCCCGTTCGGCGTGCAGGCGCGCCAGATCCATACGGCCGGCCTCGCGGGTGACGACCAGCGCGATCAGGGCCCGCTCTCCCTCGTCCAGCCCGCGCGGGCGGTTGAAAAAGCCCGGCTTCGGCACCGCGCCCGACAGACCGCTGCGGAAATAGCTGTGGAACATCATTGCCCCGCTCCTTTTCTGGCCAGCGGGACGACATTCGGGCTGTCCTCGCAGAACTGCCGCAAACCTACGATCATGCGCGTGCGAAAGATCACCAGCGTCACGATCCGCGACACGATTTCCAGCGCATCCGTGTCCCAGCCAGTGGTCTGCGCCTGACCCTTGCGGTCGCCGGTCAGCAGCGCCTGAAGATGCCGGAAGATCACCGCCAGCCTGTCGCCGATCAGCGCCCGGCTGGCGGCGGCGGGCAGATGCGGCGCGGGATGCAGCGCCCCCGCGCGGCGTGCCTCGGCGGCGATCACCTGCGCGAAGGCAGGTCCGGCGCCCTCGCTGTCAGCCAGCAGCGCCAGATAGCGGTCCACCAGCCCCTGTTCGCGATGCAGCGCCGCGACATAGACGGCGATGGCGCGCCGCTCGGCCACGGAAACCGGGCCGGGCTGGTCGGGCATCAGCAGGTCACGTTCATTGCAATCGACATCGCAGAGAACCGAGCGCCGTCTTTCGACGGCCTCGCGCATTCCCCGGTCAAGGGGCAGGTTGATCAGATCGTCACCCAATGCGGCGGATATCCGTGGCATGGCCATATCCTCTGCGTTCGCGGCCCGCCCGATGCGGACCTTCACCGAACCATCATGCCAGCCGCGCGGATAAAAGACGATAAGATAGGTCATGTTTTTTTCGACCCTCTGGGAGAATATCATTCGCGCCCCAGCAGGTCCGGCGTGATCGCCGGGCCCCACTCTGTTCGCCCCAGAGGTCATCTTTCCGGCAAATGGGCGATGTCGAATCGGCACGGGGTGATCTGCAACTGCTGGGGCTGACCTTGGGCAGAGCAAACCGTTCCCTTGTGTCGCGTAGATTTGGAAGCGGGTTCTCTGCGGCATCGCCGATATGGAAGCGTCTTTCATATCGCTGCGGACCCGTTGACCGGCCCTTGCCCGGGCGGCGCATCTATGACGACAATGTTAGTAGAGATTTAGAGGAGCCGCATGATGAAACGGTACCTGCGCCCCTTTGCGGCCCTTGTGGCCAGCACTGGAATTGTCGCCATATCCAGCCTTGCGGCCCATGCCGAAGAAGGCAGGCTTCGCATCGCCGAACAGTTCGGGGTTGTCTATCTGCTGCTGAACGTGGCCAAGGAACAGCAGCTGATCGAAAAGCACGGGCAAGAGGCCGGGATCGACATCGATGTCGAGTTCCTGCAACTGTCCGGCGGTGCGGCGGTGAACGACGCGCTTCTGTCGGGCAGTATCGATGTGGCGGGCGCGGGTGTCGGGCCGATGTTCACCATCTGGGACCGGACCAAAGGCGGGCAGAACGTCAGGGCGGTGGCCTCGCTGGGGAACTTTCCGAACTATCTGGTCTCGAACCGGCCCGAGGTTCAGACCATCGCCGATCTGACCGATCAGGACCGTATCGCGCTGCCTGCGGTCGGGGTTTCGGTGCAGGCGCGGATCCTGCAAATGGCCGCCGCGAAGGAATGGGGGGACGGGGAATTCGCCCGGCTTGACGAAATCTCGGTCGCGCTGCCCCATCCCGAGGCGGCGGCGGCGATCATTTCGGGCGGAACCGAGATCACCGCGCATTTCGCGAACCCGCCCTTTCAGGAGCAGGAACTGGCGGACAACCCCGATGCCCATGTGATCCTGAACTCTTATGACGTGCTGGGCGGGCCATCCACCTCGACCCTGCTTTACGCGACCGAGGGTTTTTACGAGGACAGCCCCAAGACCTATCAGGCCTTGCTGGCGGCGCTGGAAGAGGCGGCGGAATTCGTGACCGCCAACCCCGAAGAGGCCGCCGACATCTATCTGAAGGTCAGCGGTGCGCGGACCGACCGCGATCTGCTGCTGGATGTGATTACCAGCGACGAGGTGTCCTTCAAGATCCAGCCCGAGAACACGCTTGGCCTTGGCCAGTTCCTGCACAAGGTCGGCGCGATCCGCACGGAACCGGCACAGCTGTCGGATTACTTCTTCGACGATCCCCGCATCGCGACCGGAAGCTGAGGCGTCTCATGGTGATCATGTCCGGCCTGAACGCATATGGCGCGACCGCCGCCTTGCCCGATCCGCTGTTGCAGATCGACGGTGTGACGCTGGAATATACGACGCGCGACCGGGTGGTGCGGGCCACGCATCGGATCGATCTGGACGTGTATCAGGGGGATCGCTTCGTGCTGCTGGGCCCCTCGGGCTGCGGCAAGTCCACGCTGCTGAAATCCATCGCCGGGTTCATCCGGCCCATCGAAGGGCAGATCCGGCTGAACGGGCAGGTGATCGACCGCCCCGGCGCCGACCGGATCGTGGTGTTTCAGGAATTCGACCAGTTGCCGCCGTGGAAAACGGTGCTGGGCAACGTGATGTTCCCGCTGATCGCCACCCGTCATCTGCCCAAGGCAGAGGCGCGAGAGCGGGCGCGGGACTGCATCGCCAAGGTCGGTCTGACGGGGTTCGAGGACAGCTTTCCCCATCAACTGTCGGGCGGCATGAAACAGCGGGTGGCCATCGCCCGCGCCTTGGCGATGAAGCCGCGCGTGCTGCTGATGGACGAACCCTTCGCGGCGCTGGACGCGCTGACCCGCCGCAAGATGCAAGAGGAACTGCTGCAATTGTGGGACGAGGTGCGATTTACGCTGATCTTCGTGACCCATTCCATCGAAGAGGCGCTGGTCGTCGGCAACCGGGTGGCGCTGCTGTCGCCCCGGCCCGGGCGGGTGCGGGCGGAAATCAACTGCCATGACTGGGATCTGCACAGCCTTGGCGGCAAGGATTTCCAGACGGCCGCCAACCGCATCCACGACATGCTGTTCGCCGATCCGCAAGAGGCCGCGACATGACCGCCCTGACCCCGCCGATCCGCCCCGAATATGAACGTCACCTGCCGCAATTCGCGGAAAGCCCGGTTGAACGCGACATCCCGCTGACCACCCGGCTGTGGGGGCAGGACTGGCTGCGCAAGCTGGTCATCATCGCCGCCATCGCCGCGATCTGGGAAGCCGCCGCCCGCTGGCAGGGCAACCCGCTGTTGCTGCCGACCTTCACCGCCACCGCCCGCGTGTTCATCGACGGTGTCGGCAGCGGTGTGCTGCTGGAACGCGCGGCGATCTCGATCTCGGTGCTGCTCAAGGGCTATCTGGCCGGGATCGTGCTGGCCTTTCTGCTGACGACGCTGGCCGTGTCCACGCGCATCGGGCGCGACCTACTGTCCACGCTGACCTCGATGTTCAACCCGCTGCCGGCCATCGCGCTGCTGCCATTGGCGTTGCTGTGGTTCGGGCTGGGGCAGGCCAGCCTGATCTTCGTGCTGATTCATTCGGTGCTGTGGCCGATGGCGCTGAACATCTTTTCGGGCTTTCAGGGCGTGCCGGAAACGCTGCGCATGGCGGGGCGCAACTATGGCCTGACCGGCTGGCGCTTCGTCGCCCAGATCCTTGTGCCCGCGGCGCTGCCCTCGATCGTGTCGGGGCTGAAGATCGGCTGGGCCTTTGCCTGGCGCACGCTGATCGCGGCGGAACTGGTGTTCGGTGCGTCCTCGGGGCGCGGCGGGCTGGGCTGGTACATCTTTCAAAGCCGGAACGAGCTTTATACCGATCAGGTCTTTGCCGGTCTGGCCATGGTCATCATCATCGGCCTGCTGGTGGAAAACGTCGTCTTTGCCACGCTGGAGCGCGCGACGATCCACCGCTGGGGCCAGCAACGTTAACCCCGGATGAGTAAGGACCCCATGACGCAGAACCCCGAATTCCTGTGGTATATCCCCAATCAGGCCGTCGCGGGCCATCGCGGCGACGATGCGGTCGCCGATCACAACAGCCTTGCCACCCTGACCGCGCAGGCCCGCGCGATCGAGGCGAATGGCTGGGCCGGTGCGCTGATCGGCACCGGCTGGGGGCGCCCCGACACCTTCACGCTGGCCACGGCGCTGACCGCCGGGACGACCGGTTTCAATCCGCTGATCGCCATCCGTCCCGGCTATTGGCAGCCCGCCCAGTTCGCCAGTGCGGCGGCCACGCTGGATCATCTGTCCGGCGGGCGGGTGCGGATCAATATCGTCTCGGGCAAGGATGACTTCGAGGCCTATGGCGACCGCGAAGGCGATCAGGCGCAGCGTTACGGCCGCACCAAAGAGTTCATGCGCCTTGTCCGCCGCCTGTGGACCGAAACCGGGGTGAGCTTTGCGGGCGAACATTACCGCGTCAGCAACTCCACCGCTGAACCGCGTTTGACCCCCAATGACGACCGCCTGCATCCGCCGCTCTATTTCGGCGGGGCCTCGCCCGCAGCCGAGGCTGTCGCTGCGACCGAGGCCGATGTGCAGTTGTTCTGGGGAGAGCCGCGCGCCGACATTGCCGAACGCATTGCCCGGCTGAGGGCGTTGTCGCGCGATCTGGACCGCGATCTGCCGCCGCTGGAATTTGGGCTGCGCATCACGACGCTGATCCGCGATACTTCGGAACAGGCATGGCGTGACGCCGAGGCCAAGGTGGCGCAGATGGCCCGGATCGAGGGCGCGGGCTGGCACGACCACCGCCGGATCGTGGCGCAGGGCCAGCAGCGCCTGCTGGATTTGCAGGACCGGGGCGAGGTTCTGGACGAGAACCTTTACACCACGCCCGGCAAGTTCGGTGCGGGCGGCGCCGCGACCACCTGGCTGGTCGGATCGGCCGAAGAGGTCGCGGGCTCGCTGCGGAAATACGCGGATCTGGGCATCAGCAGGTTCATCCTGTCCGATACCCCCTATCTGCAAGAGATCGAACGTCAGGGCCGCAGCCTGCTGCCCTTGCTACGCAGGCAGGCGGTTCCTGCGTGACCGCCGCCACGCCGCGCCCGGGTGGGGTCGCGGCGTAACGCAAGGGCGTCATTTCAGGTGATGCGGCGGCTCAAGGCCCCAGACGGGGGTGTCGATGCCCGCATGCCGCGCCTTCAGTTGCAGCGCGAGATAGCGCGAGTAATGCCGCGACTGGTGCAGGTTGCCGCCGTGGAACCACAGCCCCGGCTGCATCGTGGGTTTCCACATATTGCGCTGCTCGCCTTCCCACGGGCCGGGATCCTTGGTGGTGTCCGAACCAAGCCCCCAGCATTTCCCGACCTTGTCCGCGACCTCTTGCGAGATCAGATCCGCCGCCCAGCCATTCATCGAGCCATACCCCGTGGCATAGACCACCAGATCGGCAGGCAGTTCGGTCCCGTCGTCCAGCACCACGGCAGTCTCGCTCAGATGACTGATGCCCTTGCCCGATTGCAGCTTGATCGAGCCGTCGATGACCAGATCGCAGGCACCCACATCGATGTAGTAACCCGAGCCGCGCCGCAGGTATTTCATGAACAGCCCGGATTCGTCATCGCCGAAATCCAGCATGAAGCCCGCCTTTTCCAGCGCGGCATAGAAATCGGCATCGCGGCGCTTGATCTCGTCATATTGCGGGACGTGGAAATCGGCCATGATCCGGTAAGGGACCGAGGCGAAGATCATGTCGGCCTTGTCATGGGTGATGCCGTTGGCCACCGCCTGTTCGGAATAAAGCCCGCCCAGACAGACCTCCATCAGGCTGTCGGACTTGACGATATGGGTCGAGGACCGCTGCACCATGGTGACATCCGCGCCATGTTCCCAAAGCGCCGCACAGATGTCATGGGCCGAGTTGTTGGCGCCGATCACCACGACCTTCTTGCCGCCATAGGCATCGGGGCCAGGATGCTGGCTGGAATGCTGCTGTTCGCCCCTGAACAGGTCCTGACCGGGGATCACCGGCACATTCGCCTTGCCCGACATGCCGGTGGCCAGCACAAGCTGTTTCGGGCGCAGCGTGACCTGCTGGCCGTTGCGATCGACGACGACAGTCCATTCGCCCCTGGCCTCGTCATATTGCGCGGATTTCGCGGTGGTCGAGGACCAGTAGTTCAGCTCCATCACCTTTGTATACATTTCCAGCCAGTCGCCGACCTTGTCCTTGGGCGCAAAGACCGGCCAGTTGTCGGGAAAGGGGATATAGGGCAGGTGGTCGTACCAGACCGGATCATGCAGGCACAGCGACTTGTAGCGTTTGCGCCACTGGTCGCCGGGGCGCTCGTGCCGGTCCACGATGATCGTCGGCACGCCCAGTTGCCGCAGCCGGGCGCCAAGGGCGATGCCGCCCTGACCGCCGCCGATCACCAGCACATAGGGCTGATCCTCATAGCCAAGGCGGCGGGCTTCGTCCTCGCGCTTTTCCTTCCACGTCTTGCGGTTCGGATCGTGGCCGTGTTCGGCACCCATGGGCCGGCGCAGCTTGCGGGGCTCTTCATGGCCCCTGAGTTCATGCAAGGTGGTCAGCAGCGTCCAGATCCTGCCATCCTTCATGCGGATATAGCCGACGCCGCGTCCGGTCGCGGTTTCCAGCGTCAGCCAGCCATCGGTCACGCCATCGGCTTCGGTGACGGCCTCGGCGGGGTCCAGCGCCAGCGCCGTGGGGGCGATCTGCGGCAGTTGCGCGGCGGCCATGGCGCGGATCTGGTCCTTGCCCTCGCAGGTTTTCAGGTTCCAGGTAAAGGCCGCCAGATCGCGCCAGAAGCCGTTTTCCACGAACAGCGCGGCGACGGCATCGGCGTCCTGCGCGACCAGCGCGCGTTCCAGATCGGCGACCAGCGCGGTCAGTTGCGGATGGGTCGTGTCAAGCATGGTATCCTCCCGTTGCTTGGAAAAGGGCCGCCCCTCCCAAGGCGGCGCATGTGGTCAGGTCAGATCGATCAGGATCTTCAGATGCGTTCCGGCCGGATCCAGCAGGGCGTCGAAACCCTTGGTCACGGCCTCGTCCAGCCGGATCCTTGCGGTCACGACCTTGCTGGCCGGAATGGCGCCCGAGGCGATCAGGTCGACCACCCGCGGCCACAGATGGGTCGGATAGGCCCATGATCCGCGCAGATCGACATCCTTGAACGTCACGTTGAACCAGTCCAATCCGCTGTTGCCCGGATGCAGCCCGACCTGCACGATGACGCCCTGCTTGCGCACCGCGTCGAGACAGCTTGCCAGCGCCTTTTCATTGCCGACGCATTCCAGCGCCACATCGCAGCCGACGCCGCCTTCGGTCGCCGCGCGGATGCGGGCACCAATATCGTCGCGTTCCGGGTTCAGGATGACGACTCCGGGCAGAATCTGCCGCGCGATCTCCAGCCGGGTATCGTTCAGGTCCGACACGAACAGCGTCGTCGCGCCAAAGGCCCTTGCCGCCAGCAGGGTCAGTATGCCGATGGGCCCCGCGCCGGTGACCAGCACGCTGTTGCCCGCCGCAACCCCGCCCCGGTCGCAGGCATAGACGGCGACGGCGGTCGGCTCGACCAGCGCGGCCTCTTCATCGCTCAGCGCGTCGGGGATCCTGACCACGTTGTAATCGTTCAGAAGCGCGGCCTCGGCCATGCCGCCGGACAGCCAGCTTAACCCCGCAAGCGCCAGATCGGGGCTGAGATGGAACAGCCCGCGATCTGCAAAGTAATCACCCGAACGCGGCATGATCAGCGGCTGGACCGACACCCGGTCGCCGGGCGCGACATGAGCCACGCCATCGCCCACCGCGGTCACGACGCCGCCGAATTCATGGCCCAGCACCTGCGGGCCGTGGGCGCCGGTAAAAGGATGCGGCACTTTTGGAATGAAGATCGGGCCATAGGAATATTCGTGCAGATCGGTGCCGCAAATGCCTACGAAACGGTTGCGAATCGCGACCTGCCCCGGACCCGGCGCGGGCAGGGCTTCGATGTCCTCGATGCGCAGATCCTTGGCCGCGTGAAAGCGAAGCGCCTTCATGTGTTCTCCTCCCCGGTTGATCTGTCTTACGCTAGGACCGGAGCATCCATCGCCAAACGGAATTTTCCCGGTTCAATCTTTTCAACGGGTTGGATGGTCGGACTGTGGCACGACCTGTTGCACCTGTGGCATTGTGGCGCCACAGGTGGCGCGACCAAAGCGCCATTCCCAGCGACCCCGCCCTGCTGCTAGGCTTGGCTCAGCCGCCGTGTCTGCGAGGGGAGGGGACGATGGACACCGACCTGCACCACATCCGCGAGATCGAGGCCGTCTCGCAAGGGGCGCCCGCCACCCGCGATCCGGTTGTGGTGCAAAGCTGGCTGCGCTGTCTGGAAAAGCACCGGCTGGATCCGGCGGCGCGGGCCGAGGCCTATATCCTGCCCGATTCCGAACTGCGCCTGCATCGCCAGCGCAGCGAAGAGCTGATCTCGATCGCGCGTTCGGGGATCGAAAACCTGTATGCGCTGGTGGCCGGTCAGAACTATGTCCTGCTGCTGGCCGACCGCAGCGGGGTCACGGTCGAATATCTGGGCGACGATGCGCAGAAATCGGCGCTGCGGCGTTCGGGGCTGTATATGGGCGCGGAATGGTCCGAGGCGCGGGC
Source organism: Paracoccus alcaliphilus (assembly GCF_028553725.1). Lineage (NCBI taxonomy): Bacteria > Pseudomonadati > Pseudomonadota > Alphaproteobacteria > Rhodobacterales > Paracoccaceae > Paracoccus > Paracoccus alcaliphilus. Next base: position 77,500 of record NZ_CP067127.1, read on the forward strand.
AGGGACCTGCGCACTTGGCGCCTGCATCGAGTCGGGAGAGCCGCTGATCATCCATCAGGACGACCATTTCGACGCGACCCATGGCGGGCTGTCCTGCACCGCCGCGCCGATCTATGATTCCGGCGGGCGGCTGTCGGCGGTTCTGGATATCTCGCTGCTGTCCTCGCCCCGGCCCAAGGCCAGCCAAAGCCTTGCGCTGAACCTTGTCCGCCAGTCCGCGCGGCGCATCGAGATGGCGAACCTGATGGCCGAGGCCCGCCGCGAATGGGTGCTGCGCCTGTCGGGCAGCCCCGATTTTCTGGACGTGGACCCCGAGGCCGCGATCTCGCTGGATGGCGCGGGGCGGGTGATCGGCATGACCCATGCCGCCGCGCGGCTGATGGCGCGGGCGGGCGGCGTGGACTGGCGCGCGCCGGACCAGCTGATCGGGCGGATGGTGTCGGATTTTCTGGATGTGCGGCTGGACCGGCTGGACGAGCTGACCCGGCTGCGCCCCGCCGCCGACCGCTTTATCGAGACGCGGGACGGCCACCGCCTGTTCGCCCATGCCATAGAGCCGCGCCGCATTTCCACCCGCAGGGCGCCGTTCCCGGCCCCCGCGACGGTCGAGGTTCCCGCGGTCTTGCGCGAACTGGCGGGCGACGATCCGGCGATGGCGCAGATCCTGCGCCGCGCCGCCGCCCTTGCAACCCGCCCCCTGCCGCTGCTGATCGAGGGCGAGACCGGCGCGGGCAAGCTGACCCTTGCGCGCGCCATTCATGGGGTGGCAGGGGGCGGCGCTGTTACCGTGCTGCGCTGTGCCGGACTGTCGGATGCCGACGAGGCGCTGGTCTTTGGCCGCATCGACGGGCGGCGTCACGAACCCGGCCTGCTGGATCAGGCCGGGCGCGGCACGCTGGTGCTGGACAAGGTGGGAGAGTTGCCGCTGCGTCTTCAGGCCCGGCTTTTGCAACTGGCATCCGAAGGCAGCTATCTGCCCGTGGGCGGGCTGCGGCCGCTGTCACCCGGCTTGCGGCTGATCGCCACCGCGCAGGGCGATCTGGCCCGGGCGGTCGAGGAAGGGCGCTTTCGCCGCGATCTTTACCACAACCTTGCCGGGGCGGTGCTGCCTCTGCCGCCTTTGCGCGAACGGCGCGATCTGTTCTGGTTGCTGGACCGGCTGCTGGCGCGTGCCTTCGGTCAGCCGGTCCTGATGGCGCCCGAGGTTCCCGCGCGGCTGGCCGCCCATCACTGGCCGGGAAATCTGCGCGAACTGGCGCGGCTGGCCGAGACGCTGGCCGCGATCCTGCCGCATCCGCGGCTGGAGTTGTCGGACCTGCCCGAGCAGATGGCCCGGCTGCCCGATACCGCCAGCGGCGGCGCATCGCTGCTGGCGCAGGTCCTGCGCGAGACCGGCGGCAATGTCTCGGAATGCGCGCGCCGTTTGGGCGTTGACCGTTCGACCATCCATCGGCGGATGCGGCGGTTGGGCATCGCCCGGCGGCATTGACGCCGCCGCTTGCCCACCCGGATCAGTCCGGCGCGCCGACCCGGATCAGGCTTTTCATCGCCTGCCCCGAGGCGGAATCGTCCAGCGCGGCGAAGGCGCGGCCGACATCCTCCAGCGGCTGGATATCTGTGATCATCGTGCGGGCATCGATCCCGCCACTGGCGATCAGCGCGATGGCCTGATCGAAATCCTGCGGCTCATAGACGCGGGCGCCGATCAGCTCCAGCTCTCGCCAGAAGAAGCGGAACAGATCGACGGGCGGTCTGGTGGTATGGATCGCGACCATGACGATGCGCCCGCGCGCCGCCGCCGCGTCGGTCATCAGCGCGGTGCCGGCGGCGGTGCCCGAGACCTCGAAGACCACATCGGCGCCCTTGGTCCCGGTCGCCTGCATCACCGCCGCCGCCACATCGGTTTCGCGCGGATCCAGCGTGGCAAAGCCCAGCCCGCGCGCGATGGCGATCCGGGCAGGATTGACCTCGGACAGGGTGACATTCGCCCCCGCCGCGCGGGCGACCATCGCGATCAGCAGCCCGATCGGGCCGCCGCCGATGATCAGCACGTCCTCGTCCGGCTGGACCCGGCCCCGGCGCACGTCATGGCAGGCCACGGCGACGGGCTCGGTCAGGGCGGCATGTTCCAGAGAAACGCCGTCGGGCAAAGTGTGGACGGCATGGGCGGGCACCGACCAGTATTCCTGCAACGCGCCATCGGTATCCAGCCCCAGAAAGCTGAGATTGTGACAGATATGGGACAGCCCGCGCGTGCAGGCAGGGCAGGCCCCGCAGGAGTTCAATGGCCGGATCACCACCGGCTGACCCTCTGCCAGCCCGGTGACATTCGCGCCCAGCCGCGCGATCCGGCCCGACATTTCATGGCCCAGGATGCGGCTCACCCCGATCCGGCCATCCATCGCGCCGTGATAGGCGTGCAGGTCGGTGCCGCAGATGCCGTTGAAGGCCACCCTGACCTCGACCTCATCCGCCGCCGGATCGGGGCGGGCGATGTCGCGCAGCTGAAAGGTTCGTTGTCCGGTATAGAAGGCGGCCTTCATCGCGGGCTCCTGAAAGATCGGTGGGACAGGGGTGCCGCACCCCGGCTGCCGATGGCCGGGGCGGCGGCGAGGGTCAGCGAGAGGTCAGATCGTCCGGCAGATCGCGGTCATGGAATTCGGTAAAGACTTCGCGCAGGCGGCCATTGTCGAAATTCGTCCTGACCCAGTCATTGGTCCATTCCAGCAGCTCGGGATTGCCCTTGGCGATGCCGATGCCCAGATTGGTTTCCTTCTGCACGAACTTCGTTTCCAGCGGATTGCCCGAGCGTTTGTCGTTGACGCCGCCCAGAACCGCCGACTGGCTGGAGATGATGTCAAGCTGCCCAGACACCGCCGCCGTGATCAGGGTCGCGTCATCCTCGAATCGCAGGATCTCGGCGCCAGAGGTGTTGGCGGTGATGTCCTGATCGTTGGTGGTGGCGCGGGTCACGCCGATCCGCTTGCCGGTCAGGTCCTCATAGCCGGCGATATCCTCGGATTCGGGGGCCGCGACGATGATCGCAAGCGTCGCATAGGGCACCGAAAAGTCGATGGCCTGCTTGCGTTCATCGGTGATCCCCAGCGCCGAGACGACCAGATCGGCCTTGCCGGTCTGGACCGTGGGCACGCGCGCGGCATTGGTGATTTCGACCAGCTCCAGCCGCACGCCCAGGTCCTCGGCCAGAAGCTTCGCGGTCTCGACATCCGATCCGGTCGGCTGCATCTGCCCGTCGATATAGGAATATTGCGGGATGCCCATGGCGACGGCGATACGGATGCGCCCGGCATCCTTGATCTGTTGCAGATCGGCCAGCGCGGGTGCCGCGGCGGCGCAAAGCGCCAGTGCAGCCGTGGCACAAAGGCGCGACAGGGAACGGGTGATGGTCATGGTTTTCTCCTCCTGTTGAATGACCGGCCTTTTTCGTGGCCGGTTTGGGCACGGGCTTCACAGATCGTGTTCAAGGAAGTCCCGCAGTTCCGGCGTCGCCGGATCGCTGAGGATCGAGGCATCGCCGCTTTCGTGGACATTGCCCTGATGCATGAAGATGACGCGGTTGGCGGCACGGCGGGCAAAGGCCATCTCGTGGGTGACGACGACCATGGTCATGCCACCGCGCGCCAGATCCTCCATGACGCGCAGAACCTCTCCGGTCAGTTTCGGGTCCAGCGCCGAGGTCACCTCGTCGAACAGCATCACGCGCGGCTGCATCGCCAGCGATCGCGCGATGGCGACGCGCTGCTGCTGGCCGCCCGACAGTTGCTCGGGATAGCTGTCGTATTTCTCGCCCAGCCCGACCTGGGTCAGCACGCGGCGGGCGATTTCGGCGGCCTCGGGGCGGGCGATCTTCTTGACGCGGCGCAGCGCCAGCATGACGTTCTGGCCGACGGTCATATGCGGAAACAAGTTGTAGGATTGGAAGACCATGCCGACTTCCTGCCGCAGCGCGCGCAGGTCGATGGCCTCGTCGCTGACCTCGCGCCCGCAGACCTCGATCCGGCCCTGCTGGATCCGTTCAAGCCGGTTGATGCAGCGCAGCGCCGTGGATTTGCCCGACCCCGAGGCACCGATCAGCGCCACGACCTCGCCGGGCTGGATGTCGAAGCTGACGCCCTTCAGCACCTCCAGCGCGCCATAACGCTTGACGACATTTTCAAGTTTAACGGCGGCCGGCATTGAGTTTCCTTTCCAGTGAGCGGCTCCAGACCGACAGCGGATAGCAGACGGCGAAATACAGGCAGGCGGCGATCCCGAAGACGAGGAAGGGCTGGAACAGCGAATTGTTGATGACCTGCGCGGCGCGGGTCAGTTCCAGAAAACCCACGACCGAGGCCAGCGAGGTGTTCTTGATCAGCTGGACCAGAAAGCCCACGGTGGGCGGCGTGGCGATGCGCGCGGCCTGCGGCAAGATCACGTCCAGCAGCGATTGCCAGCGGGTCATGCCCATCGCCTCGGCGGCCTCGAACTGGGTGCGGGCGATGGAATTGACGCAGCCGCGCCAGATCTCGCCCAGAAAGGCCGAGGAATACAGCATCATCGCCAGCGCGGCGGCGACCAGCGCGGGGACCTCGACCCCGATCACGCCCAGCCCGAAATAGATCAGGAACATCTGGATCAGCAGCGGCGTGCCCTGCACCAGCTGCACATAGGCCAGCGCGCAGTTGCGCAGCCAGCGCCGCCCCGAGATGCGCCCCAGCATGATCGCAAAGCCGCCGATGGCCCCAAGGACCAGCGCACAGAGCGACAGCACGATGGTCCAGCCCAGCCCGTTCAGCAGATACTGGAAATGCGCGAAGGTGAAACCGTCCATCCTAGGCCATCCCCAGCTTGCGACGGCGCGGGAAGGCCCACAGGCCGATGGCCCAGAAGGTTCCGCGCATCAGGAAGGTGACGACCAGATACAGCAGGCCGATGACGATATAGGTCTCGAACGAGCGGAATGTGTTCGACTGGATGTTGTTGGCCACGCCGGTCAGTTCCTCGGCCGAGATCTGCGAGGCGATCGAGGTGGTCAGCATCATCAGGATGAACTGGCTGGTCAGGGCCGGATAGACCTTCTCGATCGCGGGCATCAGGATGATGTCGCGATAGATCTGGAACCGCGACAGCCCCAGCGCCTGCGCCGCCTCGATCTGCCCTTCGGGAATGGCCTCCATGCCGGCGCGCACGATCTCGGCCGTATAGGCGCCGACATTGATGACCAGCGCGAAGATCGCCGCGATCAGGATCGGCATCCGCATGCCCACCGAGGACAGGCCGAAGAAGATGAAGAAGATCTGCACGATGAAGGGCGTGTTGCGGACCGTCTCGACATAGGCGCCCGCGACTGTCCGCAGCGGCACGGATTGCGACCGCCGCGCCACGGCGCAAAGCACGCCGATGATAAGCCCGAAGACGACCGATGCGACCGTCAGCTGGATCGTGACCCACGCACCGGACAGGAAGTCCTCCCAATAGGGCGCAAGGGCGATGAAGTTGAATTCGTATCTCACCTGTCCGGGCCTCCCCTCCCGCCGGTGGCGCGATCAGCGCGCCAGCCAGCCCCCATCGACGGTAAGCACCGTCCCGTGGACATAATCCGAGGCGCGCGAGGCCAGAAATGTCGCCGCCCCGCCGATATCCGAGGGCTCGCCCCAGCGTCCGGCGGGGATGCGGCCCAGGATCTCGGCGCTGCGGCCGGGGTCTTCACGCAGGGCGGTGGTGTTGTTGGTGACGAAATATCCCGGCGCGATGGCGTTCACGTTGACGCCCTTTCCCGCCCATTCGCAGGCCAGAAGCCGCGTCAGCCCCGCGACCCCGCTTTTCGAGGCGGTATAGGACGGGATGCGGATGCCGCCCTGAAACGACAGCAGCGAGGCGATGTTGATGATCTTGCCATTGCCTTCTGCGATCATGTGCCGCCCCGCCGCCTGAGACAGAAAGAACAGCGATTTCAGGTTGGTATCTATCACCGCGTCCCAGTCGGCTTCGGTGAAATCGACAGAGTCGCCCCGGCGGATGATGCCCGCGTTGTTCACCAGAATGTCGAGCCGCCCGAAGGTATCGCGTGCCTCTTCGATGATCCCGGCCACCGGCGCGATGGTGGACAGATCGGCGCGGATCGCGTGGCAGCGCCGCCCGGTCGGCGCGATCTGCGCCGCAGTGTCGTCCATCGCCGAACGGCCGACAGCCACGATATCCGCGCCCGCCTGCGCCAGCGCGACGGCGATGCCTTGTCCGATGCCGGTATTGGCGCCGGTGACGATTGCGACCCTGCCGGTCAGGTCGAAGGGATTTGGGGGAAGGGTCATTACCTCAGTTCCTCGATGCGAAGATGGTCCATGTCGGTGAAATCGGTGTTGTCGCCCGCCATGCCCCAGATGAAGGAATAGGCCGAGGTGCCCGCGCCGGAATGGATCGACCAGCCGGGCGACAGCACCGCCTGCCGGTTGGCGACGACGATATGCCGGGTCTGGTCCGGCTCTCCCATCAGGTGAAACACCCGCTGATCCTGCGGCAGATCGAAATAGAGATAGGCCTCGCAGCGCCGGTCGTGGGTGTGGGTGGGCATGGTGTTCCAGACGCTGCCCGGATGCAGGCGGGTGACGCCCATCGTCAGCTGGCAGGTCTCGATCACGTCGGGATGCAGGAATTGCAGGATGGTGCGCCGGTTCGAGGTGGCGGCATCGCCCAGCTCCAGCCGGTTGGCCCGGTCCGCGCCGATCAACTGGCTGGGCAGGGCCGAATGGGCCGGGGCCGACAGCAGATAGAACAGCGCCGGATCGGCGGGATCGAGGCTTTCGAACCGCGCCGAGGCGGTCGTGGCCCCGATATACAGTGCGGCCTGACCATGCAGGTCATGGTCCGTTCCATCCAGCCGGACCCGGCCCGGCCCGCCGATATTGATGACGCCGCCCTCGCGCCGGGCAAAGAAGGTGGGTTGGCCCACGGCTTTGGGCGCCTGAAGTTCCAGCGCGGTTCCTTCGGGCGCGATACCGCCGATGATCAGGCGGTCGGCATGGCTGTAGGTCAACCGGATCTCGCCCCCGGCAAACAGCCGCTCCATCAGGAAATGCTGGCGCAGCCCGTCGCTGTCCAGACCGCAGGCCATCTGGGGATGAACGGCCTGGCGGATTTCGGTTGTCATGGTCATGGCTGTGTCCTGTCGCTGTCGCGGTCGTCGTAGAAATAATCGCGGTCCAGATTTTCCAGCGCCTCGACCTCGTCCAGCATCTGGCCCAGATGGTGGCTCATGGCGGCGCAGGCGGCGGCGGGGTCGCCGGCGGCGATGCCGTCGCGCACGGCCCGGTGTTCGTCCAGCACACGATCCAGTCGGCCCTTCTGCGGCAGGGTCAGGACCCGGTAACGGTCGATCTGTGTGCGGCTGTGTTCTGTCGTGGCCACGACCGTGGGATAGTCGGCGATGCCGCCGATCAATGCGTGGAATTCATTGTCGTTGCGGTGGAATTCCTCCAGCCCGCTGGTGGAACTGAGGCGTTCCATTTGCAGCAGGTTCCGGTCCAGCGCGGCGATGTCGGACTTGCCGCGCTTTTCGCAGGCGGCTTCGACCAGCACCAGTTCCAGTGCCCGGCGGATCATGATCGATTCACGCAGCAGCCGGACCGGGATGCGGGCGACGAAGGTGCCGACCTGCGGAAAGATCACCAGAAGCCCCTCATCCGCCAACCGCAGGATCGCCTCGCGCAGCGGCGTTCTGGAGACGCTGAACCGCTCCAGCAGGTCCTTTTCCGAGATCCGGTCATTGGGCCGCAGCCGCATGGTGACGATGTCGTCCAGCAGATCCTTGTAGATCAGATTGGCCGTGCGCGGGATCGAGGCCCGCCTGCGCGACATATCCGACACCCCCTGAACCGAACGCGGCCTGCGCCCCCCGGCGGCACCTTCGCCCGCCGGTTCGCGGATCAGTTCGAATTTGGAATGATTCGCCATCGGCCTCCTCCTCGTATTACTTCAATACTAGTATTAAAGTAACTGCACAAGAGACCGCGACAAATCCGGATCACAGGGATGGGAAAATGTGTACCACCCGGTTGAGCGCGCCGACCTGAGGTTGTAGAGCGAAGCGGCGCGGCGGTTGGCCGGTAAGTAGTCCGGTCTGAATAACCCTTACGGCATTGATTTTGCATGATTAAGCTTCGGTTTTGTTCGCTTTGGATTGCAGGGTTTCGTATGCTTTGGCCAGAAACCTTGCAATTTCAGGTCACCGATGAAGCCCCATTCTCCCACCCCTGAACAGGATGATCTTCTGCGCCCCCGACTGGTCGATATGATCGATGCGCGCCACGAGTTGGTGAAGCTTGCGGCACTGATCGACTGGGAGTTCTTCGAACGGGAATGGGCCGGGTTCTTTCCCTCGGCGACGGGCCGTCCGGCGACTTCGCCGCGCCTGATCGCCGGGCTGATGTATCTGCAGCATACCTTCCATCTGTCGGACGAGGCGGTGGTCGCCCGTTGGGTCGAAAACCCGTATTATCAACATTTCACCGGTGAGACGTTCTTTCAGCATCGCCCGCCGATCGATCCCTCCTCGCTGGTGCGCTGGCGCAAGCGGATCGGCGAGGAAGGCGTGGAATGGCTGCTGAGCAAGACCATCGAGGCAGGCCGGGCATCAGGCATGGTCAGCGACAAGAGCCTGAAATGCGTGGCGGTCGACACGACCGTCATGGAAAAGAACATTGTCCATCCGACGGACGCGCGCCTCTACGAGCGCGCCCGAGCGCTGCTGGTGGGCCTGGCGAAAGAAGCCGGGATCGAGTTGCGCCAGAGTTACGCCCGCCTTGCGCCAAGGCTGACCGCCCAAGTGGGGCGCTATGCCCATGCCCGGCAATTCAAACGCATGCGCAAGGCCCTGCGCCAGCTCAAGGGCTATGCCGGCAGGATCCGCCGGGACCTGCGCCGGCATTTGCAGGACATTCCCGAGGGAGCCCTGCGCGACAGGATCTTGGAGGCGCTCTGGCTGGTCGGTCGCCTGCTCGAGCAGACCCCGAAGAGCAAGGGCAAGATCTATTCCTTGCACGAGCCCGAGGTCGACTGCATCTCCAAGGGCAAGGCCCGGGTGCGATACGAATTCGGCACCAAGGTCAGCCTCGCCACCACCATCGATGGCGGTTTCGTTGTCGGCGCCCGCAGCTTTCCCGGCAATCCCTATGACGGCCACACCCTGGGACCTGCACTGGAGCAGGTCGCCATCCTGACCGACCATCTGCCGGACCTCGCCGTCGTCGACCGCGGCTATCGCGGCCACGGCGTGAGCAGCACAAAGGTCCTGATCAGCGGCATGCGACGCGGCCTCACGCCATTACTGGCCAAGCTCCTGAAACGGCGCAGCGCCATCGAGCCCGAAATCGGTCACATGAAGATGGACGGGCGCCTGGCCTGATGCCCGCTGAAAGGCCGGATCGGCGACGCAGTTTTTGCCGTCCTCTGCGCCTGCGGTCACAACATCCGCAAGATCCTCGCCCATCTCAGAGCACTTTTGTCTCTGTTCCTTCAGATGCTCGCTGCGATCCTGGGACAGGAAAAGCCCCGCATCCCCGCCACAATCGCCGCCTGAAAGGTTGTTCAGACCGGACTAAGTAAGCACGACCTGTTTCCGATCAGAAGGATTTACGATGAAACCATCCCAGGCGCGTATCGCTGTCATCGGTCTTGGCTATGTCGGCCTGCCGTTGGCCGTGGAGTTCGGCAAGCATTACGACACGGTGGGTTTCGACATCTCGGCGCAGCGGGTGGCGGAATTGCGCGCGGGCACCGACCGCACTGGCGAGGTTGACGACCTTGGCGTGTCGCCCCGGCTCAGCTATTCCTCGGATCTGGACGATATCCGGTCCTGCAATGTCTATATCGTCGCCGTGCCGACGCCCATCGACGACAATCACAAGCCGGACCTGACGCCGCTGATTTCGGCCTCGCGGACGGTGGGGCAGGTCATTTCGGCGGGCGATGTCGCCATCTATGAATCGACCGTCTATCCCGGCGCGACCGAGGATGACTGCATCCCGGTCATCGAGTCGGTCTCGGGCCTGCGCTTCAATCAGGACTTCTTCGCGGGCTACAGCCCCGAGAGAATCAATCCCGGCGACAAGGCGCGTCCCATCACCAAGATCATCAAGGTCACATCCGGCTCGACCCCCGAAATCGCCGATTTCGTGGACGGGCTTTATGCCTCGATCATTCCGGCGGGCACGTTCAAGGCCAGCTCGATCCGCGTGGCAGAGGCCGCGAAGGTGATCGAGAACACCCAGCGCGACGTGAACATCGCGCTGATCAACGAGCTGTCGATGGTCTTCTCGCGGCTGGGGATCGACACTTCGGACGTGATCGAGGCGGCCTCGACCAAGTGGAACTTCATGCGGCTGAAGCCGGGTCTGGTTGGCGGGCACTGTATCGGGGTCGATCCCTATTACCTGCTGCACCGCTCGGAAAAGGCTGGGCATATCCCCGACATCATCCGCATGTCGCGAGAGATCAATGACGGCATGCCGCGCGAGGTCTCGCGTCGTCTGGTGCGGGCGATGATCGACAAGGATCTGCCGGTGCGTGTAGGCGGGCACAAAGCCTCGCGCATTATTTCTTTTTCAGATGCTGACATTTCATTTCAACAGCAGCTTGGAATATATGGGCAGGTTAAGGGCTTTGCTCCAGTCGCAGTAAGAAGTAATAATTCTTACAGCCTAACAAAAAATACTCATCTTGCTTACGTTGGCAGGATAGATTTCCACGCGAAAGACTGTGGGCGACTTATAGACATTGCTGGCGAGCTGAAAAAGAAAAATCATCCACCCATTCTCATATTTACAACTGACGGAGAAAATTCTCCGGGGTTGAAAAAATTCACAGAACTGTCGGTGAGTCGAGGAGTTGTTGATCAATTCGATTTTATCTATAATTGCGAAGATAAAGACAAGATATACTCTGAAATTAAAATTCTCATTATGCCGTCAAAGAAGGAATCCTTTGGGAACGCAGTTTTGGAAGCGTTTTCATATGGTGTTCCCGTTCTGGCTGCAAGCTATGCCCCCGGACCAGCGGAATTGATTGGCTCCGGAAACTGCGGCTTGTTGCTGGACGATATGTCCGGTCCCAGTGTAATGGCCGCTTTGAACAGGTTGACGGATCAGGATTATCTGCAAATGTCATCCCGTGCCTTCGATCATCACAAGAACTTCTCGATCGAGGCGCATCTTGACTTTCTCGAAGGGGTGGCCCGTGATGTCATCAGGGATTTCGATGGTGAAAATCGCCTGCCTGTGCTGCCAAATCTGAAGCTTATCGAGGCAATGAAGAAATCATGAATGTGCCTTTGCAAGAACTTCTTTCTGACAATGTTGATGATCGGTTGATCGAATTCGAGCAGGATGGCTATCCCATTCATGTCAAATTTATGCGCTCACCCATTAAGACGAACCGACTCATTTTTACCTTTCACGGTGCAATAGCAAGAAACACGGATCGGTCGATATTTAGTCGCACGAGAAACATAAAGTCAGTTTCCCGATTTGCGCACCAGATCTCCATCTTTGATCCGACAATTGTTCGAAACGAAAAGCTTGCGATGGGTTGGTATTTGGGAGATCATGAGTGTGCAGCTCAACCGATTTTGCAGTCGTTTATTGAACGCGTCATAAATATTTTGCAAGCCGAGCGGGTTATTTTTATGGGAAGCTCCGGCGGTGGTTTTGCGTCTCTTTATTTTGGGTTTCATCAGCCGGGCAGTATAGTTCTGCCTATCGTCCCGCAAACTAGGGTTCCATTCTATTATCGCGGTGGTGGGAGCAGGGCCTTCCCGCGCTATTGCTCAATCTGCTGGCCCGATTTGAGCGAGGATGAGGTGGCTGAACAAGTTTGTGTCGATGTGACCAAGCTTTATGCGTCACAACCGTTCCGTAACGCGGTCATCTATCTGATGAGCCCCGGCGATACACGTCAATTCGCCCACCACGCCGCACCCTTCCTGTCTGCGGTCTATGGCGCGCTGGACCTCAAGGACATCAATCTCAGCATGGCCAGTGATTACTGGGGTGTGCCGGATCACAGTGGTGCGGTTCCCAGTGCCGGTTTCCTGCCGTGGCTCAGGGCGGCGCTGACTGCGCCCTCGATTGCGCAACAGGACATTCTGGACAGCTATCACACCATCAAAGGCCAGCAGGCCAGCGCCGCCGCCAGGAAACCGGCACCCACAGCCAAGGCGTTGACAGCGGGTTATGCCCCGCAGGACCTTGAACTTGCGCAGACGCTGCAACGCTATCACCTTGGCGCCACCGCCGGAGGACATTGACATGACCGCCCCCGCCAATCCCTACAAGACCCAGCCGGAACGTGCTTTCTGGCGGGCCTCGGTCGGGGCCCGGCATTACGCCGATCTGGCCGATCTGTGGCAGCCGATGCCGCTGAAGAAATCCGATCGCGTCGCCACCGCAGGCAGCTGTTTCGCGCAGCATATCGGCAATAATCTTGCCATCCGCGGCGCGGCCTTCATGGATATGGAGCCCGCGCCCCCTGTCTTTTCCTCGGAAGCCGAGGCGCGCCGTTGGGGCTATGGCGTGTTTTCCTGCCGCTATGGGAATAGCTATACCTCGCGTCAGCTGATCCAGCTGTTCGATGAAGCTCATGGGCAACGTAGCCCGCAGGAACTGGTCTGGGAAAAGCAGGGACGGTTCTTCGACGCATTGCGTCCCGGGCTCGATCCGGTCGGGCAGGACAGCGCCGAGGCGGTGCTGGCGTTGCGGCAGCAGCATCTGGAGGCGGTCCGGCGCATGTTCGCCGAGATGGATGTTTTCGTTTTCACCATGGGCCTTACCGAGGGCTGGGAATCGGTTGCCGACGGCACGATGTTTCCGACCGCGCCGGGCACGATCGCCGGAACCTATCGGCCCGAAGCCTATCGGCTGCACAATCTGCGGGCGCATGAGATCCGCGCCGATATGGAGGAATTCTGGGACAGGTTGCGGCAGGTCAATCCCGGCGCCCGGATGTTGCTGACCGTCTCGCCCGTCCCGCTGGCGGCGACGGCAACCGACAATCATGTGCTTGTTGCGACGACGTGGTCGAAATCGGTCCTTCGCTCGGTCGCGGGGGAGCTGGCCGAGGATCATCCCGACATCCACTATTTCCCCTCTTATGAGATCATTTCCTCGCATCCCGCCCGTGGCATGTTCTTTGAACCCGACCTGCGCAATGTGAACGGTTTCGGCGTGGATCTGGTGATGCAGCATTTCTTCTCGGGTGATCTGGCTGTTGAATTTGCGGGAAAAGTGGCCGAGCCCGAGGACGAAATCGAATTGATTTGTGACGAAGGCCGGATCGACGGCTGACTTGTTTTGTTGAAGACCAGAGTATCTAGTTTCCATCCTGTTCAGGAGCCTTTCATGAGCCCCCCGCGCCGGGTCATTTTCCATATCGGACAGACCAAGGCCGGCAGCACCTCGATCCAGAACTATCTGGAGGCGGAACGGGATGCGATGCTGGCGCAGGGGGTTCTTTTCCCTCTATCCACCATGAAGCGAAGCAACCCCTTCGATCACAGCCGCACAGCCGGGCATCTGCTGCTGCTGCATGGTCTGAAGGGCGACGAGATCATGCAGGCGTTCGAGCAGGAACTGGCGTCCCACCCGCATCACACGCTGGTCCTCAGCGTCGAGAACATGTTTTCGGACCAGCCTGATTCCGTATTGGAGGCAATGGGACGCTATTTCAGCGCCGATGCGCTGGAGGTCTGGGCGGTGCTGCGGCCGCAATTCGACTGGCTGCGCTCGCGGCACATCGAAAACACGCTGAGCGGATTCAGCAGCCGCACCGACACTTTCGCCCGTTTCGTGCAGAACGCGGCGCAGGAGGGCATCCTCGATTACCCCGCGCGGCTGCGGCATGTGGCGGGGCTGCTGGGGGCGGGGCAGATCCGGGCCATCCCTTTCACCTCGGATGAGGGGCCGCTGGTGACGCGGTTCCTGCAAGCCGCGGGGCTGCCCGTGACCGATCCCGATGCGGCGGCCTCGCAGCATTCCAATATCCGCGAGAAATCCGGAACGCTGGTCGAGGGAAAGCGCCGTCTGAACGCCGTCTGCGCCGGTATTCCGGTCCCGCTGCGGCTGGAGATCGAGCATGCCTTCCGCCGTCTGCACGCACGGTCCTTCGCGGATTCGCAGGAACCCGAATTCTGCCCCGAAATTCCTCTGACCGCGGCGCAAATCGAGGATCTGCATCGCGCCAACCAGTCGCTGGCAGATGAAGGGATCATGGTTCAGCCGCTGGAATTGGGGCAGGCGGGGCGGGCAGGGGCGGCCGATCCCACGATCGTCAGTCAGTTGCTGCGGCAAGGGCTGCGGGCGGCTGCCCTCATCTGCGACTGTCATCCCGAGCGCAAGGCCTTGCAGGGCTCGCTTTTGCGCTACGATCCCGAGGAATGCGACGCGCTGGCCGAAGCCCTGGAGGGTGCGTCTGCCTCGACTCATCTTCAGGCGCCCGAGACCGCGCTTCTGGCGGCCTGTTTCGACCGTCGGCTGGTCCGGTTGCATCTGACGCCGGATCGTGGCGTCTGGCGGCAGATGGCACGGCTGGACGCGCTGATGTCGCCTTCACCGCTGGTCGCCCTCGCTGCGGACAAGATCGGCGAAACCGGCGATCCGTTGCCGGACGTGGTCGTGATCGGTGAGGGGGTCGAGGCTGCCCGCGTTCTGCCCCTGCTGGATCAACCGGGCCTGCGGCAACTCATCCTGCTGGAGGGCGCCCGGACGCTGCTGCCTGATTTGCCATTGGGACCCCATCAGCGTCGCGATGTCGGGCGCTGCCTTTTCCTGACCATGCCAGTCCAAGTGCCGCATGGGCCGGCGCGGCTCTGATCCAATATGCAGGCTTTGCTGCGTCGCCGGAACAACGCAGCGGCCTTTTTTCCGCTCAGGTTTTTGTTTTCACGTGTCTGCCCGGAAGCCGAGTTTTCTTCCGATTTTGCTGGCGAAGAATTCGCCGACGAGGCCCCGGCGGAACAGCAGGACGCAGACCATGAAGACGACGCCGGTGATGATGGTGACGGGAAAATCCGATGTGGCTAGGTAGTCTGTTCTGAACAAGCTGGAACGGTTTGATATTGTGGGATGATCTGTTGGTTTTGTTGGTGTTTTCTTGCAGGATTTTGTAATCTTGACGCAGAAACCCTGCAATTTGTGATCGCCAATGAAGCCCCATTCCCGCGCGCCCGAACAGGATGATCTTCTGCGCCCCAGGCTGGTGGATATGATCGATCTGCGCCACGAGTTGGTGAAGCTTGCGGGCTTGATCGACTGGGAGTTCTTCGAGCGGGAATGGGCCGGGTTCTTCCCCTCGGCGACGGGGCGCCCGGCGACTTCTCCGCGTCTGATCGCCGGGCTGATGTATCTGCAGCATGCGTTCAAGCTGTCGGACGAGGCGGTGGTCGCCCGTTGGGTCGAGAACCCCTACTACCAGCATTTCACCGGCGAGACCTTCTTTCAGCATCGCCCGCCTATTGATCCGTCATCGCTGGTGCGCTGGCGCAAGAGGATCGGTGAGTGAGGCGTGAGCCGCCACTGGTTCAAGGCCACGCCGAACGCGTGGAATGGCTGTTGACCAAGACGATCGAGGCTGGCCGCAGTTCCGGGACGATCACCGACAAGGTCCTGAAACGGGTGGTGGTCGATACGACGGTCATGGAAAAGAACATCGCCCATCCGACGGACGCCCGGCTCTACGAGCGGGCCCGCGCCCTGCTGGTTGGTCTGGCGAAGAGGGCCGGGATCGAACTGCGCCAGAGCTATGCCCGTCTTGCACCGCGGCTGGCGATCCAGGTCGGGCGCTACGCCCATGCCCGCCAGTTCAAACGCATGCGCAAGGCGCTGCGCCAACTCAAGGGCCATGTCGGCCGGGTGCGTCGCGATCTGCGCCGGCACCTGCAGGACATCCCGCAAAGCCCCCTGCGCGAGAGGGTTGTGGACGCCCTCTGGCTGGTCGGCCGCCTGCTGGAACAGGGACCAAAGAGCCGCGACAAGGTCTATTCCCTGCACGAGCC
Organism: Paracoccus alcaliphilus; assembly: GCF_028553725.1. NCBI lineage: Bacteria > Pseudomonadati > Pseudomonadota > Alphaproteobacteria > Rhodobacterales > Paracoccaceae > Paracoccus > Paracoccus alcaliphilus. The sequence continues at coordinate 93,539 of NZ_CP067127.1, forward strand.
CGAGGTCGATTGCATCTCCAAAGGCAAGGCACGGGTGCGATACGAGTTTGGCACCAAGGTCAGCCTCGCCACGACCCTTGTTGGCGGCCTCATAGTTGGCGCCCGCAGCTTTCCCGGCAATCCCTATGACGGCCACACCCTGGCACCGGCCCTCGAACAGGTCGAAATCCTGACCGATACGAGGCCCACACTCGCCCTGGTCGACCGCGGCTATCGCGGGCATGGCATCGAGACCACCCGCGTCCTGATCAGCGGCCAGCGGCGCGGTATCACCCCGGCGCTGGCGAAGCTCCTCAAACGGCGCAGCGCCATCGAGCCCGAGATCGGCCACATGAAATCAGACGGCAGATTGACCAGATGCCCCCTGAAGGGCAGGATCGGCGATGCGATCTTCGCCGTGCTCTGCGCCTGCGGCCACAACATCCGCAAGATCCTCGCCCATCTCAGGGCCTTTTGGGCCTTCGTCATCCGCTTCATCCTCGGCATCATCGTGGTCGTTAACAGACCACTTCAGATGCAGGGCGCGGCATAACCGCGTTGTTCAGAACTGACTCGGTAGTTCTGCAAGGTCACCACCAGACCGGCGCCGAAGACCGGGCCCGTCAGCGTGCCGATGCCGCCCAGAAGCGTCATCAAGATCACCTCGCCCGACATCTGCCATTGCACGTCGGTCAGCGTCGCGAACTGGAAGACCAGCGCCTTGACGCCCCCCGCCAGCCCGGTCAGCGCCGCCGACATCACGAAGGCCCCCAGCTTGTAGCGGCTGACCGAATAACCAAGCGAGATCGCGCGTTGCTCGTTCTCGCGGATCGATTTCAGGATCATCCCGAAGGGCGAATTGATGAAGCGCCAGATGATCAGCAGCCCGATGATGAACACCGCCAGCACGAAGAAATACATGTTCATCGTGTCGTTCAGGTTGATGATCCCGAACAGCCGCCCGCGCGGCACCGACTGGATGCCGTCCTCGCCATGGGTAAAGCCGGCCTGCAGGCAGAAGAAGAAGAACATCTGCGACAAGGCCAGCGTGATCATCGCGAAATAGATCCCCTGACGGCGGATCGCGATGGCCCCCATCACCAGCCCCAGAAGGGCGGCGCCGACCACCCCCAGCAGGATGCCCGCCTCGGGCGACCAGCCCCAGACCTTGACCGCATGGGCGGTGAAATAGGCCGCCCCGCCGAAGAAGGTCGCATGGCCGAAGGACAGCAGGCCGGTATAGCCCAGCAGCAGGTTGAAGGCCGCCGCGAACAGGCCGAAGCACAACAGCTTCATCAGGAAGATCGGATAGAGAAACTGCGGCGCCAGCACCAGCGCAATCAGCGCGACGGCCAGAAAGGCGATCCTGATCTGCCCGGAGCGCGCATGGACGGCGCCGGTGGTGACAGCCTGGGAATTGCCTGCCATGTCACACATCCTTTCCGAAAAGGCCCGCGGGGCGCAGGATCAGCACGATCGCCATGATGACGAAGATCACGATATTCGAGGCCTCGGGATAGAAGACCTTGGTCAGCCCCTCGACCACGCCCAGCATATAGCCGGTGACGATGGCACCCAGGATCGAGCCCATGCCGCCGACCACCACCACCGCGAAGACGATGATGATCAGGTTCGACCCCATCAGCGGGCTGACCTGATAGACCGGCGCCGCCAGCACCCCCGCGAAACCCGCCAGCCCGGCGCCAAGCGCATAGGTCAGCGTCAGCAGCAAGGGCACGTTGATGCCGAAGCTCTGGACCAGCACCGGGTTCTCGGTCGCGGCGCGCAAATAGGCGCCCAGCCGGGTCTTCTCGATCATGAACCAGACCGCGAAACAGACCACCATCGAGGCCACCACCACCCAGCCGCGATAGATCGGCAGGAACATGAAGCCCAGATTGACCGCCCCGGTCAGCGCCCCCGGCGCCGCATAGGGCTTGCCCGAGGCGCCATAGAAATAGCGGAACGTCCCCTCGATCGCCAAAGCCAGCCCGAAGGTGAACAGCAGCCCGTAAAGGTGATCCAGCTTATAGAGCCGCGACAGCATGGTGCGTTCCACGATGGCCCCGAACAGGCCCACCAGCAGCGGCGCCAGGATCAGCGCGAACCAGTAGTTCACGCCCCCCACCGTCAGCAGCAGCAGCGCGGTAAAGGCGCCCAGCATGTATTGCGCGCCATGGGCGAAATTGATCACCCGAAGCAGGCCGAAGATGACCGCAAGGCCAAGGCTCAGCAGCGCATAGAAGGACCCGTTGATCAGCCCGACCAGCAGCTGTCCCATCAGGGCCTGAACCGGAATGCCGAAGATCATCGTCATGTCACACCCCCAGTTCCCGATGCAGCATGTCCATCTGCGCCGGCAGGTCCGAGACCGGAAACTCGGCCGCCATCCGCCCGTGATCCATCAGATAGAAGCGGTCCGCGACCTTGGCCGCGAAACGGAAGTTCTGTTCCACCAGCACCACGGTCATGCCGCGTCCCTTCAGCTTGCGCAGCACGTCGCCGATGGCGTTGATGATGACCGGGGCCAGACCCTCGGTCGGCTCGTCCAGCAGCAGGCAGCGCGCGCCGGTGCGCAGGATCCGCGCCATCGCCAGCATCTGCTGTTCGCCCCCCGACAGCTTGGTGCCCTGCGAATTGCGCCGTTCCGACAGGTTCGGAAACAGCTCATAGATCTCGGCCACAGACATCCCGCCCTCGGCCACCTTCGGTGGCAGCAGCAGGTTTTCCTCGACCGAGAGCGTGGCTTTATCACCTGCTTGCGATATGATCGGGCCCGTTCGGCACGGAGCCCCGTGCCGAACCTCACCGCCGCGTTCGCCTTGCGCAGCCGCAACCGATATCGTCGCCTTATGGACATCCAACCCGATGGACGTGCTATTCTGCATCTGGTCTCTCCCATTCCTGCGGCTCGGGCCCCGCCACTCGGGTGCAACCTTCGAACGCGGAATGCCGCGGAAGAGGCCACCAACCCGGTCAGCTCACAGCGCGATCATGCGGTCTAAAATGGGCGGGAGCCTTTATTTGCTTCGAGCATCTCTGCTGAATACGATCACGCTGCTTTGGCGTCTTGTAACACCAGTCGCGACATGGCGCCCTTGACATGAATGCTCAACGCAGAGAGGGCGCCGTGGAAATAGAAATGCCCGCCCGGCAGCATCCCCAGCCCCACGGGATCGGTGAAATGCCGCGACCATGCGGACAGATCCTCGCCGGGGATGTCGGGATCCTCGGTGCCGCCCAGACAGAGTGCGGGGATGGGCAGCGGCGGTTCCTCGGTCAGGCGATAGGTTTCGCAGGCGGCAAAGTCGCGGCGCAGCAAGGGGCGGAACAGGTCCATCATCTCGGCATCCCGCAACACCTCGTCCGGGGTGCCGGAATAATCCGCAAGCCTTGCATCGAAATCGGTATCCGGCAGCCTGTGCAGCGGCGGATGGATGGGCGGCAGATGCGGGGCGCGATGGGCCGACAGGATCAGCAGATCGGGCAGCGCCGCCCCCATGCGGCGCAGGCGGCGGGCGGTCTCGAAGGCGACGAGGGCGCCCATCGAGTGACCGAAAATGGCGAAAGGGCCGCGATGCCGTGCCAGCCGTGCCGCCTGTCGCTCGGCCATCTGGCGGATCGTCAGGGCCTCGGGCGGATCGCGGAAGGGGTGATGGCCCGAGGGCGTGTCGTAGGGAATGGCATCGCAGCAGCCTGAGAGGGCCTCGGGCCAGCTGCGAAAGGAACGCGACGAGCCACCGGCATAGGGGAACAGGAAAAGTTGCATGTCATACCTTGGGTTTGCGACGGTGCGGGAATGGCGGCGGCTATCCCGGCACCGCATTGATGAAGGTTGAAGGAGAGGCGCATCCTGGCGGGCGGCGCGCGTTGAGCGATCCAGAGGATCGCCGCCGGGCATGTGGCGACGATCCTCTGGCGCTGACCCGCATGTTGCGGGCCGGATTGCCCGCGCGGGGATCAGGCAGCCTTCTCGGTTTCCATCGCGACAAGGCTGGCCGGGCGCATGTCGGTCCAGCTGGTCTCGACATAGTCGATGCAGGCCGGACGCTTGTCCGGGCCGAAGACGCTGCGCCAGCCTTCGGGGACGGCGGCGAATTCGGGCCAGAGCGAATGCTGGTTCTCGTCGTTCACCAGCACGAGGAAGATACCGTCCTGATCGTCAAAGGGGTTGCTCATGGTCTTGTCCTTTTCGGTTGAGATATGCCCTGACCGTTGCGGCAAGGCGCAGGTTGCGACCCGTTGGCCGGATCGCGGTGCGGGATGTGGCGTTTCGGCTCACAGCCCGTACTCGGTGGACAGCAGCCGGCCGATCGTGGCCAGATGCTGCGGATGTCCCATTTCGTCATGGCGACAGGCGACCGGATGGCGGCTCAGGCCCGAAGCATGGCGGGCGAGCAGTTCCGATCCGCTGCCATCGGGTTCCTGCCGGTCGCCGACGGCGTCGAAATAGATCAGCCTGCCATCGAAATGGCCTGCCGGGCGGTAGTGACCCAGACGCGCGACATCGGCGCGGCTGGCCTGTACGAAACGCTCCAGCATCGCCGGGTCCAGCCCGCCAAGGATCGTGCCATGCAGCGCCTCGGCGGCGCGCTGGAAGTCGGGCGCGTCGGTGTCGAAGTCGGATGACAGGCGGCCCGTCACGGCCAGCAGGTCGGCCAGCACCTGTTCCGCGCTCTTGTCGTTGGCAGAGGGGTCGAAGCCGGGCAGGTCCGCCAGCAGGAAGGCATCCATCAGCGCCAGCGTCGCGATGTTCCGGCCCCGGGCCTGCGCCTGCAACGCGATCTCGAAGGCCAGCGCGCCGCCATAGGACCAACCCAGCAGATGCAGCGGGCCGGTGGGACAGATGGTCTCGATCCGGCGCAGGTATTCGGCGGCGGCCTCTTCCATGGTGGCGGGGTTGCCGGTGTCGCAGAATTCCGGCCCCTGCAAGGCGTGAACGGTGCGGCCACGGCCCAGTTGCGCCGGAAGGCTGCGATACCACCAGCCGATGCCGCCTGCGGGATGCAGGCAGAACAGCGGTTCGGGCGCGGGCCCGGCATAGGGACCGACGGGCGGGAAGGTCAGCACCGGCGCATCGCTGAAGCGTTCCTCATCCTGGCTCAGCCGCAGCTCCAGTTGCTGGACGGTGGGCGCCTCGAAGATCGCGCGGACGCTGACCGCCCTTCCGGTCAGCAAGCGCAGTCGCGCGGCCAGCCGTGCCGCCAGCAGCGAATGCCCGCCCAGTTCGAAGAAATCGTCGTCGATGCCGATTTCGGGAAGGGACAGCACCTCGGCCATGGCCGCGCATAGCCGCGCCTGCAGGTCGGTCCGGGCCGGTCGCGAGGGCCGGACTTCGGGCCGTGGCAATGCCGTGCGATCAACCTTGCCGTTGGGCAGCAGCGGCAGCCTGTCCACGACCATCACCGCCGAGGGCACCATGTTGCGCGGAAGATGCGTCGCCAGCACCTGCCGCAATCCGCGCGGATCCGGCGTGTCGCCATCGGTCGCGACGACATAGGCGATCAGGTCGGCACCGCCGCGCGGCGAAGGGACGGCTGCGGCAATGGCCTGCCGGATGCCGGGCTGTTTCATCAGCAGCGCGGCGATCTCGTCCACTTCGATGCGGAAGCCGCGGATCTTGATCTGCTGATCGGCGCGTCCCAGATAATCCAGTCCGCCATCGGCCCGCCTGCGTACCAGATCGCCGGTCCGATACATCCGCTGCCCGTTGCCGCCGGGGCTGGCGATTAAGCGCGCGGCGGTCAGGTCGGGCCGGTTCAGATAACCTTGCGCGAGCCCGTGACCCGAGACGTAAAGTTCGCCCACGACACCCGTCGCGACGGGCCGCAGGAAACGGTCCAGAATGGTCGCGCCGACACCGTCCAGCGCCTGACCGATCGGCACCGCGCAAGAGGCTTCCTGATCGCGCCCGGCCTCGGCGGCGCTGGCGTCCCACATCTCGGAGGTGCCATAGATGTTCAGCAGCCGCGCATGTGGCAGCAGATTGCGGAACCTGACCGCCAGTTCTCCGGGCAGCGCCTCGCCGCTGGAGATACACAGATGCAGGCTTTTCAGCCGCTTGTCGGCATCGGGCAGTTCCAGCAGCGCGCGCAGCAGCGAGGGAACCAGCACGATGCGGCTGACGTTGCGCGACTCGATCACGCGGGCGATTCCCTCCACATCGCCCGGATCGTCATGCGGCGCGATCTCGACCCGGTCGCCATGCAGCAGCGGCAGGAACAGCTCGTGGATCGCGTCGATGAAATTCAGCGTGGTCTTGTGGATATAGACCCGCGCGCCCGTGTCACCGGCCGTGGGCAGCGGCAGGCTCAGCCGTTCGGCCACAGTGCCGTGGGTGCCGATCACGCCCTTGGGCGCGCCGGTGGAACCCGAGGTATACAGCACGAAGGCCGGACTGTCGGCGATCAGCCTGCGCCGGGGCCAAAGGGCCTGCGCGTCCGCGCCTTCCAGATGCGGTTCCTGCACCATGACCGCCGACCAGTCGCCCGCAGGCAGCATCTGCCGGGTGGCGGGATCGGTGACGATCAGCCGGGGGCGTGCATCGCCCAGCATGTGCTGCAACCGGCTGGCGGGATAGGCGGGATCCAGCGGCAGATAGGCCGCGCCCGCCTTCCACAGGCCCAGAACGGCGATGGCGACTTCCGGTCCGCGCGGCAGCGAGATGCCGACGATATCGCCCATCCGCACGCCCAGCCGGATCAGGCGATCCGCCAGCCGGTCGCTGTCACGGTCAAGCCGGGCATAGCTCATCTGCCCGCCGTCCGAGCCAAGCGCGGTCGCATCGGGGCTGCGCGCCACCTGCGCGGCAAACAGATCGGTGATCATGCGTGGATCGCGGCGGGGGCGGCCTTGCGGCGCATGTGGCGCGTCCTCCAGTCCGATCCCTGCAACGGGCAGGTCGGGCGCATCGGCCAGCAGCATCAGCGCATGGGCGAACAGTGTCTGCACCCGTTCGGCATATTCCGCGCCGAACAGATCGGCCCGATAGCTGAGCGTCAGTTTCGCCGCCTCGCCCGGTTGCGGGGGAACGATCATCATGCCCAATGGGTAATGGGTCACCGCCGCGCCGTGGCTGCCTGCGGCACTGACCCGCAGCGCCTCCTGCGGCGCGTCCTCTTGCGCGATGGCGGCACTGACCGGATAGTTCTCATAGACCAGCAGGGTGTCGAACAGCTCTCCCATCCGCATCTCCTGCGTCAGGCGGGGCAGGGCGACGTAGTGGTGACCGGTCAATGCGGTCTGCTCGCGCTGCAACCGCTGCGCCAGTGCGGATTGCGTTTCCTGCGGGCACAGCCGGATACGCGTCGGGACGGTGTTGATGAACAGGCCGACCATTTCCTCGATCCCGGCGACTTCGGGCGGGCGGCCGGAAACGATGGTGCCGAAAGTGACATCGGTCTGCCCGGTCAGGTGCGACAGCACCATCGCCCATGCCTGCTGCGCCAATGTGTTCGGCGTTACCCCCGCCGCCTGCGCGGCTGCGGCAAGGCGCTGCCAGTCCCCGGCAGCGATGATCCGGTGGCACAATTCCGGCTGCGGGATACTGTCGGATTCCGGTGCGATCCGCGTGGGTGCGTCGAGACCAGCCAAATGGTCGCACCATGCGGCGATGCTGGTTGCCTCGCCGGCCTCCATGATCTTCGCCAGATAGTCGCGGTATTGCGGCGCGGGCTTTCCGTCGAAGACCTGCGGATCGTCATAAAGCGCCATCAGTTCCTGCAACATGATCGGATTGGACCACCCATCGATAGCGATATGGTGTGTTGTTATTGCGATTTTGTGTTTGTTTTTGTTTTCGCGGATGAGGGTTACGCGGATTGGCGGTTCGTTTTTGAGGTCGAAGCGGGTGTTTCTGTCGGCGGTCAGGATGGCGTCGCGTTCGGCCTCGCGCTCGGGGTCGGGGCCTGTCAGGCTGTGGGTCAGCCATGGCAGGTCGGGGCGGCGGGGGATCAGCTGGACCATGCGCTCGCCGATCAGCTCGAAGCGGGCGGCAAGGTTGGGGTGACGCGCCAGCAGGGCGCGCATGGCGGCGCGCAGGCGGCCGGGGTCCAGCGGGCCGTCCAGCTGAAAGACCATCTGCACGATATAGGCGGCGCTCTCGTCGTCATAGCTGTCATGGAACAGGAAGCCCTGCTGCAGCGGCGACAGCGGCAGGATATCGGCCAGCGGCATCCGGGCGGCCAGCGCGTCGATGGCGGGTTGCTCCAGCCCCGACAGGGCCACATCCGAGGTGGTCAGCACCCGTTCCGGCCGGGCCTCGGTCAGCGCGGCGATGCGGGTCAGCGCGTCGAACCAGCGCCCGGCCAGATCGGCGATGGCGGCCTGATCCAGATGCCGGGCGGCCCATGACCAGTCGGCGACCAGCACCGGACCATCGGCGCGATCCTCGGTCACGGCATTGAGGTCGATCAGCCGGGCCAGCGGCCGGGGGCGCGGCGGCCGGGGCGCGGCGATGGCGCCTTCGGCCGGGCGCCAGAAGCCGGCATCGGCGGCGGCATCACCGGCATCGAACCGGCCCAGATAGTTGAACCCGGCCCATGCGGCGGGTTGTTCGGCCAGTGCGGCGGCGCCTTCGGGGTCCAGATGGCGCAGCAACCCGTAACCCACGCCATTGCCGGGCAGGCGGGCCAGCTGGTCCTTGACCGATTTCAGCAGCCGGTCCAGCGCGTCGTCATCGGTCGGAACCGCGGCATCGGGCAGCGACAGGCGCAGCGGGAACTGGCTGGTGAACCAGCCGATGCTTCGGCTGAGATCGGCACCCTCCAGCAGCGGCTCGCGGCCATGGCCTTCCAGTTCGAAGGCGGCGGTGGCGGGGTCCAGCCCGCGTTCGGCCTGCCAGCCGGCCAGCGCGATGGCGAAACCGGCCAGCAGCACGTCACCCACGCCGCCGCCGATGCGCTGGGGGGCGCGGGTCAGCAGGCAGCGGGTGATGTCGGCGGGCAGTTCGCGCATCAGGCTGCCCTGGCTGTCAGAGCTGTCCTGATCGGGGTCCAGCGGGCCTGCGGGCCAGGCGGCATCGGGGGTCATCTGCTGCCAGAAGGGCAGCTCGTGGCGCCGCGCGGCGGCGGCCCCGGGCAGGGCGATGGCCCAGTCGCGCCACGAGACCGGCACCGGATCGAGATCCGGTTTGCGCCCTTCCGCACGGGCCCCGGCCGCCTCGGCCAGATCGGGCAGCAGGATGCGCCAGGAGACGCCGTCGATGGCCAGATGGTGGATGGCCAGCCACAGCAGGCGGGCATCGGGGCGCGCGGGATCGGGGTTGGGATCGGGGGCCAGCACGGCGCGCAGCATCTGGCCCTTGCGCGGCGACAGTTCGGCCAGCGCCCGTTCGGCGGCGGCGGTCGGGTCCTCGTCCGGGGCCAGCACCGTCAGGCAGTCGCGGGCGCGGATGCTGCGTGGCGGCGCGATGGTCATGGTGCCGCCCGCGGTGGACAGGCGCAGCGCGTGATGCAGTTCCAGCATGTCGCCCAAGGCCTGCTCGAAGACCTGCGGATCATGGGCGGGCACGCGCCAGAAAGGAGGGCATCACCCTGACCGCAAGGCAGATCTTCCAGCACCCCACCATCGCCGCCAAGCGCGAAGAAGCTGTCGTCGATGCCGATCTCGGTGGTGCCCAGCACCTCGGCGAAAAGGGCGGCCAGCGTGGCCTCGGTCCGGTTGCGCGGCGCGCGGCGGGGTCCGGTGCTGGCTTCGGGTTCGGGCAGGGCGCGGCGGTCCAGCTTGCCGTTGGGGGTCAGCGGCAAGGCCTCCATCGCCACGAAGGCGGCGGGCACCATATAGTCGGGCAGTTCAGCGGCCAGCGTTCCGCGCAGCGCGTCGCGATCCAGATCGCGGGCGATGACATAGGCCACCAGCTGCTTCTGCCCGGGGCGGTCCTCACGCGCGATGACGGCGGATTGCGGATGGCCTGCGCGGGCGATGGCGGCCTCGATCTCGCCGGGCTCGATGCGGAAGCCGCGGATCTTGAGCTGCTGGTCGGCGCGGCCGATGAACTCGACCTGCCCATCCTCGCGCCACCGCGCCAGATCGCCCGAGCGATACATCCGCTGGCCGGGGCCGAAGGGATTGGCGACGAAGCGTTCGGCGGTCAGGTCGGGCCGATTCAGATAACCCTGCGCCAGACCAGAGCCCGCGATATACAACTCGCCCACAACACCAACGGGAACAGGCTGAAGGGAAGCGTCGAGGATCAGGAACTGCATGTTGCTGATCGGTTTGCCGATGATGTTCTGGGCTTTGCCGTCGGCGGTCACCTGCGCCGAGGCACACCAGATCGCCCCCTCGGTCGGACCGTATTCGTTCCACAGATCCGCGGTCGCCGATTGCCGATGCGTCGCGATCAGCGACGCGGGGATGGCCTCGCCGCCCAGCACCACCGTATGCAGGCTGCTCAGGTCGGCCGCGCCTTCGGCAAGCACGGCACGCCACAATCCGGGACCGCTGATCCATTCGCGGATCGCGTGACGCCCGATCAGCCGGACCAGTTCCGCGGGCTGTTTTTCCGCCCCCGGTTCGGGCAGGACCAGCGTCGAGCCGGTTGCCAGCGCCCCGAAAATCACCGCCAGCGAGGCATCGAAGGCCAGCGACGGCAACAGCACCGAAACCTCGGGCCGCGGGTAACGCTCGGCCCGCGACAGGATCGCATTGACTGCGGCGGCATGGGTCAGCACCACGCCCTTGGGCCGCCCGGTCGAGCCGGACGTATAGATCACATAGGCCGGATCGGAGGCCTCGGGATGCGGGACCGGGGCGGACAGGGGGAAGGGCGTGTCGTCATCCGTCAGCAGGTGGCGATGGCCCGAAGCCAGCGCGACGCCTTGACGATCGGTCAGGACCAGCGCCGGGGCGGCGTCATCCAGCACCGAAGCGATCCGGTCGCGCGGATAATCGGGGTCCAGCGGCAGATAGACCGCCCCGGCGCGCATGATCGCCAGCAGGCCGGTGATCGCGGCGATGCCACGCGGCAGCAGCATGGCGACGATCTGCCCGCGCCTGACCCCCGCCCCGGCCAGTCGCCGGGCCAGCACGGCACTGGCGCGTTCCAGCCCGGCATAATCCAGCCGCCCCTCGGCAGAGATCAAGGCGGTCGCATGCGGCGCATGACGCGCCGCCTCGCAGACCAGATCGGGCAGGCTCTGGCGCTTGCGCGGGTGCTCGGCGCCTCGCAGCACCGTCAGCGCCCTGTCGGTGGCCGCGTCGTTCAGCAGGCCGATTTCGCCCAGTTTCGGATCGGACGGATCGGCAAGACCGCGCAGGATGGTTTCCACGCTGTCCAGCACCTGACCGGCCTCTTCGACGTTGAACAGATCCCCGCGATAGCTGAGTGTCAGCCTGAGGGCCTCGCCCGGAACGGCGGCAAGACCCATCGGATAGTGGGTGGCATCGCCGCCATGCTGGCTGTGCCTTTCGACGCTCAGCGCCGCATCGGCGGCGTCACCATCCGCAGGGCCGGAAGGATAGTTCTCGAACACGGTCAGCGTGTCGAACAGCTGCTCATGTCCGGCGATCCGTTGCAGCCTGCTCAACGGGACATGCTGATGTTCAAGGGTCGCGGACAGCCGGTCGTGGGTCTGGCGCAGAAACTCCGAGACAGGCTGCGCCGGTTTGGGCCGCAGGCGCAGCGGCAGGGTGTTGATGAACAGGCCCACCATGCGCTCGACCCCCGGCAGGTCGGCGGGGCGACCCGAAACGGTGGTGCCGAAGATCACGTCGCGCTGGCCGCTGCGGCGTGACAGGTAAAGCCCCCAGGCCGACTGGATCAGCGCGTTCAGCGTGATCCCCAGATCGCGGGCGCGGCTTTCCAGTTGCCCGGTCGCCGTCGCGTCCAGTTTTCGCGACAGGGTCACCCCGGCGGATTGACCGCCGGCATCGGGCGCGATCAGCGTGGGGCCTTCCAGATCGGCCAGTTGATCGCGCCAGAAGTCATCCGCCTCGGTGTCGGGGCGCAAGGCGGTCCAGCGGATGTAATCGGCATAGGGCGTCATCTGCGACAGCTCGGCATCCGGCGCGTCATAGAGGGCGAACAGCTCATCCAGAAAGACCGGCAGCGACCACCCATCGATAGCGATATGGTGTGTTGTTATTGCGATTTTGTGTTTGTTTTTGTTTTCGCGGATGAGGGTTACGCGGATTGGCGGTTCGTTTTTGAGGTCGAAGCGGGTGTTTCTGTCGGCGGTCAGGATGGCGTCGCGTTCGGCCTCGCGCTCGGGGTCGGGGCCTGTCAGGCTGTGGGTCAGCCATGGCAGGTCGGGGCGGCGGGGGATCAGCTGGACCATGCGCTCGCCGATCAGCTCGAAGCGGGCGGCAAGGTTGGGGTGACGCGCCAGCAGGGCGCGCATGGCGGCGCGCAGGCGGCCGGGGTCCAGCGGGCCGTCCAGCTGAAAGACCATCTGCACGATATAGGCGGCGCTCTCGTCGTCATAGCTGTCATGGAACAGGAAGCCCTGCTGCAGCGGCGACAGCGGCAGGATATCGGCCAGCGGCATCCGGGCGGCCAGCGCGTCGATGGCGGGTTGCTCCAGCCCCGACAGGGCCACATCCGAGGTGGTCAGCACCCGTTCCGGCCGGGCCTCGGTCAGCGCGGCGATGCGGGTCAGCGCGTCGAACCAGCGCCCGGCCAGATCGGCGATGGCGGCCTGATCCAGATGCCGGGCGGCCCATGACCAGTCGGCGACCAGCACCGGACCATCGGCGCGATCCTCGGTCACGGCATTGAGGTCGATCAGCCGGGCCAGCGGCCGGGGGCGCGGCGGCCGGGGCGCGGCGATGGCGCCTTCGGCCGGGCGCCAGAAGCCGGCATCGGCGGCGGCATCACCGGCATCGAACCGGCCCAGATAGTTGAACCCGGCCCATGCGGCGGGTTGTTCGGCCAGTGCGGCGGCGCCTTCGGGGTCCAGATGGCGCAGCAACCCGTAACCCACGCCATTGCCGGGCAGGCGGGCCAGCTGGTCCTTGACCGATTTCAGCAGCCGGTCCAGCGCGTCGTCATCGGTCGGAACCGCGGCATCGGGCAGCGACAGGCGCAGCGGGAACTGGCTGGTGAACCAGCCGATGCTTCGGCTGAGATCGGCACCCTCCAGCAGCGGCTCGCGGCCATGGCCTTCCAGTTCGAAGGCGGCGGTGGCGGGGTCCAGCCCGCGTTCGGCCTGCCAGCCGGCCAGCGCGATGGCGAAACCGGCCAGCAGCACGTCACCCACGCCGCCGCCGATGCGCTGGGGGGCGCGGGTCAGCAGGCAGCGGGTGATGTCGGCGGGCAGTTCGCGCATCAGGCTGCCCTGGCTGTCAGAGCTGTCCTGATCGGGGTCCAGCGGGCCTGCGGGCCAGGCGGCATCGGGGGTCATCTGCTGCCAGAAGGGCAGCTCGTGGCGCCGCGCGGCGGCGGCCCCGGGCAGGGCGATGGCCCAGTCGCGCCACGAGACCGGCACCGGATCGAGATCCGGTTTGCGCCCTTCCGCACGGGCCCCGGCCGCCTCGGCCAGATCGGGCAGCAGGATGCGCCAGGAGACGCCGTCGATGGCCAGATGGTGGATGGCCAGCCACAGCAGGCGGGCATCGGGGCGCGCGGGATCGGGGTTGGGATCGGGGGCCAGCACGGCGCGCAGCATCTGGCCCTTGCGCGGCGACAGTTCGGCCAGCGCCCGTTCGGCGGCGGCGGTCGGGTCCTCGTCCGGGGCCAGCACCGTCAGGCAGTCGCGGGCGCGGATGCTGCGTGGCGGCGCGATGGTCATGGTGCCGCCCGCGGTGGACAGGCGCAGCGCGTGATGCAGTTCCAGCATGTCGCCCAAGGCCTGCTCGAAGACCTGCGGATCATGGGCGGGCACGCGCCAGAAAGGAGGGCATCACCCTGACCGCAAGGCAGATCTTCCAGCACCCCACCATCGCCGCCAAGCGCGAAGAAGCTGTCGTCGATGCCGATCTCGGTGGTGCCCAGCACCTCGGCGGGCGGGGCGGCCGGGGTCCCGGCCAGCGGGGCCAGGGCGGCGATGGTGGGGTGCTGGAAGATCTGCCTTGCGGTCAGGGTGATGCCCTCCTTTCTGGCGCGTGCGACCAGCTGGATCGACGAGATGGAATCGCCGCCAAGCGCGAAGAAGCTGTCGTCGATGCCGATCTCGGTGGTGCCCAGCACCTCGGCGAAAAGGGCGGCCAGCGTGGCCTCGGTCCGGTTGCGCGGCGCGCGGCGGGGTCCGGTGCTGGCTTCGGGTTCGGGCAGGGCGCGGCGGTCCAGCTTGCCGTTGGGGGTCAGCGGCAAGGCCTCCATCGCCACGAAGGCGGCGGGCACCATATAGTCGGGCAGTTCAGCGGCCAGCGTTCCGCGCAGCGCGTCGCGATCCAGATCGCGGGCGATGACATAGGCCACCAGCTGCTTCTGCCCGGGGCGGTCCTCACGCGCGATGACGGCGGATTGCGGATGGCCTGCGCGGGCGATGGCGGCCTCGATCTCGCCGGGCTCGATGCGGAAGCCGCGGATCTTGAGCTGCTGGTCGGCGCGGCCGATGAACTCGACCTGCCCATCCTCGCGCCACCGCGCCAGATCGCCCGAGCGATACATCCGCTGGCCGGGGCCGAAGGGATTGGCGACGAAGCGTTCGGCGGTCAGGTCGGGCCGATTCAGATAACCCTGCGCCAGACCAGAGCCCGCGATATACAACTCGCCCACAACACCAACGGGAACAGGCTGAAGGGAAGCGTCGAGGATGTGAATATCGGTGCCCGTGATCGGGCGACCGATCGGCGCGGACAGCCCCCCAAAGGGCTGGATGGACATGGTGGCGCAGACGGTGTTTTCGGTCGGGCCATAAGCGTTGACCAGATGGCGGCCTTCGCCCCAGATCGCGGCCAGATGCGGGGGCAGGGCCTCGCCTGCGGTGATCAGATGGGTCAGGCCGGGCATGTCGGCAGGCTGCATCGCGGCCAGCACCACCGGCGGCAGGGTCGCATGGGTGACCCTGCGCCGCCGGACCAGATCGGCCAGAGGGGCACCGGGCGCCATGTCCCCGCTATCGGCCAGCACCAGTGTCGCGCCGGATGCCAGTGTCACGATGATCTCGGCGATCGCCGCGTCGAAGCTGGGCGAGGCGAATTGCAGCACCCGCGCATCGGGGGTGATGCCGAAGGCCTCTCGCTGACCCCCGACCAGTCCGGCAAGACCGGCATGGGTCAGCACCACGCCCTTGGGCCGCCCGGTCGAGCCGGACGTATAGATCACATAGGCCGGATCGCTCAGCCGCGGCAGGGGCGGCAGGGCACAGCTGGCTGCGGGCAGATCGCTCAGCACGGGCACGTCGCCTGCCGGCAGGCGGCCGCTTGTGGCGGGTTCGGCCAAGATCAGGACGGGCCGGGCATCCGACACGATCCAGTCCAGCCGGTCCTGCGGATAGTTCGGGTCCAGCGGCAGATAGACCCCGCCTGCGCGGATGATGCCCAGCATCGCCACGATCGCATCGGCCGAGCGGTGACGCATGACGCCAACCCGGCTGCCGGGCCTGACGCCGTGTTCCAGCAGGCCCGAGGCGCAGTCCTCGACGCGCCGGATCAGATCGGTAAAGGTGACCACCTGCTGGCCATCATCCAGCGCCGGGGCTGTGGGGTTTCGCCCGGCGGCGGTCTGGATCAGGCTGAAGAAATCCTGCCCTGCCAGATCCCCGGCCACCGGCGCGCCCTTGCCGAAATCGCGCAGCAGCGCGGTTTCGTCCTGATCCGCCATCGGGATGTCGCGCAGCGGCTGGTCGCTGAGCCGGGCCAGCGCATGCAGGATGCACCGGAACCGGGCGGCGAAGCGGCGGGCGGTGTCGGGCTCGTACAGGTCGGCGTCATATTGCAGCACGCCCTCGATACCCGCAGCACGGCCCGCCTGATCGCGGCTTTCGGCCAGATCGAGGGTCAGGTCGAACTTGGCGGCATCCAGCCCGCTGTCGATCAGCTCGACCGACAGGCCGGGCAGGGACAGGGCGGCGGGTGCCGCGTTCTGCAACACCAGAAAGACCTGGAACAGCGGGTTGACCGCCAGCGAGCGATCCGGGACCAGCCGGTCCACGATCTGGTCGAAGGGCAGGTCCTGATTGTCGAAGGCGGACAGGTCGGCATCGCGGACGCCGTCCAGCAGGTCGGCCATTGACCGGTCGGCGTCGATCCGGCTGCGCAATGCCAGCGTGTTCACGAAAAAGCCGACCATGTCCTGCAACAGATCGTCCTGCCGTCCGGCAAGGGCGGTGCCGATGACGATGTCGTCACCACAGCCCGACCGCTGCATCGTCATGGCAAGGGCCGCGTGCAGAACCATGAACATGGTCGCACCGTGTCGGCTGGCCAGCGCATCCAGCGCCTGATGGGCCGCCGCATCGATGCCGAGCGGGATCCGCGCGCCGCGATGGGCCGCGACGGCGGGGCGGGGGTGGTCGGGCAGCAAGGTCACCTGTTGCGGTGCACCTGTCAGCGTCTCGGCCCAGAAACCGGCCTGACGCGCCGCCAGACTGTCGGGATCGGCGGCATCGCCCAGCAGATCGCGCTGCCACAGCGCGTAATCGGCATATTGCACCGTCGGCGGCGGCAGGATGGCGGCAATGCCGTTCAGATGGGCGCGATAGGCCTCGGCCAGATCCGCAGCCAGTGGCGCCAGCGATGCGCCATCGCCCGCGATGTGATGCAGAACCAGCAGCAGAACATGCTCGTCCCCGGACAACCGGAACAGCACGCTGTGCAGCGGCAGATCCTGCGAAAGGTCGAAGACATGGGCGGATTCGGCCTCCAACGCGGGGGCCAGCGCCTCGGGGGTGATCTCGCGCAGGGTGAAGTCGGGGCTGGCCGCCGGATCCGAGGCGGGCAGGACCTGCTGCACCGGGGTGTCGTCGTTCGGGAATATCGTGCGCAGAACCTCGTGCCGGGTGGTGATATCGGCAAGGGCGGCGCGCAGGGCGGCTGCCTCCAGCGGTCCGCTGAGGCGCAGGGCCATCGGCATGTTGTAGGTGGCCGAGGGGCCTTCCAGTTGCGTGACCGTCCACAGCCGGGCCTGCGCGAAGGATTGCGGCAGATGCCGGGGGCGCGGCATGGGGCGCAGGGCGGGGCGTGGGGTGACGCCGCCCGCCTTGTCCAGCACGCGGGCCAGCGCCTCGACGGTCGGGTTCTCGAACAGGCTGCGGATCGAGATCTCCAGCCCCATCTCGCTGCGCAGGCGCGAGATCAGCCGGATCGCCAGCAGCGAATGGCCGCCAAGCGTGAAGAAGCTGTCAGCCACGGACAAGGCGGCAGCGGCCTCGGCGGGCAGGGCCAGCACCTCGGCAAACAGCGCGGCGACGGCGTGTTCACGGGCGTTGCGGGGCGCGGCGGCACCTGCCAGCGCTGTATCGGGGGCAGGCAGGGCGCTGCGGTCCAGCTTGCCATTGGGCAGGCTGGGCAGGGCGTCCAGCGTAACGAAGGCGGCGGGCACCATATGGTCGGGCAGGCGGCGGGCCAGTTCCTCGCGCAGCCGCTGATGATCGGGGGCCTTGCCCTCGCGCCGCACGACATAGGCGACGATGCGGCGCTGGCCGGGCTGATCCTCGCGCAGGATCACGGCGTTTTGCGACCAGCCCGCAGCGGACATCGCGGCACTAATTTCGCCCAGTTCGATGCGCAGCCCGCGGATCTTGACCTGCTGGTCGGCGCGACCGCGGATGACCAGCTTGCCATCCTCGCGCCACATCGCCAGATCGCCCGAGCGATACATGCGTTCACCGGGGGCGAAGGGATTGGCGACAAAGCGGTCCGCCGTCAGGCCCGGCTGGTTCAGATAGCCGCGCGCAAGGCTGCTGCCGGCGATGTAAAGCTCGCCCGTGACGCCGGGGGGAACGCAGCGCAATTCGCGGTCGAGGACATGAAAGCGGGTATTGGCGACCGGCCCGCCGACGGGGACGGGGCCCGACTGATCGGCGCTGTCGCACAGATGGGCGGCCACCCCGATCGAGGTCTCGGTCGGGCCATAGGAATGGTTGATCTCGCAGTCCAGCCGTTCACGCGCCCGTGCCAGCAGATCGGGGCCCAGGGCCTCGCCGCCACAGATGACCCGGCGCAGGGGCAGGTCGCGGGTGCCGGGTTCGTCGATGAACGGTTCCAGCATCGAGGCCACGAAATGCACCATCGTCACCCGGCGGTCGCGGATCAGCCCGGCCAGATAGGCGGGATCGCGGTGGCCGTCGGGTCGCGCGACGACCAGCCGGGCGCCGCTGACCAGCGGGAACAGCAGCTCCCACACCGACACGTCAAAGCCGAAGGCGGTCTTGTGCAGAATGGCGTCATCGGGTTGCAGCGGATATTCTCGCTGCATCCAGCGCAGCCGGTTGACGATGCCGCGATGTGGGATCACCACCCCCTTGGGCGTGCCGGTCGATCCCGAGGTATAGATCACATAGGCCGCGTCATCGGGCCGCAACGGCCGGTGGCGCATCGCATCGGTCGGCGCATGGGCGGGCCTGCGCGCGATCTGCGCCATCCGGCTGCGGTCCAGACACAGGACCGGCGTGCCTTCGGCGGCGGACTGGCAGGGGACATTCGGCGTGGTCAGCACCAGCGCGGGGGCGGCGTCGCCGATCATATGGGTCAGCCGCCCGGCCGGATAATCGGGGTCCAGCGGCAGATAGGCCGCGCCGGCCTTCAGCACCGCCATCACCGCCACCACCATCCGCGCGGAACGCGGCATCATCACCCCCACCAGATCGCCGGGGCCGATGCCGCGCGCGATCAGTTCATGCGCCAGCCGGTTGGCGCGGGCATGAAGGGCCGTGCGGTCCAGCCTTTCGCCATCGACATCCAACGCAGGCCCGTCGCCCGACGAAAAACCCTCCAGCATGTCGGCCAGCGTTTCATGGCGCAGCGGGTGGGCGGTGTCGTTCCATGGCGCGGTCAGCGCGGCCAGTTCCTGGGGCGGGGTCAGGGCGATGCGGGCCACCGGCCTGTCGGCAGGATCGGCCAGCGCGTCCAGCGCCCGCAGACAGGCCTGCACCAGCCATTCCGCCATGGCATCGGAAATCAGATCGCCGCGCCATGCCAGTTTCACCTGATAGGTTTCACCCGGCAGGATCGCGATGCTGGCGGCATAATGCGAGGTATCGCCGCCGTGGTTCGAGTGGCGCTCGATCCGCAGCCCGCCGATGCCATCGTCATCTTCCTTGCCGGGGCTGCCGATGGGGAAATTCTCGAACACCACGAGACTGTCGAACAGATCGCCCTGCCCGACGCTGCGCTGGATTTCCGACAGGCCCAGATGCTGATGATCCAGCAGCCGCGCCTGTTCGTCCTGCAATCCGCGCAGCACTTCCGACGCAGGCATGTCCGGTCGCCACCGCATCCTGACCGGGATGCTGTTGATGAACAGGCCGATCATATGTTCGACCCCCGGCAGATCGGCAGGGCGGCCCGATACGATGCTGCCGAAGGCCACGTCATGGCGGTGGGTCACATGGCCCAGAACCAGCCCCCAGGCGGCCTGAGCCAGCGTGTTCATGGTCACACCCAACTCGCGCGCCCGGTCCTGCATCCGGTCGATCAGCGCGTCGGGGATCGGGTGGTGCATGACCTGAGGCACGGCCCCTTCGCTGGCGGCAGGCGCGATGCGCGCGGGTTCCTCGAACCCGGCGAAGGCGTCCTGCCACGCCGCGCGGGCCGCTGCATCGTCACGCCCCGCCAGCCATTTGACATAGTCGCGCCAGGGCGTGACATGCGGCAGGCCCGAGGTCTCGGCATCGCGGTCATAGAGTGTGAACAGCTCGTTCAGCAGGATCGGGGTGGACCAGCCATCCATGAGGATGTGGTGGCTGGTGAAGATCAGCATATGGCGTTCGGGCGCCATGCGGATCAGGGTGAACCGCAGCAGCGGCGCGCGGGCCAGATCGAAACGCTGTTCATAGTCGCGGGCGATTTCCGCCTTCAGCGCGGCCTCGGGATCGGGCGCGGCGGACAGGTCCAGGTCCTGCCATGGCAGCTGAGGCGCGCGCTGGATCACCTGCACCGGGGCCTTGACCTTGTGGTGAACGAAGGCCGCGCGCAGGCTGGCATGGCGGCGCAACAGCGCGCGTGTCGCAGCCTGCAACCGGGCCGGATCCAGCGCCCCGTCGAGCGAAAAGACCATCTGCGTCACATAGCTGTCCTGCACCCCGTCGTCATAGAGCGCGTGAAACAGGAAGCCATGCTGAAGGGGGGTCAGCGGCAGGATGTTCTCGATATTCGCTTCACGCATAGAGTGTCTCCAGAAATTCGATGTCGGACTGGTCGATATCGGCCAGCACATCCGAGGGGGTCAGCAAAGAGGCGCGGTCGCCGGTTTCGGCGGCAGCGGCGATGTGGCGCAGCGCCTCGAACCAGCCATCGGCCAGTGCGCGCATCCGGTCGGTGCCGATCAGACGGCCGGCACAGGACCAGTTGGTGATCAGCCGTGGCCCGGTCGGGCCGTCCAGCGTCATCGCGTTCAACTCGATGATATTGGTCAGCGCGCGGCGCGGATCCTGACCGCCCGACAGGGCCGAAGCCTCGGGGGCGGGCTGGAAGGCGGGCGGGCGATCGCGGGGCGTATCCTCGCCGCCATGTCCGGGTGCGCCGAAACGACCCAGATAGTTGAAGGCGATGCCGGGACGCGCCATCCGCGCCAGAGCCGGGGCGGTTTCCGGGTTCATATGGCGCAGGAGGCCGTAACCCACGCCATTGTCGGGAATGCGGCGCAGCTGTTCCTTGACGGATTTCAGCACCCGATCCAGCGCCGCGCCATCCGAACCTGCCAGCACCGCAGCCGGGTCCATGCCGTCCAGATGCAGGCGCAGCGGGAACAGGCTGGTGAACCAGCCGACGGTCTGGCCGATCTCGGCCCCGTCAAGGATCGGCTCGCGGCCGTGGCCCTCCAGCAGGAAGGTGGCGGCCTGCGTGTCGGTGTGGCCCTCATCGTGCCGCCAGCGGATCACCGCCAGCGCGAAGGCGGCCAGCAGCACATCGTTGGCGCCGCCGTTGATCCGCTCGACCGCGCGGGTCAGCAGGGTCTGCGTGACCTGCGGCTCCAGCTCGGTGACAAGGTTCTGCTGCGTGGCGACGGTATCCAGCGCCGGATCCAGTGCCCGCGCGGCAAGGGGGGCGTCGCCTGCGTCCATTTCCTGCCACAAGGGCAGTTCATCCCGGCGACGCGCGGCAAGGGCAGGCAGAGCCGTGGCCCAGTCGCGCAACGAGGTCGGCGCGGGCGTCAGCGCGGGCTCGCGCCCTTCGGCGATGGCCGCCCATGCCTGCGCCAGATCGGGCAGCAAGATGCGCCATGACACGCCGTCCACTGCAAGGTGGTGGATGGTCAGCATCAGCCGTTGGGCTTGCGGGAACCAGACCGCCTGCACCAGCCGCCCCTTGCGCGGGGCCAGCCGGGACGCGGCCTGATCCATCGCAGCCGACAGATCGGGATGCGGGCTGTCGGACAGATGCAGGCAGTCCTCGGCCCGCAGGCTGCCGAGTTCGGGGATGACAAGGCCGCCATCCGCGCCCACCGTCAGCCGCAAGGCGTGATGATGGTCGAGGATCGCTTGCAGGGCGCGGGTCAGCCCATCGCGGTCGATCCCGTCGGGCAGGGTCAGCAACATGCTTTGCTGGAAGGCGTCGCCATGTTCGGGGTCCGAGAGGAACTCGGCCATGATCGGTGTTGCGGGCAGTGGTCCGCAGGGATTGCCGGTGGTGGGCCGGGCCTCGTCACCCGACAGCGGCAGCGCGATCCGGGCCAGCGCGGCGGGGGTCTGGTGCTGGAACACATCCCGTGCGGTGATCCGCCAGCCCGCGTGGCGGGCATGGCCGACCAGCTGGATCGACGAAATCGAATCGCCCCCCAGCGTGAAGAAACCCTGATCCGCGCCGACATGCGGCAGCGACAGGACCGCGGCGAACAGGTCGCAGAACACCTGCTCGGTCCCGTTCGTGGCCTCGCGCAGCGGCGCGTCGCCGGTGACTTGCGGGGCGGGCAGGGCGCGGCGGTCCAGCTTGCCATTGGCACTCAGCGGCAGCGCGTCCAGCCGGACGATGGCGGCAGGCACCATATAGTCGGGCAGCTCAGTGGCCAGATGGCTGCGCAATCCGGCCTCGTCCAGACCGGGGCTGGTGACATAGGCCACCAGCTGCCGGTGCCCGGGCCGATCCTCGCGGGCGATCACGGCGACGCCCGAATGTCCGGCGCGGCGGATGGCGGTCTCGATCTCTCCGGGTTCGACGCGGAAACCGCGGATCTTCAGCTGATCGTCGGCGCGGCTGACGAATTCAAGCTGCCCATCGACCCGCCAGCGCACCCGGTCGCCGGTGCGATACATCCTTTGTCCGGGCACGGTCGGGCTGGCGATAAAGCGTTCCGCCGTCTGCGCCGCACGGCCCAGATAGCCAAGCGCGACCTGCGCCCCGGTCACATACAGCTCTCCGGGGACGCCGGACGGGACGGGTTGCAGCCACGGGTCCAGCACCAGCAGTTCCGCGCCCCCGACCGAATGGCCGATCGGCATGGTGGCGCGTTCGCTGCCATTGGTGACCGGCGTGTCGGACAGGTTGGCGGCGGTGATCTGGATCGTGGTTTCGGTGGGTCCGTAAAGGTTGACGACCTCGGCCCCCCAGACCGATGCCGCGCGCCGGGCCAGCGCCTCGGACAGCGGCTCGCCGCCCGAGAACAGCCAGCGCAGGCGTGGCCGTTCGGGCGCATCCAGCATCGGCGGCAGCATCGAGGGCACCACCTGCATCACCGTCACCCCCTTGCGGGCGGCGAAATCGGGGATGCGGTCCAGTTCCAGCCGCAGTGCGTCGGGCAGGATCACCATCGCGGCGCCGCAGATCAGTGGCAGCCAGATTTCCCATTCGGCAGCGTCGAAGTTCAGCGAGGTGCGGAACAGCACACGGTCCTGCGGGGTCAGCGGGAAGCTGTCGCGCATCCAGCCCATATGGCCGGCGACGGCGCGCTGCGGCACCACCACCCCTTTGGGCCGGCCGGTCGAGCCCGAGGTGAAGATCACATAGGCCGGGTCGTCCCCATGCACCGGGCGCAGGCGTTCGGCGGGATGCAGCGGCTCGGCGGACATGGCCTGACGCCGCATCAGCACCGGGCCGCGGTCGATCACCAGCTTCAGATGCGCGGCCTGTTCGGGCAGGCGGTCCTCGACCTCCATCGCGGTCAGCACCAGTCGCGGCGCGCCGTCCTCGATGATCGCGGCCAGCCGTTCGGCCGGGTAATCCGGGTCCAGCGGCAGATAGGCCGCGCCGGTCTTGACCACGGCCAGCAGCGCGACGATCAGTTCGGTCCCGCGCGGCAGCGCCAGCCCGACAAGATCGCCCGGCCCGATCCCCCGCCCGATCAGCAGGCGCGCAAGACGGTCGGAATGCTGCGCCAGCGCGCCAAAGCTCATTTCCGCGTCTTCGGTGACCAGAGCGGTCCGGGTCGCGTGATACGGCGCATCGGCCAGCAGATCCGGCAGCGTGCCCGGCAGCCCCTGGGGGGCGGGCAGCGGCAGGGGGGTTGCGGCATCCTGCAAGGACACGCGCATCACCTGCTGCTGCGCATCCCCGGCCACGGCATGCAGCATCCGGACAAGGCAATCCGCGATCATCCGCGCGGTTTCGGGCAAAAACAGGTCGCAGGCATATTCCAGCGTGCCGGTGATCCCGCCGGGCTGGCCCTTGTCGTCGTTTATCTCGGCCAGGTTGAAGTTCAGGTCGAATTTCGCGACATCAAGCTCCAGATCCAGCATTTCCGCCCCGACACCGCCCAGATCCAGCGCGGCCTCGCGGTTGTTCTGCAAGGACAGCATCACCTGGAACAGCGGATGATGCGACAACGAGCGTTCGGGGTTCAGCAGGGTCACCAGTTGCTCGAAGGGCAGGTCCTGATGCTCGTATGCTTCCAGTGCGCGGCTGCGGACCTGCGCCAGCAGATCGGCAAAGCGCGGATTGCCCGACAGGTCGTTGCGCAGCACCAACGTATTGACGAACAGGCCGATCTGATCGTCCAGCGCAGCCTCGGTCCGGCCCGCGACGGGGGTGCCGATGGCGATGTCGTCGCCCGCACCCAGCCGGGCCAGCGTGGCGGCCAGCGCCGCCTCCAGCACCATGAACAGCGTCGCGCCATGGGCCGAGGCAAGCTGCGCAAGCTGCCGGTGCAGGTCGGCGGGCAGGTCCAGCGGGCAATGCGCGCCGCGATGGCTGGCGATGGCGGGGCGTGGCAGATCGGCAGGCAGGTCCAGCCGCTGCGGCAGGTCCGCCAGCCGGTCGCGCCAATAGCCGATCTGGGCCGACATGGCGCTGGCCGGGTCCTCTTCGCTGCCCAGCCGGTCGCGCTGCCACAGCGTGAAGTCGGCATATTGGACCGGCAGCGGTGTCCAATCCGGCGCGTGTCCCGCAAGACGGGCGGCATAGGCGGTGGACAGATCCGCCGCCAGAGGCGCGACAGAGCCGCCATCCGCCGCGATGTGATGCAGCAGGAGCAGCAGGATATGCCGGTCGCCGGCCTCGGTGATCAGGGTCGCGCGCAGGGGCAGTTCGCGGCTCAGATCGAAGGGACGCGCGGATTCCAACCGCAGCGCGGCCAGTGACTGGTCCGCATCGTCCGTGCTGATCCGTGCCAGTTCCAGCCTTGCGGCGTCGGGCGGCAGGATCGACTGGCGGCCGGTATCCTCGGCCGGGAACAGCGTGCGCAGGCTTTCATGCCGTGTCACCAGATCGTTCAGCGCGGCCTCCAGCGCATCCTGATCCAATGCCCCGGTCAGGCGCAGGGCCAGCGGGATGTTATAGGTCGCGGAAGGACCCTCGAACTGTTGCAGAAACCACAGCCGCGCCTGAGCATAGGACAGCGGCAGGACCTCGGGCCGCGCTTGCGGCACCAGCGCCAGCGCATCCGCAGTGGCGGGCGCGACATCGCGGATGCGGCAGGCCAGCGCCTCGACGCTGGGGGTCTCAAACACCGCGCGGATCGGCAGAGAGACACCCATCCGGTCGCGGATCGCCGCCACCAGCCGCGTGGCCAGCAGCGAATGGCCGCCACGGTCGAAGAAGCTGTCGTCGATGCCGATGGACGGCAGGCCCAGCATTTCGGCAAACAACGCGGCCAGCGTTTCCTCGGTCGCATCGCGGGGCAAGCGTGTCGGCGTGGCGTCATGGTCCGGTGCGGGCAGCGCCTTGCGGTCCAGTTTCGCGCCATTGGCCGACATCGGCAGCGCATCCAGCCGGGTGAAGGATGCAGGCAGCATCCAGTCGGGCAGGGTTGCGGCCAGTTCCGCCCTCAGCGCCGCTGTGTCCAGTTCCGGTGTGGCGACATAGGCGGCCAGCTGGCGCAGGCCCGGCTGATCCTCGCGCAGGATCACCGCATTGGCGGGGTAGCCCGCGCGGGCGATGGCGGCCTCGATCTCGCCCGGTTCGATCCGGAAGCCACGGATCTTCACCTGAGTATCGGCGCGACCCAGATAGTCGATCTGCCCATCCTCGCGCCACTGCGCCAGATCGCCGGAACGATACATGCGCTGTCCGGGCCGGAACGGATCGGCGACAAAGCGTTCCGCCGTCAGATCGGGACGGTCCAGATAGCCACGCGCAACCCCGTCCCCGGCGATATACAGCTCTCCGGGGATACCCGCTGGTACGGGTTGCAGCGCATCGTCAAGGATATAGATCCGCGCATTCACATTGGGGCTGCCAAGCGGGGGCGCGACGGGGGCGCCGCCGGTCAGGACCGGGCTCATGGCGCAGCAGATGGTGATCTCGGTCGGGCCATAGGCATTGACCAGCCGGTGATTCTGCGACCAGGCGGCGGCGATATGGGGCGGGCAGGCCTCGCCGCCGACGATCACCGTTTCGGGCCAGCGCAACGCCGGGTCCAGCGTTGCCAGCACGCTTGGCGGGATCAGCGCATGGGTGATGCGGCCAGCGGTCAGCGCATGGGTCAGGTCGTCGCCCAGCACCCGGCCCGGCGGCGGCAGGACCAGCGTGGCACCGGCGGCAAAGGCCATCATCACCTCCATCACCGAGGCGTCGAAACTGATCGAGGCGAATTGCAGCACCCGGCTGTCGGCGGTGAGGCCAAAGCGTTCCACCTGTGCCACGGTCAGCGCGGGCAGCCCGGCATGGGGCACGACGACGCCCTTGGGCCGCCCGGTCGAGCCGGAGGTATAGATCACATATGCCGGGTGGCGCGGATCAAGCCCGATATCGGTGATGCGCGACGCGGGTGCGGCGGCGACGTCGCCACCGAAGCCCGCCGGATCGTCCAGAGCCAGCAGCCCGGCGCCCTGCGGCAGACGGTCCTGCAATCCGGTCAGGGTCAGCACCGCGCGCGGTTTCGCATCGGCTGCGATGAAGGCCAGCCGTTCGGCGGGCAGGTCGGGATCCAGCGGCAGGAACGCCGCGCCCGCCTTCATCACCCCCAGTATGGCCGCGATCATCCGGTCCGAGCGTGGCAGCATCAGCCCGACGCGATCCTCGGTCCCGATGCCGCGCGCGATCAGCGCATGGGCGATGCGGTTGGCCTGCTGGTCAAGCTGGCGATAGCTGACCGGCGCGCCATCCACGATCAGCGCGGCGGCGTCGCCACGTTCATCGGCGATCCGCTCGAACCAGTCGGGCACCGGGCGCACCGTCAGATCGCGCAGGTCCAGCCCGGCATCCGAGGTCAGCGCCGCAGCTTCGGCCGGATCGATCACCGGCAGGTCGGTCAGCCGCGCCTGCGGATCGCCGATCGCGGCCCGCAGCAACCGGTGGAAGCTGTCCAGCACCCGCCCGGCGCTGTCGGGGGTATAAAGATCCGCCGAATATTCCAGCGTGATCTCCATCCCGGCGGGGCGACCATCGGCGTCGTGTTCCTCGGCCACATGGAAGGCCAGATCGAATTTCGACGTTCCGGTATCGGCATCCATCGCCTGCAATGACAGACCCGGCAGCGTCAGGTCGGCGCGGGCGGTGTTCTGGACCTGCAACAGCACCTGAAACAGCGGATGGCGGGCCAGCGAACGGCTTGGGCTGAGATGTTCGACCAGTTCCTCGAAGGGCAGGTCCTGATGTTCCCAGGCGGCCAGATCGGTGCGGCGCGCGCGCTCCAGCAGGTCGGCAAAGCGGGGGTTGCCGCTGGCGTCCATCCTCAGGACCAGCGTGTTGACGAAGAAGCCGACCAGATCCTCCAGTGCCGGGTCAATGCGTCCCGCGACCGGGCTTCCCAGCGGGATGTCGTCGCCCGCCCCCAGACGCCGCAGCATCGCCGCCAGCGCGGTCTGCAAGACCATGAAGGGCGTGGCGCCGTGCTGTCGGGCAAGGTCCAGCAATGCCGCATGGGTGTCGGCTGGCAGCCGCAGAAGCAACTGCCCGCCGCCGCCGCTGGCCACGGCGGGACGTGGCGCGGCAAAGGGCAGGGCCAGCTCGTCGGGCAGGTCGGCCAGCGTTTCGCGCCAGAAGCCCAGCTGCCGGGACAGCTCGCTGTCGGGATCGTCGGATGTGCCGCACAGATCGGCCTGCCAGGTTGCATAATCGGCATATTGCACCGCCAGCGGTTGCCAGTCGGGCATCTGCCCGGCGCAGCGCGCGGCATAGGCCGCCGACAGGTCGCGCGCCAGCGGCGCCATCGAGGCCCCGTCACCCGCGATGTGATGCAGCACGATGACCAATGCGCCGCTGTCGGGGGCGGTGCGGATCAGGGTGACACGCAGCGGGCCTTCGGCCTGAAGGTCGAAGGCATGGGTGGCGGCCTCTGTCACGGCGCGATCCAGATGACCCGCGCCGGTTTCGATCAAATCCAGCACCGGCTGCATCTGCGCAGCGATATGCTGGCGGGGTTCGGCACCTGCGGGATATGTGGTGCGCAGGATCTCGTGCCGGGCGATGACATCGCCGATGGCAAGGCGCAGGGCGTCCTGATCCAGATACCCGCTGAACCGCAGCGCCACCGGGATGTTATAGGTCGAGCCGTGGCCGTCCAGCTGTTGCAGGAACCACAGTCGGCGCTGTGCGAAGGACATTGGCGGCATGCTGTCGCCACGCGGCAGGGCTTGCAACGGCGCGCGCGCGCTGGCGTTGCCCGGGGCCAGCCTGCGGGCCAGTTGCTCGACCGTGGGGGCTTCGAACAGCGCCCGGATCGGCAGGTCGGTCTGCAACTGGTTGCGGATGCGGCTGAACAGCCGGGTTGCCAGCAGCGAATGGCCGCCCAGATCGAAGAAATTGTCGTCGATCCCGACCGAGGGCAGGTCCAGCACCTCGGCGAACAGGCGGCAAAGAGTGGCTTCGTTCCGGGTGCGTGGCGGGCGGCCCTGGCCGCGCGACAGGTCGGGCGCCGGCAGGGCGCGGCGATCCAGCTTGCCATTGGGCGTCAACGGCAGCGCCTCCATCGCGATCACCGCCACCGGCACCATGTAATCCGGCAGCGTCTGGCCAAGCGTGTCGCGGAGCGCCTGCGGCTGGATCTCCGTGCCGGGCTCCGCCACGGCATAGGCGATCAGTTGCTTGCCCCGCGCCGGGTCGTCATGGGCGATCACCGCGACATCGTCGATGCCGGGCAGGCGGGCAATGGCGGTCTCGATCTCGCCGGGTTCGATGCGGAAGCCGCGGATCTTCACCTGGGTGTCGATCCGGCCCAGATAATCCAGCGAGCCATCGGCCAGCCAGCGCACCAGATCGCCGGTGCGATACATCATTTCCCCATCAGCGGCGGGCAGGAACCGCTCCTGCGTCATTTCGGGCAGGTCAAGATAGCCCTGCGCCACGCAGGCACCGGCCACATAAAGCTCTCCGGGGACACCGGCAGGCACGGGACGGCGCTGCGCATCCAGCACGAGGCAGCGGCAATTATCCACGGGCCGACCGATCGGCGGCAGATCGGGCCATTCGGCGGGATCGCCGCAGCCGGTCCAGCCGGTGCAGACATGGGTCTCGGTTGGGCCATAGTGATTGTGCAGGCGGCAATCGGGGTTGGCCGCGAACATCGCCCGCAGCGCAGGGGTCAGCCGCAACTGTTCGCCTGCGGTAATCACATCGCGCAGGTCGGGCAGGTCGGCGCCGCGCTGCTCCAGCGCCTCGGCCAGATGGCTGAGGGCCATGAAGGGCAGGAACACCCGTTCCAGCCGCAATTCGGCAATCCGGCGCGACAGCAGGTCGATATCGCGCACCTGATCCTGCGGCAGCAGGCACAGGCAGCCGCCCGAGGCCAGCGTGCTGAAGATTTCCTGAAACGCCACGTCAAAGCCAAGCGCCGCGAATTGCAGCACCCGCGCGCCCGGCCGCAAAGGCAGCGTGCGGCGTTGCCATTCCAGCAGGTTCACCAATGCGCGCTGATGCATCACCACGCCCTTGGGTCGCCCGGTAGATCCCGAGGTGAAGATCATGTAGCCCAGCCGATCGGGATCGTGCCGGTCCCGCCGGGGCCGGGTCGCAGATGCGCCGGACCATGCGGGGGCCGGATCGTCGGCCAGCAGCAGGCCGGTGCCCGTGGCCGGGTTCAACCTGCCTGCCTGCGGGGCATCCGCGATCAGGACCTTCGGGCGGGCATCTTCAAGCGCCTGATCCAGCCGGGTGGCGGGATAGGCCGGGTCCAGTGGAATATAGCCCGCCCCGGCCTTGAGGATGCCAAGGATCGCCGCGACCATGCGGATGCCGCGATGCGTGCAGATCGCCACCGCGTCGCCGGTGCCGACGCCCATGGATTGCAAGTGACGGGCGATGCGGTTGCCCTCGGCCTCCAGCCCGGCATAGCTGAGCGTGCCGTCCGGTCCTTCCAGCGCCGGGGCGTCCGGGGTGCGCTGTGCCTGATCCTCGAACAATGCGGCGATATCGGTGTCGTGCGATCCGGTTCGCGGACCGCGGCCAAGGTGCTGAAGCCGCGCGACCTCGTCGTCGGCCAGCAGCGGGATGTCCCCGATGGGACGCGCCGGATCGGCGATCACCGCCTGCAACAGCCGCTGAAAGCGCCCGACCAGCGCCTGCGCGGTGGCCTTGCTGAACAGGTCGGCGGCATATTCCAGCTCGCCCTCGATACCATCGCCGGGCATGTCCCACAGATGCAGGCTGAGGTCGAACCGTGCCACCGCAGCCGAGGCATCGCGCGCCGTCACCGTCAGGCCCGGCAGATCGACCGGCTGCGGGCGGCCCTGCTGCACGGCCAGCATGATCTGGAACAGCGGATGATGCGACAGCGAGCGTGCGGGATGCAGGTTTTCCACCAGTTGCTCGAACGGCAGTTGCTGATGCTCCCACGCGGCAAGGTCGCGGTCGCGCAACTGCGCCAGCAGATCGCGAAAGGCGGGATCGCCCGACGTATCCGCGCGCAGGACCAGAGTGTTGACGAACATCCCGACCAGCGGCTCAAGCGCGGCATCGTTGCGGCCCTCGACAGGGGTGCCGATCACGATATCCTCGCCCGCGCCAAGCCGCGTCAGCAACGCCGCCAGCGCGGCGTGAATGACCATGAACGGCGTCGCGCCCGAGCTTTGCGCCAGCTTCGACAGTCCGGCCTGCACCTGCGCGGGGATGTGGAACGGCACGGTTGCGCCGCGATGGCTGGCGACGGGCGGCCGCGGCATGTCGGTGGGCAGGCCATGAAGTTGCGGCAGATCCCGCAACGCCTCGCCCCACCATGCCATCTGCTGCGCCTGGCGGCTGTCGGGATCGGCGCCATCGCCCATCACCCGGTCCAGCCATTGCGCATAATCGGCATATTGCACGGTCAGCGGCGCCAGTTCCGGCGCATGACCATCCACGCGGGCGATATAGGCAGCGGACAGATCGCGCGCCAGCACAGCCATCGAGGCACCGTCGCCCGCGATATGATGCAACACCAGCAGCAGGCTGTGCCGGTCCTTGCCGCTGGTGAACAGCGTCACACGCAGCGGATGTTCAGCCGAAAGATCGAAATGGTGCAGCGCGGCGCTGGCCAGTTCGGCCTCCAGCGCGTCAGGCGTGGTGGCGACCATGGCGAATGCGGGGTCTGCATGTTCGTCGATCTGCTGGAACGGCTGGCCGTCCTCTTCGACAAAGCGGGTGCGCAGGGTCTCGTGCCGCGCGATCAGGTCGCCAAGCGCAAGGCGCAATGCGTCCCGGTCCAGCCTGCCCTGCAGGTCAAGCCGCATCGGGATGTTATAGCTGGCCGCCGCCTCGGCGCTGCCGTTGCGTTCCAGCCGTTGCAGGAACCACAGCCGGTTCTGCGCCGCCGACAGCGGGATGCGGGCGGGGCGGTCCTGCCGCACAAGCGCCGGCAGGGCGGGCCGCGACTGCCCCAATACCTGCGCCAGGGCGGCGGGCGTGGGATGCTGGAACAGCAGGCGCAGCGGCATCTCGGTCCGCAGCGCGGCGCGGATGCGGCTGGCAAGGCGGGTCGCCAGCAGCGAATGGCCGCCAAGCGCGAAGAAATCGTCATCCAGTCCGATCCGCTCGCGGTCCAGAACTTCGGCGAAGCTGGCGCAGATCGCGATTTCAGCCTGAGTCCGCGGCGCGCGATACGCGGCCAGAGCCGCCGTCAGATCGGGGCGCGGCAGCGCCTTGCGGTCGATCTTGCCATTCGGGGTCAGCGGGAAATCCGCCAGCGTGACGAATATGGCGGGGATCATATAGTCCGGCAACAGCGGGGCCAGCGCGGCGCGGATGGTGCCGCTGTCGTGATCCGTGCCGCAAAGCCATGCGACCAGAATGGGCGTGCCGCCTGCCCCCTCGGGCGCCATCACGACATTGCGGGAATAGCCTGCGGCGGAAAGGGCCGCCTCGATCTCGCCCAGCTCGACGCGGAACCCGCGGATCTTTACCTGATGATCCAGACGACCCAGATATTCCAGCATGTCGCCGCGACGGCGCACCAGATCGCCGGTGCGATACATACGCGCACCCGCCGCGAAGGGATCGGGCACGAACCGCTCGGCAGTCAGGTCGGGCCGATGCAGATAGCCCTGCGCCAGACCCTCGCCCGCGATGCACAGTTCCCCCGCCACGTTATCGGGAACAGGGCGCAGCCGGTCGTCCACGATGCGCAGTTGCGTGTTGTCGATGGCGCTGCCGATGCGGATCGGCTGGCCGGGCCGGACGCGGTCCATCAGCGACCAGATCGTGGTCTCGGTCGGGCCATACATGTTCCAGACCGCGCGGGCGGTCGTGGCCATCCAGTCGCCCAGATCCTGCGGCATGGCCTCGCCCCCGCACAGCAGGGTCAGCCCGCGGTCCGGCTGCCAGCCCGCATCGCGCAGCATCTGCCATGTCGCGGGGGTGGCCTGCATGATCGTGGGCCGCTGTTGATCCAGCGCCGCCGCCAGCGCCGCGCCGTCCGAGGTGACCCCGCGCGGCAGGATCGTCAGGCTGGCCCCGGCGATCAGCGGCAGGAACATTTCCAGCCCGGCGATGTCGAAGGTGATCGGCGTCACCGCCGCCAGCCGGTCCGAGGGCAGGATGCCGATCCGGTCTGCCATCGCATGCAGGAAGTTTTCCAGCGCGCCATGCGGGATCATCACGCCCTTGGGCCGCCCGGTCGAACCCGAGGTGAAGATCACATAGGCCGTATCCGTCGCCATCAGCGGGCGGCGGCGCTCTCTATCGGTGACGGGGCCGCCGTCATGTGCCGCCAGAGCCGTGGCAAGATCGGCCTGCGCCAATTGCCCGCAGCCCTTCGGCAGCGCGTCCTGTGCGGTCAGGTCACGCAGCAGCGCTTGCGTGCCCAACAGCAGCGAGGGCTGCGCCATGTCCAGCATATAGGCCAGCCGGTCGGCGGGGTGGTCGGGGTCCAGCGGCAGATAGGCCGCCCCCGCCGTCAACGTGCCCAGCAACGCCACCAGCATGTCGTTCGTCCGATCGGTGCCGATGGCGACGATATCGCCTGCGCCGATGCCCTGCGCCAGAAGCATGCGGGCAAAGCGGTTGGCGCGGGTCATCAGTCCGGCACGGTCGAGGCTGTGCTGCCGGTCCCTGACGGCCGGCGCGTCGGGCTGGCCTGCTGCCGCGATCAGCTCGGGCAGGCGCAGGTCGGGGTGACGGCGCGTGGCGGCCTTGTCGGCGCGGGTCAGGGCCTGCCGTTCGGTCTCGCTCAGCAAGACGATATCCGCCAGCGGCTGCGAAGGATCATCGCAGGCGGCGTGGAACAGGCGCTCCAGCCGCTCGGCCAGGGTGGCGATGCTGTGCCGGTCGAACAGATCGGTTGCGTATTCGATATCCAGTTCCAGCCCGCCTTCGCCCCCGGCACCGACCGGCGCGAAATCGAAGCTGAGGTCGAATCTTGCGTGGCTGCCCTGCAACCGCTGTTCGCGGATCGTGCAGCCGTGCAGGGTGCAATGCGGCTCGGCGGTGTTCTGCAACGCGACCAGCACCTGAAACAGCGGATGATGCGCCAATGAGCGGGTCGGATTCAGCGCCTCGACCAGTTCCTCGAAGGGCAGGTCCTGATGGTCGCTGGCGGCAAGACTGTTCTTGCGCAGCCGCTCGATCAGCATGTCCAGCGAGGGCGTGCCCGACAGATCGACACGGGTGACGACAGTATTGGTGAACAGCCCGACCAGGTTATCCAGCCCCGGTTCGGTCCGTCCGGCGACGGGCGCGCCAAGGACGATGTCCTGCCCCGCGCCCAGACGCGACAGCAGCGTGGCGACACCGGCCTGCAACAGCATGAACAGGGAGGCGTCCCTTGCCCCGGCCAGCGCCTGCATCTGCGCGGTCAAAGCGGCGGGCAGGGTGACCCGCAGCGTCTCGCCGCGATAGCTGGCGACGGGCGGGCGCGTCCGATCGGTTGGCAGTTCGATCTTTTCGGGGATATTTTCGAGGGTCTGCTTCCAGAACTGCAACTGCCTTGCATGGCGGGATTCGGGGTCGTTGCGGTCGCCCAGCAATGCGCGATGCCACAGCGTATAATCGCCATATTGCACCGGCAGCGCGGGCCAGTCGGGGGCGCGATCCGCCAGCCGCGCGGCATAGGCGGCGGACAGATCCGTGGCCAGCGGCGCCATCGAGGCCCCGTCACCCGCGATGTGATGGATCACCAGCAGCAGCACATGGTCCTGATCGCCCAGCCGGAACAGGGTCGCGGCCAGCGGCAGACCGTCGGCCAGATCCAGCACCTGCGCGGCGCCCTCGGCCAGCGCCGCATCCAGTTCGCCCTCGGTGACATCGCGCCGCCGCAATGTCAGCGCGGCATGGTCCAGCACCTCCTGCCGGGGGGTGTCAGCGGCGGGAAAGCGGGTGCGCAGGGCCTCGTGCCGGGCGATCACGTCGTTCAGCGCGGCCTGCAGGGCGTCGGCGTCCAGATCGCCCTCGATCCGCAGCGCCATCGGGATATTGTAGGTGGCCGAGGGCCCTTCCAGCTGGCTCAGGAACCACAGCCGCTGCTGCGCGAAGGACAGCGGCAGCTGGTCGGGGCGTGGTTGCGGGGTCAGCGCCGGGCGGGCGGGTTCCAACGCATCGTCGGCGGCGATGCGGGCGGCGAGGGTGGCGATGGCGGGGCAGTCGAAGATGGCGCGGATCGGCAGGTCGATGCCGAAGGCGGGACGGATGCGGCCGATCAGCCGCGTGGCCAGCAGGGAATCCCCGCCAAGCGCGAAGAAGCTGTCGTCGATGCCGACCTCGGTGGTGCCCAGCACCTCGGCGAAAAGGGCTGCCAGCGTGGCCTCGGTCCGGTTGCGCGGCGCGCGGCGGGGACCGGTGTGGGCTTCGGGTTCGGGCAGGGCGCGGCGGTCCAGCTTGCCGTTGGGGGTCAGCGGCAGGGCCTCCATCGCGACGAAGGCGGCGGGGACCATATAGTCGGGCAGCTCAGCGGCCAGCGTGCCGCGCAGCGCGTCGCGGTCGAGGTTTTCGGCCACGACATAGGCCACCAACTGCTTTTGTCCGGGGCGATCCTCACGCGCGATCACTGCCGATTGCGGATGGCCTGCGCGGGCGATGGCGGCCTCGATCTCGCCGGGCTCGATGCGGAAGCCGCGGATTTTCAGCTGCTGGTCGGCGCGGCCGATGAATTCGACCTGCCCATCCTCGCGCCACCGCGCCAGATCGCCCGAGCGATACATCCGCTGGCCGGGGCCGAAGGGATTGGCGACGAAGCGTTCCGCCGTCAGATCGGGCCGGTTCAGATAACCCTGCGCCAGACCGGAACCCGCGATATACAACTCGCCCACAACGCCAACAGGAACTGGGTGAAGGGAAGAGTCGAGGATGGCGATCTGGCCGTTGCGCAGCGGGTGGCCGATCACGACATCCTCACCCGTCACCTCGGCGAAGGTCGAGTCGATGGTGCCCTCGGTCGGGCCATAGGCGTTGAAGGCGGTGACGCCGGGCATCTGGACCGAACGCCATTGCGCGGGACTGACCGCCTCGCCGCCGAAGGCCACGATGCTGGGATATTTCTGGTCGCCCTCCAGCAGCCCGATCTCGCGCAGCTGCTCGAAATGGGTCGGGCCGACATCGATGGCGTCGATCTGCCGGTCGCGGCAATAGCTGACCATGCGGAAACCGTCGCGGCGGTCGTCGTCGGACAGCACATGCAATTCGTGCCCCGACACCATCCACAACAGACCGGCAAGCGAGGTGTCAAAGCTGAAGGGAGCGCTGACGGCCATGCGCAGACGGCGCCCCTTCGCCGCGCGCATAGGGTCATAGAAGGCGCCGCGATGCTGGGCCAGCAGGTTCGCGATATTGCCCTGGGCGATACGGACGCCCTTGGGCTGGCCGGTCGATCCCGAGGTGAAGATGATATAGGCCAGATCGTCCCTGGCCGCGACGGGCAGACCCTTGGCATGATCGGGCAGGGCGGCCAGTTGCGCCCGGGTGACATCCTTGTCCAGCAGGATCCAGCGGGCATCCAGCCCGTCCAGCCGGCGCGATGCCGCGGTGGTGCCAAGGATCAGCGTGCAATCGGCGCGTTGCGCCATGTCGCGCAGGCGTTCATCGGGCTGGTCCAGATCCAGCGTCACCCACGCCGCGCCGCTGCGGGCGATGGCCAGCATGGCGATCACGCCCTCGGCCCCGCGCGGCAGGGCGATGGCAACGGTTCGCCCCGGCGCGGCACCAAGCGCCACAAGATGCCGGGCAAGGCGGTTCACGCGACCCGACAGGGCGGTCCAATCCAGACACGCATCCTCGCAGACCAGCGCGATCTGATCGGGGGTTGCGGCGGCCTGTGCCGCGAAGGCCTCGATCAGCGAGGGCGCGGGGCGGTCGTCGCGCGGGCCGGGGATCAGCGATGCCTCGCCGTCTGCCAGCAGGCTCAGCCGGGCAAGACGCTGGTCGCTGTGCCGGGCCAGCAGTTCCAGCGCCGTGATGAAGCGGCGGCGCAACCGGTCGGCGCGGTCCTGCGCGATCACATCGGGGCGGGTGCTGAACTTGATCTCGAAGCACTCGCCCGGTGTCACGCCGATGCTGACCGGATAATGCGAGGTGTCACCGCCGCGATTGTCGTGAAACCGCGCCTCCAGCCCGGCCTGAGGGGCGTCACCCATGGGATAGTTCTCGAACACCACCAGCGTGTCGAACAGGCTGCCCTGACCCACCGCCTTCTGGATCTGCGCCAGCCCCAGATGGTCGTGATCCATCAGCGCGGCATGTTCGCGCTGGATGCGCCGCAGGGTTTCGGCCAGCGTCTCGGCCGGGCGCAGGGTCAGGCGCAGCGGAATGGTGTTGATAAACAATCCCACCATATGCTCGATCCCCGGCAGATCGGCGGAACGCCCCGAGGTGGTCGAGCCCAGAACCAGATCGTCGCGGCCCAGTTCGGTCCGCAGCACCATCGCCCATGCGGTCTGGATCAGCGTGTTCAACGTCAGGCCAAGATCGCGCGACAGGGCCTGCAATTCGTGGCTGAGGGTTTTCGACAGGTGATCCACATGCAATCGGGCGGGTGCCGAGGCTATCGCGCCACCGGCCAGCAGGGCGGGTTGCTCCAGCCCGTCGAAGGCGCCTTGCCACGCCTGTACGGCCATTCGTTCGTCGCGCGCATCAAGCCAGCGCAGATAGTCGCGCCATGCCGGTATCGCAGGCAGGGCCGCGTCATCGCCATCCGCGTGATAGAGCGCCAGAAGATCATGCAGAAACAGCGGGGTGGACCAGCCGTCCATGATGATATGGTGGTTGGTCAGGATCAGATGGTGGCGCTGTGCGGTCTCCTGCGCCAATGTGAAGCGCAGCAGCGGACCCTGATGCAGCGGCATGGGCTGCGCCATGTCCTGATCCTGCAAGGCTGCAAGGGCGGTTTCAGCAGGGCCGTCCAGCGCCACCTGCCGCCATGGCAGTTCGGGCGATGCCGGGATCGCCTGCACCGGCTGATCCAGCCCTTCATGCAGGAAGCTGGCGGTCTGGGCCGGGTGGCGGGCCAGCAATGCCGCGGTCGCGCGACGCAGCCGGTCGGGGTCCAGATCGCCTTTCAGCGTGAAGGTGATCTGCATCAGATAGATATCCTCGGCATCGCGGTCATAAAGCGCGTGGAACAGGAACCCCTGCTGCAAGGGCGACAGCGGCAGGATCTCGGCCAGCGGGGCACGGCTGGCTTCGATGGCGTCGATCTGGTGCTGGCGCAGCGCGCAGCCCGGCAGTTCCGAGGGGGTCAGCAGCCGCCCCGACGAGGCCGAGCAGACCTCTGCGATGCGGCGCAGGGCGGCCAGCCACAGTTCCGCCAGTTCGGCGATGTCATGCGAGCCGAACAATTCGCCCGCCCATGTCCAGTCGGCTTGCAGCCGGGGGGCCTCGCCCATGATCAGCGCGTTCAGTTCCAGCGCATGGGCCAGCGGCTGGCCAGGGGCGCCGCCCGACAGGGCCAGCCCTTCCGCTGCGATACGCCAGCCCGGCAGATCGCTGCGGGTATCGAACCGGCCAAGGAAGTTGAAGCCGATTTCGGGCGCGGCATGATCGGCCAGCGCCGCGCCCTCCGCCGTCAGATGACGCAGCAAGCCATAGCCGATGCCGTTGTCGGGGATCGCCGCCAGCGTTTCCTTGACCGATTTCAGCGCGGCCTCGACGGCGGGGGCGGGCAGCCGGGTCGGATCGCCGGGCAGACCGATATCCAGATGCAGCGGAAACAAGCTGGTGAACCAGCCAAGACTGCGCGACAGGTCGGCACCGGGCAGGATATCCTCTCGCCCGTGACCTTCGACGTTCAAGGTCAGGCCGGCATGGCCGTGCCAATGGGCGACGGCCAGCGCAAGGCCGGTCAGCAGCACATCGTTCATGCCCCCGCCGATGCGGCGGGTGGCATGGGTCATCAGCGCCTCGGTGGTGGCGGCATCCAGCGACACGTGCAGCAACGATTGCGTCCCGAAGCAGTCTATGGCCGGGTCAAGCGGGCGTTCTGTCAGCGGCTGTTGCCGTTGCCCGGCGATGTCGTGCCAAAGCGGCAACTGGTCCAGCCGGTCGCGCGCGGCGGCGGGCATGGCCAGCGCCCATTCGCGGAACGGTGTCGTCACAACGCCCAGTGCCGGGGTTCTGCCGTTCATGCGCGCGGCAAGCGCCTCGGCCAGATCAGGCAACAGGATGCGCCACGAGACACCATCGACGGCAAGGTGGTGGATGGTCAGCAGCAGACGCGCCTGATCCCCGGCCTTGAACAGCACCGCCTGCATCAGCCGGCCCTGTTCCGGGTCCAGCCGGGCGGCGGCTTCTGCGGCGGCGGTCTTCAGGCCGATATCCCATTCGCTGCCGGTCAGCGCGGCCACCCCGATCACCGTCAGGATATCTCCCTGCCGCGGGGTTTCGGGGATATGCAGGACGTTCTTGCCAGTGACGCGGGCGCCAAGGATCGGATGATGGGCCAGCAGGTCGTTCAACGCAGCGGACAGGGCGTCGGGATCGGTGCCCGGGATCTCCAGCAGCGCCGATTGCTGGAACCGCGACCAGTCGCCCCCCTGTGCGATCATGTCCAGCATGATCGGCGTCATCGGCAGATCGCCGGTCGCCGCAATGGCGGCGCGTGCGGTGGTTTCGGTCAGCGGCTGCGCGACCAGCGCCAGCGCCGCCACGGTCTGCTTTTGCACCACGTCGCGGGCGCTGAGGGTGATGCCTTCCTTTCTGGCGCGGGCGACCAGCTGGATCGACGAGATGGAATCGCCGCCAAGCGCGAAGAAGCTGTCGTCGATGCCGATCTCGGTGGTGCCCAGCACCTCGGCGAAAAGGGCGGCCAGCGTGGCCTCGGTCCGGTTGCGCGGCGCGCGGCGGGGTCCGGTGTGGGCTTCGGGTTCGGGCAGGGCGCGGCGGTCCAGCTTGCCGTTTGGCGTCAGCGGCAAGGCCTCCATCGCGACGAAGGCGGCGGGGACCATGTAATCGGGCAGCTCGGCGGCCAGCGCGCCGCGCAGCGCGTCGCGGTCGAGGTTTTCGGCCACGACATAGGCCACCAGCTGCTTCTGCCCGGGGCGGTCCTCACGCGCGATCACGGCGGATTGCGGATGGCCTGCGCGGGCGATGGCGGCCTCGATTTCGCCGGGCTCGATGCGGAAGCCGCGGATTTTCAGCTGCTGGTCGGCGCGGCCGATGAATTCGACCTGCCCATCCTCGCGCCACCGTGCCAGATCGCCCGAGCGATACATCCGCTGACCGGGGCTAAAGGGGTTGGCGACGAAGCGTTCCGCCGTCAGATCGGGCCGGTTCAGATAACCCTGCGCCAGACCAGAACCCGCGATATACAACTCGCCCACAACGCCAACCGGAACTGGGTGAAGGGAAGAGTCGAGGATCAGGAACTGGGCCCCTTTCAGCGGCCGCCCCAGCGTCACCTCTGCGCTGTCGGCCAGATGGGCCAGACTGGCATCGACGGTGAATTCGGTCGGTCCATAGACATTGCAGGCGCTGATGCCGGGCGTGTCGCGCAGGCGTTGCCACAGCGCCGGGGACATGCCTTCACCACCCAGCAGGATGACACGCGGGGCGGCGTCGCCTTCCAGCAGGCCGCAATTGCACAGAGCCTCGAAAAAGCCGGGGGTGCTGTCGATGAACTGGATTTTGCGGCGGTGCAGATGCGCCACCAGCGCCGGGCCGTCCTGACGGGTGTCGTCGTCGATCAGATCGACCTCGTGCCCGGCAACAAGGACCAGCAATTCCTCGAAGGCGGCATCGAATTGCAGCGGCGCGGTCAGGGCGGCGCGCATCGGGCCTTCGATCCCGGCATCGCGGGCCAGCATGTGGTAAAGCGGTTCCTGCCCCTGTGCCAGCATGGCGATCGAGGACTGCGGCACCACGACGCCCTTGGGCCGTCCGGTCGAACCCGAGGTGAAAATCACATAGGCCGCATCGTCGGGGCGGATCGGTCGGGGCAGTTCGGTCTGCGCCAGCGGGCAGGCGGCGATGTCCGGCTCGGCCTCCAGCGCGATGACGGGACAGGTGAAATCCAGCCCCTGGGCGGCCGCGCCGTGGGTCAGCGCCAGATCGGGGGCGAATTCCGCGACCATATCGGCCGCGCGGGTGGCAGAGGATGCCGCGTCGATGGTGACGAAGGCGGTGCCGGTGCGCAACGCCGCAAGGATCGCGACAATCGCCCGGTCCGAGCGGGTGACGGCCAGCGCGACCCTGCGGCCCGGCCCGGCACCCTGCGCCAGCATTGCGCGCGCCAGTCGGTTGACGCGCGCATCAAGCTGCGCCGCCGTCCATGCCTGATCGCGGAACCGCAGGGCGGGGGCGTCGGGTGCCTGTGCCGCGCGATCGGCGAAACGCTGTCCAAGCAGCCGGTGGTCGAAGTCCAGCGGACCGCCCTGGGCCAGCGCCAGAAGCTTATCCCGCCGGGATTGCGGCAGCAGCGCGGGACGCGTCACCGGCTGGGCGGGATCGTCCAGCATCGCCGCGATCATGCCGATAAAGGCATCGCGGATGCGGATCGCGGTCGTCTCGTCAAAGATGTCGTTGGCATATTCCAGCACGGCCTCCAGCCCGGCGGGCGTGCCGTCCGGGGCGGTGGCGTCGAACAGGTCGAGGCTCAGGTCGAATTTCGCCACCTCGGGCAGCAGGAACAGGTTCTTGCTGCATGCGCTGCCAAGCCGGGGCGTGATCCGGCCCAGAGGGGTCAGGGACAGCATCACCTGAAACAGCGGATGGGTGTGCGGTCGCCGGTGCAGATCAAGCCCGTCGATCACCAGATCGAAGGGCAGGTCGGCATGTTCGAAGGCCGCCAG
Source organism: Paracoccus alcaliphilus (assembly GCF_028553725.1). Taxonomy (NCBI): domain Bacteria; kingdom Pseudomonadati; phylum Pseudomonadota; class Alphaproteobacteria; order Rhodobacterales; family Paracoccaceae; genus Paracoccus; species Paracoccus alcaliphilus. Next base: position 134,551 of record NZ_CP067127.1, read on the forward strand.
ATCGGTATCGCGCAGCCGGGTCAGCAGGGTGGTGAAATCGGGATGGCCTGAACAATCGGTCGGCAGGGCCAATGTGTTCACGAACATTCCGACGATATCGGTCAGCGCCGGGTCGTCGCGCCCGGCGACGGGCGTGCCGATGGCAAAGCGCGTCGATCCGCCAAGGCGGTGCAGGACAGCCGCCAGGGCGGTATGCAGCACCATGAACAGCGATGCGTCATGCGCCCGCGCCAGTTGCTCCAACCCCGCATGGGTGTCACCGTCCAGCCGGAAGGTCAGGCTGCGCCCGCGATAATCCGGTGCGCCGATGCGCGTCCGATCGGTTGGCAGCTCGATCTTTTCGGGGATGTTTTCGAGGGCCTGTTTCCAGAACTGCACCTGCCTTGCATGGCGGGATTCGGGGTCGTCGCGGTCGCCCAGCAATGCGCGATGCCACAGCGTATAATCGCCATATTGCACCGGCAGCGCGGGCCAGTCGGGGGCGCGATCCGCCAGCCGCGCGGCATAGGCGGCGGACAGATCCGTGGCCAGCGGCGCCATCGAGGCCCCGTCACCCGCGATGTGATGGATCACCAGCAGCAGCACATGGTCCTGATCGCCCAGCCGGAACAGGGTCGCGGCCAGCGGCAGACCGTCGGCCAGATCCAGCACCTGCGCGGCGCCCTCGGCCAGCGCCGCATCCAGTTCGCCCTCGGTGACATCGCGCCGCCGCAATGTCAGCGCGGCATGGTCCAGCACCTCCTGCCGGGGGGTGTCAGCGGCGGGAAAGCGGGTGCGCAGGGCCTCGTGCCGGGCGATCACGTCGTTCAGCGCGGCCTGCAGGGCGTCGGCGTCCAGATCGCCCTCGATCCGCAGCGCCATCGGGATGTTGTAGGTGGCCGAGGGCCCTTCCAGCTGGCTCAGGAACCACAGCCGCTGCTGCGCGAAGGACAGCGGCAGCTGGTCGGGGCGTGGTTGCGGGGTCAGCGCCGGGCGGGCGGGTTCCAACGCATCGTCGGCGGCGATGCGGGCGGCGAGGGTGGCGATGGCGGGGCAGTCGAAGATGGCGCGGATCGGCAGGTCGATGCCGAAGGCGGGACGGATGCGGCCGATCAGCCGCGTGGCCAGCAGGGAATCCCCGCCAAGCGCGAAGAAGCTGTCGTCGATGCCGACCTCGGTGGTGCCCAGCACCTCGGCGAAAAGGGCTGCCAGCGTGGCCTCGGTCCGGTTGCGCGGCGCGCGGCGGGGACCGGTGTGGGCTTCGGGTTCGGGCAGGGCGCGGCGGTCCAGCTTGCCGTTGGGGGTCAGCGGCAGGGCCTCCATCGCGACGAAGGCGGCGGGGACCATATAGTCGGGCAGTTCAGCGGCCAGAGCGCTGCGCAGCGCGTCGCGGTCGAGGTTTTCGGTCACGACATAGGCCACCAGCTGCTTCTGTCCGGGGCGGTCCTCTCGGGCGATGACGGCGGATTGCGGATGGCCTGCGCGGGCGATGGCGGCCTCGATCTCGCCGGGTTCGATGCGGAAGCCGCGAATTTTCAGCTGCTGGTCGGCGCGGCCGATGAACTCGACCTGCCCATCCTCGCGCCACCGCGCCAGATCGCCCGAGCGATACATTCGCTGGCCGGGGCTGAAGGGATTGGCGACGAAGCGTTCGGCGGTCAGATCGGGCCGGTTCAGGTAACCCTGCGCCAGACCCGAGCCCGCGATATACAACTCGCCCACAACACCAACGGGAACAGGCTGAAGGGACGCGTCGAGGATGTGGGCCTGCATATTGTCCAGCGGTCGCCCGATGGGCACGGCCCCTTCGGGCGAGGGGTCGATCTCGCAGGTCAGTGCGAAGGTGGTGGTTTCGGTCGGGCCATAGCCATTGACGATCCGCAGGTCGGGAAAGGATCGTTGCAGACGGCTGATCGCGGCAGGCGACAACACGTCCCCGCCCGCCCAAACCTGTTTCAGCCCGGCAAAGAAATCCGGCGTGGTACGGGTGAATTCGTTGAAGAGACCCGCCGTCAGCCAGGCGGAATCCACCCGATGTTGCTGGACGATACGGGTCATCTGCGCCGGATCCGTGGCTTCGCGCGGGCCGATGACGATGGTGCGCCCGGTCAGCAGCGGCATCCACAACTCGAAATTCGATGCGTCGAAGGCATGGGGCGAATGCAGCAGCACCCGCTGATGACCGCTGGCAAAACGGCGGTCGCGCGTGAAATCGGCAATGTCGCGGTGGCGGATCGCGACCCCCTTGGGCGTCCCGGTCGAGCCGGAGGTGAACATCACATAGGCCAGCGCATCCGGGTCGGGTCGTTGTGGATCAGGTGTCGCCGCAGGCAGGGTGTCGAGATCCAGCCGCAGCAGGTGGCGGGCGGCGATGTCGCGCCCGTTCATCGCAGCGTCGGCGATCAGATGCTTGGCCCCGGCGGTTTCGATGACTTCGGTCAGGCGCTGGTCGGGATGCAGTTCATGCAGCGGCACATAGTGCCCGCCGCATTTCAGCACCGCCAGCGAGGCCGCGATCACATCGGCCGAGCGGTGCAGCAGCAAGGCGACCGGCTGCCCCGCGGTCAGATCCTGCCTCTGCAAGGCCGCCGCGATGGCGTCCGAACGCGCGTCGATATCGGCAAAGCTGTGGCAGGTATCGCCGTCGATCACCGCGACCGCATCGGGTGTCCGTTCGGTGACGTCGGAGAAGAGTCCTGTGATCGTCGCGGGCGGCAGGTTGGTGAAGGTGTCGTTGAAACCCTCGATCCGTTGCGTCTCGGCGGCGGTCAGCAGGTTGATCGCGGCCAGCGGGCGTTCGGGCGCGGCCAGCGCGGCAGCGGCGAAGCCAAGGAAGCGGTCGAGATGGGCCTGCATCTGCGACGGCGTCGTGATCTCGGTATTGCCGTCGAAATTGACCGTAAAGACCGGGCTGCCGGGGATGCCGACGATGGTGATCGAGACATCCTGCACCGCCCCGTTCGACAGTGCCGTCAGCCGGGCCGGAATCCCGGCGAAATCGAAGTGATAGTCGAAGGGAACGATATTGATCCGCGGACCGAAGCCGCGCGCATCGCTTCCGGTCAGCTTCAGGATCTCGGCGCTGCGACAGCTCTGATGCTTGATGGCGTGGCGGATTCCGCTGCCGGTGGCGCGGGTCAGATCGGTCAGTGCGGTGTGGCTGTCCATATCCAGACGCAGCGGCACGACATTGGCCAGCATTCCCGGCGCATCGCGGGTGGCGCGGGCGCGGGCCGCCACCGGAAAGTCGAACAGCATCGAAGAACGCCCCGCGATGCGTTGCAGATAGGCGCCGGCCAGCGCCGTCAGGATCTGCGGCCAGCGGGCGCCGGCCGTCGTCTCGGCATCCAGCAATGCGCGGGCCAGATCGGCGGGCACGGGGGCGCTGGCGCGGTGATAGGCAGACGAGGTCCGATGCGGCGATCCGTCCAGCCCGGCAGGCTCTGGCGCATCGGCCAGGAATGCGCGCCATGCCTCCATGTCCCGCGCATGGCGGTCCGATGCGCGATAGCGTTCATCCTCGGACAGGATTGTCTGGACGCTGTCGGGCAGATCGTCGGCAAGGGCCGGCCCGCCGGTCAGTGCGGCATAATGCGCGGCCAGCCGGGTGTTCATCAACGAGCCGCTGAAGCCGTCCATGACCGCATGGTGATAGCGCTGGAACAGCACCGCGCCACCAGCCGCCAGCCGATACAGCACAAAGCTGTAGGGCGGTTCGGACACCAGATCATAGACATGGCGGCAGCGCCGCTGCATGTCGGTCTCGGCCTCTGCCATATCCGCGCAGTCGATGATGTCCAGCGCGCTGCCATGATCCTCGGTAAAGAACTGGCGCGGGCCATCGGGCGTGTCGATGATCCGCAGGCGCAGCGTGTCGAACTCGGCGACGCTGGCATCCAGCGCCCGGCGAAGCGCCCCGGTGTCGATGCTGCCCTGCAAATGCAGGTGGCCGCGCAGGTCCAGAAGGTCGTTGGTCGGATCAAGCTGCTGGGCGAACCAGATCTCTGCCTGAGGGGCCGAAAGCGGGCGCAGATGGCGGGTATTCATGGTCATCGGAAAAACTCCCGTATTCGGTCGGCGTCAGGCGGACAGCGGTGTCGGCAGGGCAGCGGCGGGCAGCGAGGCGGCGTGGCTCTGGCGTTCGACCAGCCGCGCATAGAATTCATGCGTCGCCACCAGATCGGCATGCGTGCCCGAGCCCGAGATCCGGCCGCTTTCGAGGAAATAGATCAGATCGGCATCGAAGACGGTGGACAGGCGATGCGCCACGACGATGTTGGTGCGGCCTGCGCGCAGACGGTCCAGCGAAGCCTTCACCTGCCGTTCGGTTTCTCCGTCCAGCGCCGAGGTGGCCTCGTCCAGGATCAGGATCTGCGGATCGCGCAGGAACATGCGGGCAATGGCGATGCGCTGGCGCTGGCCCCCCGACAGGTTGTTGCCCTGCTCGATCAGGTTCGTATCCAACCCGCGCGGCAGCGATTCGATAAAGCTCAGCGCATCGGCGCGGGCGGCGGCATCGCGGATCTGGTCGTCGGTGAATGTGCCGGTCAGCCCATAGGTGATGTTGTCGCGCACCGATCCTGGCATGACCGGCGCATTCTGCGGCACATAGCCGATCATGCGGCGCCAGTCCTGCAAGGGGATGCGCGTGACATCGGTGCCGTTCAGGGTGATCTGTCCCGAAACCGGCAGATAAAAGCGTTCGATCAGCGACAGGATGGTGCTTTTGCCGCTGCCGCTTGGCCCGACCAGCGCCGTGGTGGTGCCGGTGGCGAAAACCAGCGACAGATCCTTCAGAACCGGATGCTGCCGGGCGTCATCCGCCTGATAGGCGAAAGAGACATTCTCGAAGCGCAGTTCACCGGCGCGCGCGGGGGCGGGGTCGGCGGCGTCATATGCTTCCTCGGTCTCGTCCAGCAGGACGGCGATACGGGCGGACGCGCCCTTGGCACGCTGCAATTCGGCGATGAACATCGTCAGCTGCATCAGCGGCGAAATGACGTTCAGGATCGACAGGATGAAGGCGGTCAGGGTGCCCACGCTCATGGTGCCGACGGATACGCGGCTGGCGCCATAGATCAGGATGGTGACGATCGCCGCCGTCATCGCCAGCTGGATCACCGGCTCCAGCGTGGTGTTGATGGTCGAGCTGCGCATCCCCAGACGGCGCAGGTTTTCCAGCGCCTTGCCGATGCGGCGGCTTTCGCGCTGCTCGGCGGTGAAGGCCTTGACCAGTCGGATTTCGCTGAACACCTGGGTCAGCAGCCCGCTGAGCCGCGCGGCCTCGTCCTGGGTGCGGCGGCTGAGACCGTCCAGCAGCATCGACAGCGGCACCAGCACCGCGAAGGCCGCCAGCATCGCCCCCAGCAGGGTCATCGTCAGCGCGCTGTCCAGCGTATACAGAACCGCCGCCACGCCCAGCAGCATCATCGTGCCGGTGATCAGGTTGACCGCCTGTGTCGTGGTCAGCGCCGAGATGCTTTCACAGTCGCGCATGATCCGGCTGACCCTTTCGCCGCTGCCTTCGCGGTCGAAGGCGGGGATGGTCAGGCGCAGCATCTTGTCCGACAGGCGCTGGCGCAGATTGGCGACGATGTTGTGGCCGATCCGGGCCAGCAGCAGCGACGACAGCGCATTGAACAGCGTGGCCCCCAAAAGCGCGGCGATCAGGAAGGACATGGTTTCGCTGATCAGCCCGCCGCTGCCTGCCGTATCGACCACATTGCGCGTCAGCAGCGGAAAGATCAGCGAACAGGCGACGCCCGCCGCCGCGGCCAGGGTGGCGGCGATCAGGGCCGGGACCGAGGGTCGGCCTGCGCGGATCAGCCTCAACAGCGGCGAGAAACCGGATGCCATGTCATGTCCTCCATTCGGTCGGCGGGGTGCCGTTTTCCGAAGGTCAGCATGACGGCGATTCGGCGATCCGGCTAAACGCCCATTCCGCCTTGCATGTTCTGTCCCATACAGATGAGGGGGTTCGTTTCGGGGCGCCCGTCCGGCATTCAGGAAAACCTGCTTGTGATGCGCCAGAGATTGTTCTGATCGGGCAGATATGTCGCCATTCACCATCCCGGACGCCGGATACCCACGCCATGGATCACGCCCGAATTCTTGACAGGGAGGCCGAGGGCCTGCTGCTGATCGCGCCTTTGGCGTCTGCGTCACGGGCCCGCCCGCGACTGCGGGCACTCTATCGCGATCACCCGGCCATGATGCCCGAAGCGGGGCGGGATGCGTTCCTGACGGGGCGGGCGATGGTGACGCGCGGGATGCGCCTGCTGGGGATGACGCCGCAGGTGGTGGACGACGAAGGCGCGGTCTGGCCAAAGGGGCTGGCGGGCGCGGTCAGTCATGGCGGCGGGCAGGTCGGCGTCTGGTTGCGCCGCGGCGGTGCCGGATCGCTGGGGCTGGATCTGCGGGCGATCGGGGACGGGGCGCAGGGGCTGTCGCAGCACGAATTGCACCTGTTGTCGCAGCAACCCGGACTGGCGCGGATGCGACCCGAGGAACGCCAGGCGGGCGCGATTTCGGCCAAGCATGCGCTGGCCCGGGCGCTTGCGCCGCAGCTTGGGGCCGCCGTCAGCCCGGCGGCCTTGACGGTGCGGGCCTCGGCGCGGTCGGGCATCAGCCTGGGCCTTGCGGATGCGGCCTTGTCCGGGCCGGGAGTGGAGGGCGGTTTCCGGGTCGAGTTGCGGGTCATGCCGGGGCTGGTGCTGACCCGTGTCGCCGTCGGAAGGCCGGCGCGGTTGCGGCTGTGCTGACGGGTCCGGCCCGCGCAGATGTGGGGGACGATATGGGCGCGTGCAGGCGAGGCGCTGTCGGTCTGCGACGCATTGCCCGAGGCTTCCGGCAATCAGGAAGCAAGGAGCGCCTGCCCATGTTCACGATGATCCGGCCGCATGAAACCGCCGCCAATCCGCAACTGATGCGGGCCATCTTCCGGCTGCGCAAACGGGTCTTTCACGACCGGCTGAACTGGCGGGTCGAGGTTCGCGGCAACGAGGAACGCGACGTCTATGACGATCTGGAGGCCAGCTATCTGGTCTGGTGTTCCGAGGATCGCAGCAGGCTTTATGGCGTGGTGCGGCTGATGCCGACCGATGGGCCGACGCTGCTGCATGACGTGTTCTGGGCCACGCATGGCCGCAATGCCGACCTGATCGCGGATGACATCTGGGAAGGCACGCGGATGTGTCTGGACGATGAATTGCTGGCCCGCGACTTCCCCGACATGGATGCCGGACGGGGGTTCAGCCTGCTGCTGCTGGCCCTGTGCGAGGCGGCGCTGGCCTTCGGCATCCGTCGGCTGGTGTCGAATTTCGAGCCGATGATGAGCCGTGTCTATCGCCGCGCGGGCGTCAGGATGCAGATGCACGGCTCGGCCGATGGCTATGGCCGCCGCCCGGTCTGCTGCGCCTCTTTCGCGGTGTCGGATCAGGTGCGGCGCGACATGCGGCAGGCGCTTGGCGTCACCGCGCCGCTGCTTCGCCCGATGGCCCGTCTGGCGCCCTGTCCGATGCCGAACCCATTGCCGATCCCGGTGACGCGCGTTCCCGCGATGATGCATTGACCCCCTGATACGGGAACCGGAATTGGACAGCTTCGCCCTCTATTGCCTTGCCACAGAGATCCGCCCGGCCGAGACCCTGCGGGTTCTGGGGCTGATCGAGCGCAGGCTGATCGCCGACCCCGCCGATCCCGAGGCCCGGCTGTACAAGGGCGCGCTGCTGGCGCGTCTGGGGCTGGCGATGGACGATCCGGGTCAGGCGCGGCGGTTTCTGAATGCGGGGATCGGGATCATGCGCGCCATGCCGCCCGCCAAGGCGACGCGGGCACTGGCACATCTGCGGATGCTCTATGCCCGTGGCACGACGCAGGTGCTGCTGCCGGTGCCGCCGATGACGGCACCCGAGATGGATCGGGGTATTGCCCAGATCCTGAACCATCCCGGTTTTGGCCAGCTGCATGGATCGCGACGCGCGGTCGTGCTGGGGATGCAGGCGCATCTGCTGAAGCAGCGGGGGCAGGACCAGAGCGCGGCGCGGATCTGGAGCGCGGCGACCCTTATCGAGGGTCGGCTGCGGGGTTTTCCCGAGACGCCGCCTCAGATCATCCTGTAGCGCACGGCCTTGGCGACGGCCTGCGCCAGCGAAACACAGTTCAGCTTGACCCGCGCCAGCTTCAGATAGCTGCGCACGGTATGTTCCGACAGGTTCAGGATGATCGCGATCTCGCTGTAGGTCTTGCCCTGTGCAGTAAAGCGCAGACATTCATATTCGCGTGGCGCCAGCTGCGGCACGCCCATGGCATCCGCCGCCGCCTCGGCCAGCGCCTTCACATGCAGGTCCATATGCGCCTGCGTCAGCCCGTCCACATGCCGGGCGACATGATCCGCCCAGCCCTCGGACCGGACGCGGCTGATCGACAGCACGCTCTTGCGTCCATGCGAATCGACATGGACGAGGCTGTAGCCGACCGTGCCCAGTCCCGCCTGCACGAATTCCTCCATCGTCTTCTGCTGATCGCCGTCCAGCACCAGATCAGACCAGAAGAAGGCGTCGTCGCCTTTCTGCGCGCGTTGCAGGACCGGGTCGGCAACGGCCATGTTGTTCAGCAGATAGCGGCTGACCCAGCCCTCGGGATAGGTGGTGCGCACGAAGGGATTGTCCAGCCCGGTGGTGGGATTGGTCAGGATATGCAGGGTGACGTGATCCAGCTTGAGGATCTCGCGGATGGTATCGATGGCTTCTGCGGTGGAATCGGCAGTCAGCATGGAGCGGGTCAGCGTCATTTGCGTCCGGTGGTTGCGTCTTGGGCCGTGTCGGTTCGACTCGCGGCGAGGCTTACCTTAGGCAAGCTGTGTGACGCTTTCCTGTTCCAAATTCGGTTCAGCCGAAATTTGCCTGTTTTGTCCGCGAACTGCCCCCGCCCCTCGGCAGCAAACCGCCAAAAGTCAGGAAAGACCCCGCCCGGCCCCTATCTGGCCGAGCTTTTCTGAACCGACCTGTCAGGTAAAGGCAGATGGGCGGCGGGCCGGTCGCGGGTTGGCAGCAGCGACAGCCGCGCCGTCGCCACGGCGGCGGGCGGATCGGCGGGCTGCGGCTGCGCGGCGGCCGTGTGATCGGGCGGCGGGTCGGGCAGCAGGCGCGCCGCGTGCCGTCCCAGCGCATCCAGATAGGTCAGCATGACCGGCACCACCACCAGCGTCAGCAGCGTCGATGAGATCAGCCCGCCGATCACCGCATGGGCCATGGGTGCGTTCTGGCTGGTGCCCTGATGCAGGCTCAGCGCCATCGGCAGCATCCCCAGGATCATCGCCAGCGTGGTCATCACGATCGGGCGGAACCGGGTGCGGGCCGCGCCGACCAGCGCGTCGTAAAGGTTCGTGCCCTCACGCACCTGCTGATTGGCGTTGTCCACCAGCAGGATGGCGTTCTTGACCACCAGCCCCATGAGCATGATGAACCCAATCACCGACATCACGTTCAGGCTGGAGCCGCCCAGCCACAGCCCGACCATGACCCCGATCAGCGACAGCGGCAGCGACATCATGATTGCCAGCGGTTGCAGGATGCTGCCGAATTGCGAGGCCAGCACCAGATAGATGAACACCACCGCCAGCAACAGCGCGGACGCCGCCGAGGCCCCGGATTCCGCCATCTGCTCGGCATCGCCGCCAAGCGAGAAGCGATAGCCCTCGGGCAGCGGCATCTGCCCCGTCAGCTGCGCGATCTGCGCATAGACATCGCCGGGGGCGTCGGGCGACAGGTTGGCCTCGATGGTGACGCGGCGCGACAGTTGCTCGCGCAGGATCTCGACCGGGCCGCTGCGCTGCTCGATCCGGGCGACCTGATCCAGCCGGATGATCTGGCCGCTGTCGGCATCGACACCCACTGGCAGGTTACCCAGTGCGGCAACGCTGCTGCGCGCCGCCTGATCCAGCCGGATCACGACATCATGGCTTTGGCTGTCGGGGGCGGTCCATGTCGCGATGGTCTCGCCGGTCATCATCGGGGCCAGAACCGCGCCCAGATCGCGGGCCGAGATCCCCAGCTCGCTGGCGTGTTCGCGGTCCAGCTCGATGCCGATTTCCGGCTGTGCCTGCCGCATCGACGAGGTGATGTCCTCGACCCCCGCGATATCCGTCAGCCGCCCGGCGACCTGATCGCCGATCCGCCGCAGCACCTGACTGTCCTGCCCCAGAACGACGATCTGCACCGGCTTGCCCGCGCCGCCGCCCAGATCGCCCTCGGCGCTGACTTCGGTTTGCAGGCCCGGAAACCGCTGAAGCATGGGCCGCAGGCTGGCCGTGAATTCCATCGCCGAGGCATCGCGCTGCGCGTGCGGCACCAGCGTCACGCCGATATTGGCGGTGTTCTTCTGCCCCGCCCCGACCGCAGCCGCGCCGATACTGGCATAGGTCGAGGCGACCTCGGGCATCTGGCGCAGGCGCGTCTCGATCTGGTTCACCCGCGCGGCGGTATAGTCCAGCGAAGATCCCGGTGGGGTCTCGATGCTGACCGAGACACGACCGTTATCCTCGGCCGGCAGAAATTCGGCCCCGACCATCGGGATCAGGGCAAAGCTGGCGATGAACAGGCCGAAGGCGATCCCCAGCGTGGCCAGCCGGTGACGCAGCGACCAGCGCAGCACCGACAGATAACGCCCGGTCAGCCGGTCGAAGCCGTCATTCAGCCGCGCGACCATGCGCCCCACCGGTCCGCGCCGCGTATCGGAATGCGAGGCCGGAGCGTTCCACACGCTGGACAGCATCGGATCCAGCGTGAAGGCCACGAACAACGAGATCAGCACCGCGACCGAGACCGTCACCCCGAATTGCAAGAAGAAGCGGCCCAGAATGCCCTCCATGAAGGCCACGGGCAGAAAGACCGCGATAATCGCCAGCGTGGTCGCGGTAACGGCAAGGCCGATTTCGGCCGTGCCCTCCAGCGCGGCGCGGCGATGGCTTTTGCCGCTTTGCAGATGTCGGGTGATGTTCTCGCGCACGACGATGGCGTCGTCGATCAGGATGCCGACCGACAGCGACAGTGCCATCAGCGTCATGATATTCAGCGTAAAGCCCAGAAAATACAGCGCGATCATGGTGCCGATCATCGAGATCGGCAAGGCCAGCCCGGTGATCACGGTCGAGCGCCACGAGTTCAGGAACAAAAACACGATCACCACCGACAGGATCGCGCCCTCGACCAGCATGTTCTGCACGGCGGACACCGAATCCTCGACCGCGCTGGCCTCGCTGGCGATGACCTCGATGCGCACATCGTCGGGCAGGGTGTCCGTGCCAAGGGCCGCAGCCGCGCGGGTGATGCCACGGGCGACGGCGATGGTATTGGCGCCCTGCACCTTCATCACCTCGACCGCCAGCGCGGGTTTGCCGTCGCGGAAGGCAAGGCTTTCGGCCTCGGCCGGACCGATGCGGATATCGGCGATTTCGGACAGATGCACCGGCTGGCCACCCTGACGCCCGACGATCAGATCGCGGAAATCCCCGACTCGCGCCAGGGCGCTGCGGATCTGGATCGATTGCGACGTGGCGCCTTCGGTGATCGTGCCCGAGGGCAGGTCCGCCGCATTGGCCGCGATTGCCGCCCGGACCTCGGACAGCGGGATGCCTTGCGCGGACAGCCGTTCGGGGTCGATGGTCACATCGACCTGCGCCGGAACCCCGCCCACCAGCGAGACGCTGCCCACGCCGCCGACATTGCGCAGCCGGTCAAGGACGTGATCCTCGGCCAGCCGGGTCAGCTCTGACAACGACCGCCGATCCGAACTGACCGTCAGCGAGATGACGGGCGTGGCCGAAGGGTCGAATTTCAGGATCGTGGGCGTGTCGGCGGCATCGGGCAGGCTGGACTGGACCCCGGCCATCTTGTCGCGCACGTCGTTCATCGCCTCGGCCGAGGGCACGCCCAGATCGAACTGCATCAGCACCATCGCCTGTCCGACCTGCGCGGTGGACTGGATCACGTCGATGCCGCTGATCGTGGCCATCGTGTCCTCGATGGGTTTGATGACGTCGTTCTCGACCGCCTCGGGCGAGGCGCCGTCATAGGCCACGACGATGGCGACGGCGGGCACATCGATATCGGGCATCTGCTCGACCGGCAGGCGTTGCCACGAGAACAGGCCGAAAACCGTGATCGCCAGCATGACCATCACAGTCAGAACGGGATTGTTGACGCTGACGCGGGTCAGAAACATCAGTCCGGCTCCTCGATGCGGACTTCCATGCCGTCGCGCAGCTCTGCCAGTCGCCCGGATACGATGCGGTCTGACGCCTTGAGTCCCGCGACGACGGCAATCAGATCCCCGCCCGCCATGTCCGGGCCGGTTTCAACTGGTTGACGGATCAGGCGGCCATCGCTGATTTTCAGCACATGAGGGCCGCTGGCGTCTTCGCGCAGGGTGTCGCGCGGGATGGCAATGGCGCCGGGGATGCGGGCCATCTCGATTTCGCCGCTGGCAAACATGCCACCGCGCAGGACGCCGTCGGGGTTGCTTACCCTTACCGTCACCGTGCTGTTGCGGCTGCCTTCGCTGGCGATGGGGGCGATGCCCTCGATCCGGCCGGTGAATTCTTGATCCGGCAGGCCCTGCACGGTCAGGTGGACGTTCTGGCCGGGTTCCAACGACACGGTTCTGGCGACCGGCACATTCACCGTGGCCAGCATGCTGGACAGATCGACCAACTCGAACAGGACGGTGCCATTCGCGACGGTCTGACCCGGCTCGGCCTTGCGGGCGGCGATGATACCGTCGAAGGGAGCAAGGACGCGGGTATCGCGCAGGGCAATCTCGGCGGCGACTACGGCGGCCTGTTGCATCTGCAGATTGGCCGCCTGAACGTCGAGATTGCTGCGTGAGGTTTCAAGGTTGGCGGCGGCCGAGATGCCGCGATCGGCCAGCTGTTCGGACCTTTGCGCCTGTGTCTCGGCCAGAAGCGATTGGGCGCGGACAGCCGCCAGGGATGCCCGCTGCTGATGCAGCCCGGCCTCCAGACTATCGCTTTCGATCCGCAGCAGCAGATCGCCGCGCGACACCCGGTCACCCAGTCGCGCGGCGACGTCTTCCACCGTGCCTGCGGTACGGCCGGCGATCTCGACCTGAAGATGCGGGCGCAGGGTGCCGCTGATCGGCAGGGTCTGGCTGAGCGCCTGCGGTTCAACCGTGGTCACGTCCAGCGGGTGCAGCAGGATCCTCGTATCCGGGGCGCCAGCGATGGTTGCGGCGGGCGGCGCAGAAACCGGCGCAAAAACAACACCCGTAAGGGCCAGCGCCAGAACGGCAACGATTCCCCACGGCCAGATCCGCCGTTGCGGGCGGGCAGCCCCGGTCTCGCGCAGTAATTCGCGGGGGGTCTTGGCCCAGTCGGGTTTGCCATTCCGGCTTGCATGAAAGGCGTGTTGTTCGGCTGAAGGCTCGGGCGACATGCGGCGTGGTTCCGTTTCTGCGCAAAGGGCGATGCCCCGGCAGAATGCCCGCGATGGGTCCAAAACGGAAAACGCCAGATCTGTCCCGTACAGATGTGGGGGCAATTATTCCGGAATCTGCCGCCGCGTGAAAAGTGTAAAGGCAATCATCCAGTGGCCGCAGCGTATGGCACCGGGATGCCATCACCATTGCCTTTTCGGCCTCGGTCAGAAGCGGCAACGCGGCGCCTTCGGTTGGGTTCTGGGGTCTGCGACGGTCCCGCGCTTGCGCCAGCTGGCGACTGTCCCCGGTGATCCCATACTCCCGTCACAACCGCGCGAGCGAAGCTGGCGGGCGGTTCCTATTGCCTGGGCGGTCGTGGCCTCCCCGTGACAAACTTGTCCCATAATGCTTCCCTCCATTCCACCGAAAAGGAGCACACCGTCAAACCAGAGGATCGAGCAGCTGAACAGATTTCCGAGGTGGCTTGAATATTGCACGTCGGATTGGTCAGCCGGGAATATTGCGAGGTGACATGAACGAACTGCCACACGTCCCAACCAGTGGAGAAATTTTTACACATATTCGAATTATCGTGGGCATGGTCCTGGGGCTCAGCGTCAGTCGGTTGATAATCGGGCTGACCCGCTTCATTCAGCACCCCGGCAAGGAGAAGATCTACCCACCGCATTTCGGCTGGGTGCTGTTCCTGCTGCTGTTCATCATTCATTTCTGGTGGTTCGAATTCGCCCTTGCCCATCGTCCAAGCTGGTCATTCGCAATCTATTTTTTCCTCGTCTTTTATGCGGGGGTGTTCGCGGCCCTGTCGGCGGTCCTGTTCCCGGATCGCATGGACGAATATCAGGGGTTTGGCGATTACTTCCGCAAGCGCCGCCGGGGTTTTTATATTCTGCTGCTGGTGCTGCTGATCGTTGATGTCGTGGACACGCTGATCAAGGGCGGCGACTATTATGCAGCACATTACGGCTGGTATTATCCGGTCCGTCAGGCGGTGCTGATCGGCGGGACCATGTTGGCGCTGAGATGGCAGTCGGAACGCTATCAGGCGGGCTTTGCCGTCTTCGCATTGCTGTTTCAACTGATCTGGATCGTCAGTCTGTTCGAGGTGATCGGCTGATCATCGATCGCAGTTCAGATGCCGCTGCCGAAATATTCCAGCCTCAGGCTTTCCAGCGTGCCATCCTCCTGAAGGTCCAGGATTTCCAGGGTGACGGGCAAGGCCAGACTGCTTTCATGCGGAAAGGCAAAGCCGTATTTGTCCGGGTGGAACAGGTTGCCGACCACTGCCATACCCTCTTCGGAATGGGTATGCGCATAATGTTCAAGGATCGGCGCATCGCCGACCACCGCGTCCAGCCGCCCCTCGCCAAGCGCCGCAGCCGAAGCGCCGATATTGGGGAAGGAGCGCGTGGCGATGCCCATTTCCTGCATATACCTCTCGGCCACGCTGCCTGTGAAGACACCGACGGTTTTGCCGGGCAGGTCCGACAATTCGGAAACGCCCCGCGTCAGGGACACGGCAGTCATCACGCTGGTCACCGACGAGGTGATATAGGCAATGACCGCGACGCCGACGGCAAGCCAGATCGCCTGCCAGATGCGCCCGACCCAGCCGAACAGGTTCTTGCGCGCGATCCGGCCCGAGGTGACGATGGACATCACATGGTAGAAACTTTCCGCAACGCCGTCGCGCCAACGTCTGGGGTGATCCGGGTCAAAGCGGCGATCGAACAGTGTCAGGCCAATGGTGGCCAGCACGATGATCGACAGCAGCCAGGCATAGGCACGCAGGTGACCGGCATCCTGAAGCCCGTTCAGCACGCCCCGAAACCCGCCACCGCCCTGATCGGGGACCATGATCCTCAACCCGGCATCGTACCAGGGCTGGGTGAAAGCGATGGTCTCGGCGCGGTCGCGGGTGATGGTCAGGTTGGTAATGGCTGCATCGACCTCGCCGCTGGCGGTGGCCCGGACCAAGGCGCCGAAAGTCGGATATTCGGTATAGTGAAACGTCAGACCCAGCTGTTCGGCGACGGTTTCCCACAATTCGATAGCCATGCCGGAATGGGCACCGTTGCCGCGGTCCTCGACGAAGGGCGGGCTGACATAGACGCCGACCGTCAACTCTGTCTGCGGCGCATCCTGAGCGGCGACGCGTGTCGCGCCCAAGGCCACAAACAGCACCAGAATCAGCGTGGCGGCCACTGAAAGTCGTTCGGTTGCGCGTTTCATCCTGTTCCCCCGCCGATCTTCCGGCGGTCGTTACGCGTCCGGATCATCCACATCGCATCCGATGCCGTGACAGCCGATGTAATTGCCGTGGGTGTCGAAATTCGGCTCGCCCTGGCTGTCGAATTGCGGACGGGGATCAATCTGGTCGCCACTGTCGGGATTGTCGACCAGACAGCCCTCGCCATGACATCCGTCATAACCGCTTGAATCGTCGCAAGCGGCGGTTCCCAGCATCAGAAGCCCTGCAAACAGTGCCGCCGGCAGCCTTAACCTCGATTGGTTCATGGTCTTTCCTTTTTGCCATGTCGTCGGTGCAACTGCGATCAGCCGCCGCACGGATCCGCAAGCAAAGCAGCCCGAAAAAGGACGTGGCTCACGGTTTCAATTCGGTTTCGATCTCCTCTTCAATCAGCGCGCAGTGCAGCGCGACGGGCATGGCCTGAATGACATCGTCCAGTGGGCCGTCGATAAAATCGCAACTGATGAGATTGAGATCGCCGCTGAGTCGAGCGGTGAAAACATTGACATTGACCCCAATGTCGCCATCGGACCATTACAACCGCTTCTCGTCAACCCCTCCGCCCGTCATCTGGACGGTGCCCGGCTTTGCCGGCACCTGCACATCCTCGCTGCCAAGGTTGATGCGACTGAACGGCGCCCTGCATCACGAAACGCAATCCAGATGCGTTCGGATCCCTGCGGATCGCCATGCTGCAATGCCTGCGTGTCAGCTTCCTTGCAGCATCAGCGCTCGTATCCATCGTCATCGCATGGACAAGGACGTCAGGCCCCGGCAACGCCACAAACCGGTCGAAAATCGCCAGCCTGATGTCCCGTTACACCTTGAGTGCGGTGGCGCAGTCGGTCGCAACTGTGCGGTCCGTGGTGGTTTGGCCGGGCATCATCGCCCATCCGCCCGCTTCCACGAATGTCCGCATCTGGGTGTTGCCGGTGATCGCGCCCAGTTCGGCGCGTCTGGCCTCGGCGTCAGGGGCAAGGTTGAACCGATCCACGCATATGGCGGTCGCCAGTTCCGAATAGGACGTCTTGCCCGAAGCTTCGGCCGCACTGCGCGAGGACGCGCCCGTCACCCAGCCTCCCCAGCCGAATCCGACAACCATCGTCGCGATGATCGAGACGATACAGGCCCAGAACAGCGCGGTTTTGGTGGGGCGATAGGCTTCCCATCGCTGGCCGATCGAGGGTTTTGTGCTGTGTTGAATGGTCATGGTATTCTCCCTGAGAGTTTGTTGTTGATTGTATCTTCCGGCCGAAGGGCCGGCCTGCATCAGTCCATCGGAAAGCTAGGCACCGGGCAGAACATCTGTCGCAACCCGGGTCTGACCCCGTGCGGCGATGCGGGTTGCGGCGGTTGCTGCCGCCTTGAGGGCATCCGCTTCCCGCGGGTAATTTCCGTGGACATATCCGTCCACCTGCAGCTCCCACGTTTCGCCCTGTTGGTGGATCTGGAACAGGGTCGGGTTGAAGAACACGACCGGCGCTGTTTCGGTGGGCTGTCCGGGCGGCTCTCTGGACGCAGGATTGGCCATTGCCCCGGCCCGTGCGGCGTCGAACCGGTTCTGGCTGCCGATCAGGACGATCGCCCGGATGAACTCGGCGGCGAAATCGGCTGTATCGGCAAATTCCCGTTCGTGACGAACCAGTTTCAGAGGTTCGATGAAAACGTCTTGCAGACGCTCCATGAAGCGCGGCTCGGTTTCGGCCATATGCGCGATCAGCGTCTGCAGGATCCGCTCATGCGCCAGTACGCGGCGTTCAAGGCTGGATTCGTCGGAGTTTCGCGAAACTGGTGGCATGTCTGGCGGTGGGCTGACGTTCTGCACCGGCATGCCTTCGTTTTCGGCTCTTTCGATCTCGGCACCGTTCGTCGCAGGTGACGGCACCGCCGGTGCAGCGCCGAACGCAGTTCTGTGTCGCGATGTCATCGGAAACCCTTTCCGGGCTGCAGCCGTAATGGCTGGTGACCACGGTATTTTACAGCGGTCCCCTGTCATATGGGGTTGAGGCAGGCTGTTTATAATGGGCGATAATTATTATTGTGCCGAAAATACGGCCCGAAACAACATGACCTAAGGTAATTTACCCTTGTATCCGGGAATACAGGCCTTATCTTATATATCGTTCGCCCTTGGAGCATTTGTTCCCTCGGCCTTTTACTTTTCCACTGATGATTCTTCGCCGGGCTGCATGATCTGCGGCGATGTTGTCTGGAAAATGGCAAATATGATGTGCTTGCGCATATCTCGCCGTCGATCACATGGGTTCAAGGCAGTCGAACGACAGTCCGGCAATCACCAGCGATATCAAGGTGGTCGCGCTTTCGTGCCCGATCTTGCGTTGGCATGTGCCTGTTATTCATCTTCCGGCCCTTCATGGCTGGATGTCATCCCGGAGGGTTGAAAATGATCGCCAATAATGTCCGGCAAGGATTCTTCAAAGTCCCTGCCGCTGTGCCGCAGACGCCGCTTGATCGTACCACGCTGGCTGCGCGGCAGCTTATTTCCGACGCCCTGAAGCTGCGCGATGCAAATATTTCGCGCCTGCGGGCAATGCGACTGGCCAAAATGGCGGATGACGAGGCCGCGATTTCGACGTCCGTGCCAGAAAAAAAGAAACGCCGCGCCTCGAAAAAATGACGAAGGCGCCCGCAAAGCCTTGAAATACATTCTGCGAGGCGGCGCATGCCCTCGTCAGAGGATTTTCCGACGACACATGATAATGCCCGTCCCGCGTTTCCTGATCTTGCCGCAACATCTGCTCTGCTTCCGCCCGCAATGCCGGACTCGAGGCCCTTCGCGGGCGTCGGCGGTCCGGATCTGCGCGGCTCCTGCCTTCGATAACGGAACCGTCGCGGTCAAGTGTTTTCGCGCATGTCGAATGTCCCGCTTAACCGCGGCCTTGTCCTTTGAACCGTTGATCCGCCTACCGTCATCGGGCGGATGGGGACCCGGGCCTGTCGATGGCCGGTTCATACCGTCACGGGGTCGTGAGTAGAGTTTATCGCGTCCTCAATACTCGGCGGGGCAGAGCCGGCGGAAACGTGGTATGATTCAGCCACAGCCCTGTCGGTGAGTTGTCTTCGGCAGCGCAGCCGCGCCCCCGGATGGCGACGGGAGAAAACCATATGACTGACATCCTGACCAACCGCCGTACTCTTCTGATTGCTGCCAGTGCCGCCGTGGTGTCCGGCCTGTCCGTTCCCGCCCGCGCGCAAGGGCTTGCCCCGACGCCCTCGATGCGCGGCGGGGCCAACAACTACCTTCCGGGGGCGCCGATCGTGGACCGGATCGGCGGTGGTGGCTTCTGGATGACGGGATCGGTGCGGCGTGCGGGCGACGGTGCCCCGCTGGCCGGACAACGCATCCAGATCTGGGCGCACACGACCGAGGGGCATGAACGCGACCCGCACAGCCACGGTGCCACGCTGACGGACGCGAATGGAATGTTCCGGCTGGAAATGCCGCAGATCGTCCCTGCTTTCGGACAGCCACACGGCCACCTCGCCTATGATGGCGGCGATTTCGAAACCGTCTTTCTTCGTCCGGTCATGCCGAGTGCACGCGAGACCGGCCTCCGCGCGGATTTCGTGCTTGTGCCGGTCTGATCGGGATGAGCAGCGGATGGGCCGATCGGGCCCGCGGGATCCTTGTCTGGGCTGGCCTGACGACAGCGGTTGCCGTGCCGGTCACCGCCGCGGCGGTGAGTCCGCTGCTGGCATGGCGCGAGCCGATCTATATCCTGGCCGGGTTCGCCGGGGTGATCGCGCTGGCGCTTCTGCTCATTCAACCCTTGTTGGCGGGCGGGTACCTGCCGGGAATGCCCGCCCTGAAAGGCCGGCAGGTTCACCGGCTTGTCGGGGGCGTTCTGGTCGCGGCAGTGATCCTGCATGTCGCGGGCCTTTGGGTCACCAGTCCGCCTGACGTGATCGACGCCCTTCTGTTCAGATCGCCGACGCCGTTCTCGTTCTGGGGTGTGGTTGCCATGTGGGCTGTCTTTGCCTCGGCGCTTGTGGCGGCGTTCCGTCGGCGCTTTCATCTGCATGCCTGGCGTATCACCCACACGGTTCTGGCGGTGGTTATCGTCGTCGGAAGCATCGTTCATGCGCTGCTGATCGAAGGGACGATGGAAACGGTATCGAAGGCGGTCCTTTGCGGGCTGGTCTTCGCCGCGACCGTGAGGGCGATTGCCGGCCTGCGGGGCTGGACGATCCGGGCGCGCCGGGATTCGTAAGGGTTTCACCGGATGCCGAACCTCGATGATCGCATTGGGCTGACGCGCAACCTATTCCTCAAAGCGATCCGCATTGTCGCGATCACGCTCGTATCGTCTTGCCAGCGGAAATGACGGCAACCACGACTCGCGCCGGATGGTCCAAAGTTCATAGGTCGGCAGCAGCAGGTCCGGAGAATCCAGAGAACCGAGGTTCACTTCGATTTCATCGCCGCTGCGCCCGAAAACCGTTGATCCGCAATCGGGGCAGAAGAACCGTCCGGCGTAGTCACGTGCTTCGCCCTCGATCGTCACCGCATCCCGGGGGAATATTGCCGAGGCATGGAACAGGGCGCCATGATGCTTGCGGCAGTCGAGACAGTGACAGATGCCGACCCGGTAGGGACGCCCCGACACCTTGATGCGGATGTTGCCGCACAGACAACCGCCGGTGATCCGGTCCATGATCCCCCTCCGCCAGTAAAAAGCCTACTCTGCCGATTTTGTCAGTGACCACGCGCTGCGGCAAGACCGCCCTCGTTATCGGTGCCGGGCGGCGGCGATGGAATATGCCAAAACGGCATTCTCTGACAGGCAGGGGCCCGCCGTCAGCGGTGGGCCTTGTGCCGGATATCCAGCATGATCGAAATTCCGCGTGCCGCGTCCGCCTCGGTTACATCGGCGAAAAGCTCATCGATCCATTCAAGGTGATGCGTCGCCATCTCGCGCATCAGTTGCGCGCCGGTCCGGGTGATGCGAACCCGAAAGGCGCGCCGGTCGGTCTTCATCGTCTCACGCTCGACCAGCCCGTCGGCGACGAGGCGGTCCACGATTCCGGTGACATTGCCGTTCGACACCATCAGTTGCTGCGACAACTCCGTCATGCGCAGCCCATCCGGTGCGGCCAGCAGGACGGCCAGCACGTCGAAGCGCGGCAGGGTCATGTCATAACCCGTACGCAGTCGCTCGCGCAGGTCGCTTTCTACATAACGCACCGCCTTCAGCATTTGCTGCCATAGCCGCAATCTGGTGCGCGCTGTCTCGAAGCCATGCGCCGCGTCGGAAAAGGCAATATGCTCTGCGTCCATGTCGATGCCTTCCACTCGTCCTTCACATACTTCATGCCTGAAACTTCGCGAGAATACAAAGCTGCTGTGAAGAGTTTTGCCGCACGGAAAGCAGGCAGCAAACAGCCGGCCGACATCCTCGTCCGAGACGACCTGACGGGCACATATTGTTTTCAGGTTGAACGAAGATCGCGTGCCGTCACCCAACCCTCACCGTCGGGTCAACAAAAGCCAACCCGTGCCTTGACCCCGGGCGAATCTGGTCCACCTGAAATCTCGGGAAAACCAAGCTGGTCGAGGCCATTCGCTGCGCCCTCGGGCGTAAGAATTATCTTCTCATGGGCTCGGAAGCGCGATCTTCAAGCGATCCGCCAGATACGGAAGCCGCGCCTGTGCTGCCCTTACGAGCGTGACATCAATTTCGGCGGTCAGGACTGCCGGAGCGGCGCCTGCCCGGATCAGTTCGCGGCCGTCCGGGCTTGACACAAAGCTTTCACCCAGAAAGCTCATGCCACTCTCCGTGCCGGAATGGTTGGCATAGGCGAGGAAGATGCCGTTCTCGAAGCCCCGTGTTGGAACCATGGTGCGGCCAACCCAGCCCCATTGGCTTCCAAGGGCTGTGGGAACAAGCAGAAGTTCCGCGCCAAGCTCGGCGGCATGGCGAGCGGTTTCGGGGAATTCGATGTCGAAGCAGATCAATGTGGCGATCCTCAGGCCACGATAAGTGAACACTGTGCAGCCCGCCCCGGGGTGGAAGTGATCGGCCTCGAAACCCGGCGGCAGGATCAGCTTGCGATGGGTGCCGAGGCATTCGCCATCCGGACCGATACATTGTGCGGCATTATAGATCATGCCGTCGCAACGTTCGGGGCCCGCTTCGGGCACGTCACTGGCAGCGATTGCCGTGCTGAACATGGACGACGCAGGAGACGTGGCCCCGGCAGCCGCCATGGGCATGATGATCTTCTATACCAACATTGCCGCGCGCTTGTTGCATATGCTGCTGTCCCGCAGGTTGACGCGCAAAACCCAGGCTTGGCGGCAACGCTGATCCGCGCCGCCCCATGCCTTCTCCCGGTAATGATCGCCATTCTGAGAGAAGAACGCATGCGATCACCAACCATGACTGCCATGGCGGCGGCGCGACCACCGGTCTGGGCAAACGGCAAATAGCCGAGTTCATCCAGGATCAGGAAGTCGAGCCGGCACAGCAGATCCGCGGTGCGCCCCTGTCGATCGGGGCGGCCTTCGCCGGCGTAGAGCCGGACAAACCCGGCCTGGATATAGATCGGCTCGCGCCATGCCAGCAGCGGGCTCGCCGCCGCGGCGGTGATCGGCCCATCCGCCCGATGACGGTGAGGTGTCAGGTAGCGAGCCCGGCCCGCCTTGTGCCGCACAGCCGCCAGCAAAAGCGGCTTGGCGGATGGTCAGCGTTGTGGGATCTTCCTGCCATTCGCTGCATCAGGTTGCGCCTCTTCCACGACGTCCCGCAACTGGCCGAGCACGTTGACCGCGTGCGCAGCATAGGGTCCGATCCAGCGCTGTTGCAGATCATGGATCGGCAGGGCATCCAGATGGTTCCAGCGCTCGCGCCCGCGTCGCTCCACCGCGATCAGACCTGCTTTCTCCAGCACCCCCAGATGCATCATGACCGTGCAGCGATCAATATCCGCCAGCGCCTCGCACAGCGCGCCGGTCGTGCGCGGTCCATCCACCAGCAGATCCAGCAGCTGTCGCCGCATACGATGGCCGAGCGCCTTGAAAATCAGGTCGAATTTTTCTTCGGTTGACATGTTATGATTTTATAACATGATTGGAGGAATGCAAGGAGGATTCCCCGATGGAACTGAAATTCACCGTGGCCGGGCGCATGGCAAAGCCGGTCGATGACGTGTTCGAAGCGGTAGTTGATCCCGATCGCCTGTCGCGTTTCTTTACGACAGGCGGTGCTAAGGGCAGGCTGGAAGCCGGCGCCGAGGTGACATGGGATTTCCATGACTTTCCCGGCGCCTTCCCGGTTCTGGTACAGGAGGTCATCCCGAACGAGAAGATCGTCCTGCAATGGGAAGCATCCACGGACCCCAGCACCTGGACCACCATCACCATGACGTTTCAGCCTCTTGAGGGCGGGCGAACGCTGGTCCGCATCAGTGAATATGGCTGGCCCGAGACCGAGGCCGGGCTGAAAGCCAGTTTCGGCAATTGCGAGGGCTGGACCGGGATGCTCTGCGCCATGAAGGCCTGGCTGGAACACGGGATCAACCTGCGGGACGGCTTTTACAAATAACGCCGCCGCGGAAAGAAACTGCCGGATGGTGGCGTGACCCGGCCGGGCTGCACCGCTCATTCCGGCCAGACAAGCGAGCGATGCAACTGCGCCCCGGCCCAGGCGCCATCCCCCACCGCCAGTGAAACCGAATGCGGCGCCCGCGCGGCATCGCCGCAGGCGAAGATGCCGGGAAGGCTGGTTTCCTTCGTGTCGCTGGTCATCAACTGACGGCCCATCGGCGTCTCGGCAAGCTGGCAACCGGTGGCCTCGGCCAGCGGGCTGGTCGGCTCGGTGCGGGTCGCGGTGAAAAGACCGGCAAAGGGCAGCACCCGACCGTCGCGCAGTTCCACATCCGCCCCGCCCGTGATCCGCGCGACGGGCGTTTCCTCGATGGTCACGCCGCGCTTGCGCAGGTCGTCGCACTGCTCGGCGTCCAGCGTCACGGCGCGATTGGTCAGGAAGGTGACCTCGCCCCATTCCGGCAGCAGCTGCGCCTGATGCACCGACATCGGGCCGGTGGCGATGACCCCGATCCGGCCCTGATCGAGCTCGTAACCGTGGCAATAGGGGCAATGGAACACTGTCCGGCCCCATCGCTCGGTGATACCGGCGATACCGGCGATGTCGGGCAACTGGTCCGTAACGCCGGTGGCCAGCAGGATGCGGCGACCGGAAAAAGCCTCGCCGCTGTCCAGAATGACGCGGAATTCGTCCCGCTGGCCCGCGATGCCGCTGGCGGTTCCCTCGACCCAGCGCATGCTCGGATAGGTCAGCAACTGTTGTCGCGCCCCGGCCCAGATCCGCGCCGGATCAATCCCGTCCTGCCCCAGAAACCCGTGCGAATGGCGGGCGAAACGGTTGCGCCGCTGCCCGGCATCGATCACCAGCACCTTGCGGCGCGCACGCACCAGTTGCAGGGCGGCGGCCATCCCGGCATAGCTGCCCCCGATCACGATCACATCCTGCATATCCTACTCCTGTGCGGCCCGCCTCTGCGCATGACGGCGGGCGAAATCCTGCGCCAGATCGGCCAGTGTCACATCGGCGAAGCGTTCCAGCAGCAGCGCCTCGGCCTCGGCAAAGGCGCCTTCCAGCGCGGCATTGACCGATTGCTCGACCAGACATTCCGGGGTCTCGTTGCGGTTGCCGATGGCGAAGATCGCGGGCTCGCCCAAAGCCTCGTGAAGCCTGCGCAGACTGACCGCCCCCAGATCGGCCGAGATGCGCCACCCGCCCGAGTGACCGCGTTCGGCCGTCACCAGCCCCGCATCGCGCAACAGCCCCATGGTGCGGCGCACCACCACCGGATTGGTGCCCAGGCATTGCCCAAGCGTCTCGGAGGTCATCGGGCCATCATGCTCTGCCATATGCAGCAGGGCGTGGAGGACCGAGGAAAGGCGGCAGTCTCGTCTCATGTAACAACATATGTTATGATTCGGGCCAGGTGTCAAGATCCGACGTAGGATCATGTCCTGAAAATACGCTGGCGCAGCGCCGCCGCCTTGGTCATGCCCTCGGACCAGATCACAGCGCAACTCTCGGCGGATGACGCAAATGGGATCGGTCACGAGGAACCTCATTGCGGCCCGACGGGTTGTAGGCCCGATAAGCATGAAGGAGGTAACATCATGCTGAAGCGCAGTTTCACGACCGTCCTTGTGGGCAGTCAGGCCTTGGGTCTTGGTGTCCTTCTGGGCAGCTCGGCACTGGCCCAGTCCGGCGAAGTGGTCGAAGGCAATACCACTGTGGTCGAGACACCACTGGACAACACGGCCGTCGTTCCGGGAATGGCGGCAGAGCCCGGCACCCCGGTTGGTGCCGTGTCGAGGCCGGATTATCCACTGCTTGAGCAGCTCGACAATGACGAGGCGGTTGCGCAATCCCTGATTTCTCAGGGCTTCACCGATATCCATATCCTGCGCGAAGGCGCCATCATGACGGTGCACGCCGAACGCGAGGGCCAGCCGACAGAGCTGGTTTACAGCATCGCCAATGGCAGCCTGATTTCGGTTGACGGCGTGAAGCTGCGCGCCGAGCCGGACACGACCAGCAATGGCGAAACGGCCGCAGCGGCATCCGACGACGCGCCCGATGGTAACGATGGAAGCAATGACGGATCGGATGAAGATTCCGGCAGCGATCCCGGGTCGGACGATGGTTCGGATGACGGCGATTCCAATGACGGGTCAGATGATGGTTCGGACAGCTCTGACGGGGCCGATGGCTCTGATGGCGGGGATGGCGGCTCTGATGGCGATGGTTCCGATGGCGGAGACGGTGGCGAAAGCAACGGCTGATCCCGCCTGCCCGCATGAACCGGATGGGCATTTGCATCCGGTTCATGCAAGCCGCCGCCAGGCATGCCGCGCAAGCTGTTGCGCGGATGCCCTTCCTGTGCCCGCCATCGCCCGGATTCCATCCCTCCCTTCGCCCGCTTGAGGTTTGCCATGTCATTCCGCCTCAAACGCCTGCTCTGCTGCGCCTTCATCGCATCATCAGCCCTAGCCCCTGTGGCATTCGCTGATGATGCCTCCTGCGACATCGACATCGGCAACACGCATATCGATGGACCCTGCGTATTCACACCGCGCAAGGATGGCAGCTTCGGTGTGACCATGCAGGACGGCACCAGTTTCGCCGGGGCACGCGAGCTTTCGCTGGACATCGTCGGCAAACGGGCCGGCACGCTCAGCGACAGCAACGGCCGCAATCTGGGCCTGGCCAACCGATCATCCACCGACGCTGCCTGCTGGATCGCAGATGAAGCGAGCGTCTGCGTCCGCGCCCTCGAAGATCCCCGATCCGGGCAGAAGAACGCCATATCGGCCGCACCCTTCGGCGATCTGCCCCGCGTCGTCACCGGCCGCTGCCATATGGACAGTTGCTGGTGGGTGCGTATCGAAGAGATCGAGGAAATCGGCACGGGTTCCGATGACATCCCCGGACGCCGTCTTCTTGTAAAGCTGAGCCACGCTTCGTCCGAAATGGCGGTCGAGGATTATGACAACGTTCCGGCGCCCGATGCCGATATCTGGGGCGATCCGGTTCATGACCAGTATTTCTGCTCGATGATCCGACCGGCTGTTCTGACCGACGACCAAGGTTGGACGGTGCTTCCCCTGCCTTCGGTTTTCGGTGCAACCGAAGGAGCGACGAACATCTATCTCGATCTGTGCCACGGTCATGCCGAACGTGATCCATACGAGGCGGTGAAGGAACTGGGCTATGACGTTGCCCATGAGGATCAAAGTTTCCGCACCTTCGCCGATCTGATCACGCCATGATCGCGGAATTGCAGCAATGCAGAGGGCCTGGCCTTTGTAGTGAATGAGATTGCGGGGGCATGCGTGATGGAAAGCGGGCGCCCTTGACGTTCAGCGCGCCTTATCCAGCAGGCCCAGAGCCGCCATGCTGGAGGTGACATTCGCCAGATGGCGTTCCATCAATTCGGCTGCGGTTTCGGGCTGACCGGCCTCTATCGCGTCAAGGATCGCCAGATGTTCGCGGGACTGGACATAATAGCGCGCCCGGTCCTGCATTGATTGATAGGTCAGCAGCCGTCGTACCCGGTTTACCCTGACCAGCGTCTGTACAAGGAAAGGGTTGCCACTGCCCGATATCAGGGTTTCGTGGAATTGCGTGGCGCGGGCGTAAAGCGCATCGGGCGCGAGCCGGTCTATACCACCAGCCAGCAGGTCGTTTTCGACCCGCCGCAGCCGGGCGATAGCCGCCCGATCAAGCTGATAGCCGGGCAGGCGCAGGCTGGCCGGCTCCAGAATCATCCGCAGTTGATAGGTCTGGGCCAGCGCTCCGGGTTGGGTCAGCTCGGGAATGAAATTCCAGCCATAGCCCGCGCGCTTTTCGGCGATGCCCTCATGCGCCAGCCGGGCCATCAGGTCGGTGGTCTGCCGCCGGGTCAGGCCAAGCCGTTCGCGCAGTTCCTGCTCGGACACCTGCGGGCCGATGGCGCCTTTCACCAGCAGGGCGGCAAGGGCGAGATAGGCCTTATGGACCGGATCATGCACGGCCGCAGGTTGCGCGGGGTCCGCCGTCCCGGCCACGAAATAGCCGCGATTGGGCTGATGTGTCACCCTTCCGGCGGCGAGCAGTGCCTTCAGCGCCTGCTCGACCGGCCAGCGTGAAACACCCAGCCGCGCGGCCAGTTCGGTCGTGCGCAGATGGGCGCCATCCGGAAGCTGCATGGAATCGATCTGCGCCGCGATTTCTTCGGCCAGGCGTGGCCCCATTCGGCTGCGTTTGCTTGAAGTTGTCACGTCGGGCGGACTCCGGGTGCTGTTCCGGTTGCCTTGTAACACGGGCATTGCGAGATTGGTATTGCATTTACAGATTTATAAATGCAGAAATGATCGGCAACAGAGGAGGGGTGCGGGATGACGCGCAAAGACGGGGTGTTCACCGAGGCGCAGCTTGCAGAACTGGTGGCAGCGATTTTCCGGGGCCACGATGTGCCGCCACAGGATGCACGACGTGTGGCCGAATGCCTGGTGCTGGCGGATCTGCGCGGCGTTTCCTCGCATGGTGTGTCGCGCGTGCCGATCTATGCCGAGAGGTTGCGGCGCGGGCTGGTGAAGGCGCGGCCCGACATGCGTCTTGAGCAGGTGCTGACCGTGGCCGCGCGGCTGGACGCCGATGACGCGCTGGGGTTCGTGGCGGCGACGAAGGCGATGGATTGCGCGACCGCAATGGCGCGCGAACATGGGATGGGAATGACCTTCGTGCGCCGCTCGACCCATTTCGGGATGGCCGCGAATTACCTGTTGCAGGCGACCGATGCCGGGCTGGCCGCGTTCGTCTTTACCAATGCTTCGCGGGCGATGCCGATCTGGGGCGGGCGAGAGCCCTTCCTTGGCACCAGCCCCTTCGCCTTTGCCGCGCCCTGCGGCGATCAGCCGGTCGTGCTGGACATGGCGCTGTCGGTGGTGGCGCGGGGCAAGGTGCGCCGGGCCGCCGCACGGGGCGAGGCGATCCCCGAAGGATGGGCGCTGGATGCCGAGGGCAATCCCACCACCGATGCGCGCAAGGGTTATGAGGGCGTGGTGCTGCCACTGGCCGGGGCCAAGGGCTCGGGGCTTGCGCTGATGATGGAAATCGTCGCGGGTGTGATGTCGGGCGCGGCTTTCGGCGGGGCGGTGGGCAACCAATACAATGATTTCGATGCGCCGCAGGATGTGGGCCATTGCTTCATCGCCTTTCGGCCCGACCTGTTCGACGGGCCCGAGGAATACCGGACGCGGATGGAGGCCTTGCGCCACCGTGCCAAGGACCAGCCCCGTGCCGCCGGCGTGGCCGAGATCCTGTTGCCCGGCGAGATCGAGGCACGGACGACCCAGGCCCGCCGCCGCGACGGCATCCGCATCGACCCCGAGGATCTGGCCGCCCTGCGCGCCGAAGCCGAACGGGTCGGCGCAGCCTTCCCGGCCTGAAATCCGAACGCCCTTTGCCCGATAACCGGAGACTGCCCATGCAAGACACGCCCCGTTCCGCCCCAAGGCTGCTGATCCTTGATGGCGACGGCATCAGCCCCGAGATCGTCGGCGCCACGATCAGGGTTCTGGACACCATCGACAGCCGCCTTGGCCTTGGGCTGGACATCCAGCGGGCCGAGGTCGGGCTGTGCCCTCTGGCCGCGCAGGGCACGACCTTTCCGGATGGACTGCTGGAACAGGCCCGCGCGGCGGACGGGATCATTCTGGGGCCGGTCTCGCATAATGATTACCCGCCGGTGGCAGAGGGCGGGATCAACCCTTCCGGCCATCTGCGCCGGCATCTGGACCTGTTCGCCAATATCCGCCCGGCGCGTTCGCATCCCGATTTCCCGGCGCGCTGCGGTGTGCCGGTCGATCTGGTGATCGTGCGCGAGAATACCGAAGGCTTTTACGCCGACCGCACCATGTTTGCGGGCACGGGCGAATATATGCCGACCGAGGATGTCGCCATCGCCATGCGCAAGGTCACTCGTCACGGCTCGACGCGGATCGCCGAAGCCGGGTTCCGGCTGGCGCGGCAGCGCGGCGGCAGGCTGACCGTGGTGCACAAGGGCAATGTGCTGCGGCTCAGCGATGGGTTGTTTCTGCAATGCACCCGCGAGGTGGCGAAGAATTTCCCCGATGTCGCGTTCGAGGAGGTGCTGGTCGATGCGATGGCCGCGTTGCTGGTGCGCGATGCCAGCGCCTTTGACACCATCGTCACCACCAATATGTTTGGCGACATTCTGTCGGATCAGGCCACCGAGATCGCGGGCAGTATCGGGCTGGCGGCCTCGTTGAATGCCGGAACCGATCATGCGATGGCGCAGGCGCAGCACGGCTCGGCGCCCTCGATCGCGGGGCAGGACCGGGCAAATCCCTGCTCGTTGATCAACTCGACCGCCATGCTGCTGCGATGGCTGGGCGAACGCCGCGCCGATCCCCGGCTGGAACAGGCCGCGCGGATGATCGAGACGGCGGTGGACCGGGTGATCGCGGTTCCCGAATGGCGCACCGGCGATATGGGCGGCCCGCTTGGCACCGGCGCATTCACCGCGCGGCTGGTCGAAACGCTTGAACGGCTGGATCCCGACGGGCTGGCCCGAACCGGAACGGAGGACTGACATGGAGCGGATCAACGCATTGCTGGCGCCGACCGGCACGCTGCGAGTGGTGATCAACATGGGCAATGCCATCCTGACCCGCACGGCGTATGACGGACAGCCAGCGGGGATTTCCGTGGATCTGGCCGGCGAATTCGCGCAAAGCCGGGGCCTGCCGCTTGAGCTTGTGACGGTGCCGAACGCCGCCGCCTCGGTCGAGGCAATCGGGGCGGGCAGGGCCGATCTGGGCTTTTTCGCCATCGACCCCGCGCGGGCCGCACTGGTGCGTTTCACGGACCCTTGGGTGCTGATCGAGGGCTGGTATCTGGTGCCCGAGGCATCGCCCATCGTCTCGGTCGATCAGGTGGACCGGCCCGGCCATCGGATCGCCGTTGCCAAAGGCAGCGCCTATGACCTGTTCCTCAGCCGCACGATCTCGCAGGCCAGTCTTCAACGCACGAAAACCTCGCAAGAGGTGGTGGATTTCTGTCTTTCCAATGGGTTCGAGGTTGCCGCCGGTATCCGCCAGCAGCTTGAGGCCGATCAGGCGCGGCATCCGGGACTGCGGCTTCTGCCCGGCCGCTTCATGGTGATCCGGCAGGCGCTGGGGGTTCCGGCCGGGCGCGATCCGGCCGTTTCCGCCACCGTGAACGACTTTCTGGCCGGGGCGCGTGACAGTGGTCTGGTGGCGCGCCTGATCGCCGAAAACCGGGCCGAGGGCGCCACTGTGGCCTGAGCCAGATTCAGGATTCGGGCCGGGATTTACGATTCTGACAGCTTTTTGACAGCTTTGTGTGTTCTAACTGGTACGAGATGCGGTTTCGGCCGCACCACGCAATGGGAGGAAAATATAAATGACGTCTCTGCTCCGCCAGGTGCGGACCGCGGTCGCTTCGGTCGCAGTCGCTGCCAGCTTCGCTTTCGCCGCCCCAGCAATGGCCCAGGAGGTCGATTTTTCCGGCAAGAACATCGAATGGACGATTCCATTCTCGGAAGGTGGCGGCTCGGATGTCTGGGCGCGGTTTTTGGCGCCCTATCTGTCGCGCCATCTGCCCGGCAATCCCAGCGTGATCATCCGCAACGTCCCCGGCGGCGGCTCGATCACCGGGACGAACGAATTCGCAGCCCGCGCCCGCCCGAACGGGTTGCAGCTTGTGGGCACCTCGGGTTCGACCCAGTTCCCCTATCTGCTGGGCGATCCCCGCGTACGCTATGACTACGAGGTTTTCGAGCCGGTGCTGGTCTCGCCGACCGGCGGCGTGGTCTATATTCCCGCCAGCTTCGGGGTCGAGAATGCGTCCGAACTGGGCCAGCTGGCCGATCGCGAACTGGTCTATGCCAGCCAGGGCGCGACCTCGCTCGATCTGGTGCCGATGCTGGCATTCGAGGTGATGGGGCTGAACGTCCGCCATGTCTTCGGCATGACCGGGCGAGGCGACGGCCGTCTGGCCTTCGAACGCGGCGAGGCGACCATCGACTATCAGACCTCGTCGGCCTATCTGACCAACGTGCAGCCGCTGGTGGATAACGGCACGGTCGTGCCGCTGTTCTCGTGGGGTGTTCTGGACGCCCAGGGCAACGTGCAGCGCGATCCCTCGTTCCCCGACATTCCGCATTTCGTCGAAGCCTATGAAATGATGCATGGCGATGCCCCCTCGGGTCTGGCCTTCGACGCCTACATGGCCTTCTTCGGCTCGGGCTTTGCGGCGCAGAAGCCGGCCATGCTGCCCGCCGGGACGCCGCCCGAGATCGTCCAGGCCTATCGCGAGGCCTTCGCCGCCGCCGTCGCCGACCCGGAACTGGTCGCCAGTGCCGGCGAAATCCTGGGCGACTATGAGCAGGCGGTCGGTGACGATGTGGCCGGTCTTTATCGCGTGGCGACCACCATCGACCCGGAAGCCCGCGAATGGGTGCAGAACTATCTGCGCGAAAATCATAACGTCACGCTTAACTGAACCAGAAATGCGCCGTGCCCTTCGTGGGGCGCGGCGCCCGCCTTTTCCTGCCGTTCGTTCAGGATACGCCGGTCCACCCTGCCGTTTCGCGCAGGACGCCCTCGGTTCGGAACATTCCGGATATCATCAAGCAAGCGGCGGGTCGCGACTGCGCCTATCGAGCGCGGAACAATCGTGACACGCTGTTCATGTCAGTAAGATCCAGGGTGTGATCCATGATCATAGACGCAATATTCTCGGCACTCGACACGGTGCTGACACTACAACACTTCAAGTACCTGCTGGTCGGAGTCCTGGTCGGCCTGGTGGTCGGCATCCTGCCGGGGCTGGGCGGAATCGTGGGCATGTCGCTTCTGCTGCCCTTCGTTTACGGCATGGAGCCAAGCTCGGCCATGGCCATGCTGATCGGCATCCTGCCGGTTCTGGCAATCGCGGATACCTTTGCATCGGTGCTGATGGGGATTCCGGGTTCATCGGCCTCGCAGGCGACCATTCTTGACGGCTTTCCGCTGGCCAAGAAGGGTCAGGCGGCGCGGGCGCTCAGCGCGGCCTTCACGGCGTCGCTTTTCGGCGGTCTGTTCGGCGCATTGGTGCTGACGGTTGCCGTGCTTCTGGCGCGACCGCTGATCCTGTCCTTCGGCGCGGCCGAGTTGTTCATGCTGACGATATTCGGCCTGTCGATGGTCGGCGTCCTGTCCGGGCAGAGCCTTGCCAAGGGCCTTGCGGCCTGCGCCGCCGGGCTTGCGCTTGGCGCGGTCGGCGCGGCCCCGGCAACGGGCGAATACCGGATGGAGTTCGGCTCGCTCTACCTGATGAACGGCCTGCCGCTGGTGATCGTCGGCCTGGCGCTGTTCGCCATCCCCGAGATCGGCGACCTGCTGCGCAAGAACAGCTCGATCGCCAGCGGCGCCACCGGCCTCGGCCAAGGCTGGGCTCAGGGGATCAGGGATACCTGGGTATATCGCTGGCTGACGCTGCGTCTGGCGGGTCTGGGCGCGATTCTGGGCATGATCCCGGGCCTTGGCGGATCGGTCGTGGACTGGATCGCCTATGGCCATGTCATCCAGACCTCGAAGGACCGCAGCCAGTTCGGCAAGGGCGACATCCGCGGCGTGATCGCGGTGGAATCGACCACCTCGTCGAAAGAGGGCGGCGGCCTTGTCCCGACCCTGCTGTTCGGGATTCCGGGCTCGGGCTCGATGGCGATCTTCCTGGCGGGCATGGTGCTGATCGGGCTGCAACCCGGACCGGCGATGGTCAGCACCAACCTCGACGTGACCTATACGATCGTCTGGTCGCTGGCGGTCGCCAACGTGATGGGGACCGCGCTTTGCATCGTGCTTGCGCCGTCGGTCGCCCGGATCACCACGATCCGCTATCCCCTGATCGCGCCCTTCATGATCATGGTGATCTCGTTCGCCGCCTTCCAGCCGAACCGCTCGCTCTATGACCTGGTGACGCTGCTGGTGCTGGGGGTCGTCGGCATCCTGCTGCGCCGCTTCGGCTGGCCGCGCCCGGCCTTTCTGATCGGCTTCGTGCTGTCCACGCAGGGCGAACGCTATCTGTATCAGGCGCTGCAATTCTCGGGCTGGAGCTTTTTCACCCGTCCGATCGTCCTGATCATCGCGGGAATCATCATCCTGTCGGTCTGGCTCAGCATCCGCTCGACCAAGGGCGAGGGCGGCAAGATCCAGACCGAGGGCAGCGGCACCGTTTCCGACGACCACCCGATCTGGCCGCAATACGCCTTCACCCTGGGGCTGGTGGCGCTTTTCGCCTTCGCCATCTACGATACCATCGGCCTGACGACGCTTGGCAAGATCTTCCCGATGGGCATCGCTATCGCGGGGCTTGTCGCCTGCGCCTTCGTGCTGGTGCCGCAGCTTCGGGGCAACCGTCAGAGCGGCGCCGTTTTCGACGCCGAAGAGCAGAACCGCCAGGACGAGGACGGGCCGGTTTCGCTGCTGGGCTATATAGGCTGGCTTGCGGCCTTCGTCGCGACGATCGCGCTGGTGGGCTATTTCCTTGCGGTGCTGATCCTTTTCTTCGCCTTCCTGCGCATCGTCGCCAGGGCGGGCTGGCTTCAGATCGCGCTGCTTACGGCCGCTGCCGCAGGGATCCTGATGGCATTGGTCGGGGCGCTCAATATGGTGATGCCCGAGGGCCTGTTGCAGCGGCACTTCTACGACTATCTGTTCTGGCCGCTGATCTGACACGGGCCGGTCACCAAAATCATTGCCCGCGCCTAATCGCGCGGGCAATTTCTGTCAAACCGGAGGAGAAACATTCATGGCAAGGCAATATGCCATCCCCTGCATCCTGATGCGTGGCGGCACGTCCAAGGGCCCTTATTTCCGCACAACCGAC
Source organism: Paracoccus alcaliphilus (assembly GCF_028553725.1). Taxonomy (NCBI): domain Bacteria; kingdom Pseudomonadati; phylum Pseudomonadota; class Alphaproteobacteria; order Rhodobacterales; family Paracoccaceae; genus Paracoccus; species Paracoccus alcaliphilus. The sequence continues at coordinate 168,691 of NZ_CP067127.1, forward strand.
CTGCCCGCCGATCCCGGGGCGCGCGACCGCGTGTTGCTGGCCGTGATGGGTTCGCCCGATGCGCGGCAGATCGACGGGATCGGGGGCGCCGATACGCTGACCTCGAAAGTGGCGATGGTGCAGCCTTCCTCGCGCGAGGGGGTGGATGTGGATTACCTGTTCGCGCAGGTTTCGGTCACCGAAGCCGTGGTCGATACCGCACCATCCTGCGGCAATATCCTTGCAGGTGTCGGCCCCTTTGCCATCGAACGCGGCATGGTCCCGGCGACGGGAACCGAGACGCGGGTCATCATCTATAACGTCAATACCGACAGCCGGATCGAGGCGCTGGTGACGACGGATGGCGATGGCGTCGATTACGACGGCGACACCGCCATCGCGGGCGTACCCGGCACCGCCGCCGCCGTGCGGCTGAACTTCATGGATATCGTGGGGTCCAAGACCAGCGGGCTGCTGCCAAGCGGCCATATCCGCGAAGAGATCGACGGTGTCGAGGTGACGCTGATCGACGTGGCCGTGCCGATGATGATCCTGCGCGCCGCCGATCTGGGCAAGACCGGCTATGAGACTCCGGCCGAGCTGGACGCCGACCGCGACTTCTTCGCCCGGCTGGAGGCGATGCGGCTCGAGGCCGGTCGCCGCATGGGGCTGGGCGACGTGACCGGCAAGGTGATCCCGAAGGTGGCGATCCTTGCCGCGCCGAAGGATGGTGGCCATATCGCCGCGCGCTATTTCGTGCCGCACAAGGCTCATGCCGCCTTTGCCGTGACCGGCGCGCTGTGCGTCTCGACCGTGGCGATGCTGGAGGGATCGGTCTCGGACGGGCTGGCGATCCGGCCCGAGGGCGAGGACCGCGAAATCCTGATCGAGCATCCCTCGGGCCAGATCGACGTGGCGCTGCGCACCTCGGGGCAGGGGGCAGGGTTGCAGGTGCTGAGTGCAGGCGCGATCCGCACCGCCCGCAAATTGTTCACCGGAGAGGTGTTTGTTCCCGCCGACACGATCTGAACGCTGGGTAACCGCAAATGGAAAGGGGTGCCGAGGCACCCAGCCCCTATGGTAAATGTTGATATTGGCTGGAACCGCCCCATGTGGGCGGCTCCACCGTGCTGAAAAACCCTGTCCTATCGGCCTCGATACGGTATCTTCTCTGGATCCTGCGTTCTTGCGGAACAGGGAAACTTGCCCTAACTTATCTGATATAGGAATAACTTACTCCTCGTTAAGATAAGTTGGAGTAACCGATGACCGATCTTCTCGTGTCCCGCCCGGATATGGCCGACACCATAGCAGCAATGCTCAGCCCGGATCCACTGGTCGGATCCCTCTCGGGGCTGTTTCTGGCGGCACCGCGCCGGACCGGGAAAAGCACGTTCCTCCGCACCGACCTTACGCCGTTGCTGAAGTCCAAGGGCAAGACCGTCCTCTATGTCGACCTATGGGCGGACCGGACTCGCGATCCTGGGGCGCTGATCTTCGACTGCATCCGCGCCGGACTCGAGGAACACTCCAGTTCGATCCGCAGGTTCCAGAAATCCATGCCGGTGGACAGAATCGGTATTCTCGGCTTTTCGATCAGCTTCAAGTCTGCCGAGGAGTTCACCGGCACCCCTTCGGATGCCCTGCAGCTCCTCGCTGCGGCTACTGGGCGGGATGTCGTGCTGATCGTGGATGAAGCCCAGCAGTCGCTCGAAAGCGAGGATGGCATCTCTGCGATGTTCGCGCTCAAGGCTGCGCGCGACGCGGTCAACCAAAAGCCGGGCGCCGACCAGCCGAAGCTCTACCTCGTCATGACTGGATCGCATCGCGACAAGCTTGCGGCCCTTGTCTATGATCAGAAGTCGCCCTTCTTCGGGGCGCAGGTGCGGGACTTTCCGCCTCTCGGGAAGGAATATTCCAAGGCTGTTGCAGACCGCGTCAACACCCATCTGTCCGAGGGCAATCGCCTCTCGGTAGATGAATTGGACCAGGCTTTCCAGAGGCTCGGCCGCAAGCCCGAGATGCTGATCGAGTGTCTCCGCGATCTGGTTCTGGAACCGGTCGAGGCGCCCATTGCCCTCGAGGCGATCGTAGAGCGCAGGAAAGCGCAGATGGAAGCAGCACGCAGGTCCGAAATTGCGGCGCTTTCAAATCTGCAGCAAGCTATCCTGCGGCGTATCGCCCGAGAGCGCACGGATTTTGCACCATTCACGGCTGAAACGCGACACGCTCTAGCCGAAGTAAACGGCGGGCGGATGCCCTCGCTCGGCGCGATCCAGAAGGCACTCGACGTTCTTCGGGAGAAGGGCTTCATCTGGCGCCCAGGCTATGGGGCCTATGCCCTGGAAAATGCCGAGATCGTCGGGGCCCTCGACCTTTAGGGCGGGGCACAGGAACTATCATCGTAAGCTCGTCCATTCCATTGCTCGCAGGGCTGAGAACGCAAAGTTCCAAACCGTATCAACATTTACCGTAGGGGCTAGGCCGTGGCACCCCTTTTCCTGTTCATGCGGGTCGGTCAGGTTCTGTTCTTGCCTGCCTCGGCCACCAGCGCGGTAAAGCGGAAAAAGCCGTGCACCATCTTGGAAAACGGCATCAGCAGAAACAGCGTCAGCACCGAGGCCAGATGCAGCGCCAGCAGCGGGCCGACCAGCGCAGATCCGGTCGCGGCGTAAAGCGCCAGACCCGACGCGGCCACCACGCCCAGCAGCAGGATGAAGGCCATCTCGCCGCCCCAGACCCGTTTAGCGCCCAGTTCCGGGTCGGCCTTCAGCTTCATCAGCGCCAGCCCGATCGTTCCGATCACCATCATGATCCCGCCCGGAACGCCCAGCAGTTTCGGCGGCGCCCAGAACGGATAGGGCGCGGGCCATGAAAAGACGTAATGCATGATCGTGCCGGCGCTGGTGGCGGCAAAGCACAGCAGGAAGCCCCACATGACCAGCTGGTGATGGATGCGGCGCTTCTGGCTGAAGCGGTCGCCGTTCTCGAAATTGCAGCCGTCGCCATGCCCGCCGTTGAGGTTCTTCATCCGCCCCGCCATGTCGCCCGCCTTCAGCAGGTCCGCGAACCGAATGCGCCCGCTGCCGGTCTCGCGCCAATAGTCGCGCAGGGACAGCCCGATCAGCACCAGCGGCGCGATGAAGGCGGGCAGGAAGATCGCCACCATCGCGTTATGGGCCAGATGGGCATAGAAACCGTCGCCGCTTTCGGGGCGGAACGCAGCCAGCACCCAGAAGAACACCGCCAGCGAGGCGACCAGCAGCCCGGCCATGGCCACACCCTTTTCCTGAAAGGCGCGGGCCAGCGCCTGCGGACGGGCCAGCCGTTCCCAGCTTTCGGTGCGCACCTCGGCCAGAGCGGCGGGGATGTTCAGCGCGAATTCATGCGGCGGGATGTATTGGCAGGCGTAATAGCAGCCCCGGCAGTTGTGACACAGATTGGCCAGATGGGTCAGGTCGCCATCGGCGAATGCCTTCTGACGGGTCATCGCCGGAAAGACCGAGCAGAACCCCTCGCAGTAACGGCAGGCGTTGCAGATCTCGATCTGACGGCGGGCCTCTTCGGTTGCGGTCAGCGGCTGGGTGGGGGCGAAATCAAGCGACATGGGCGGCGGCCTCCTTGCCTGCGATGCGTCCGAAGACGGTTCCGATGGTCATGCCGAAACCGGCCAGATAGCCTTGGCCCAGGATTGAACCGGCCATGATCTCGCCCGCGGCCCACAGATTGCGGATTGGGCCTTCGGGGGACTGGACCTGCGCCTGATCGGACACCTTCAATCCCAGATAGGTGAAGGTCACGCCGGGCCGCAGCTGATAGCCATAGAAGGGCGGCGTATCCAATGGTCGCGCCCAGTTGGTCTTGTTGATCTGCAATCCCTCGGTCGCCATCCCGTCCAGTTCGGTCGGGTGAAAGGTGCCGGGGCGGCAGGCGGCGTTGAATTCGGCCACGGTCGCCGCCACCCGTTCGGGGTCCAGCCCCATCTTCTGCGCCAGTTCGGGAATGCTGTCGGCCTTGATCGGCGGAAAGACCGAGGGCATGAACAGGTCGATGGACTTCGCGTCGATCAGCGCAAAGCCGACCTGATCGGGCTGGGCCGCGACCAGTCGCCCCCAGATCGCATAGCGCTTGGGCCAGACATCCTCGCCCTCGTTATAGAAACGCTCGCCATCCTTGTTCACCACGATGGAAAACGGCACGCAGTCCAGCCGGGTGACGATGCCGCCGTCATATTTAGGCGCGCGCCCGTCGATGGCGACCGCGTGGCATTGCGTCGGGTCGCCCACGCTGTCGGCGCCCTGATCCAGCATGTCGCGCAGCACCACGCCGCGATTATAGGGCGTGCCGCGTATCAGGAAATTCCGCGCCGCCGGACCCCATGCGCGGGCCAGCCAGTCGATATCGGCCTGAAACCCGCCCGAGGCCAGAACGAAGGCCTTTGCCCGCACCACCTGCGGCTGGCCCGCGATCTCTGCCTCCAGATGGGTGATCTTCTGCCCGTCGCGATGGACATGGGTTACCTGCGCATCGTAATGGACCTCGACGCCCAGATCCTCGGCGGTGTTGTAATAGGCGTTGACCAGCGCCTTGCCGCCGCCAAGGAAAAACGCGTTGGTGCGCGACAGCGACAGCGTGCCCGACAGCGAAGGCTGAAACTGCACCCCATGCGATTCCATCCACGGCAGGCATTCTTCCGATGTGCGGATTGCCATGCGGGCCAGGTGTTCGTCGGTCTTGCCCTTTGTGACCAGCATCAGGTCGTCGAAATATTCGTCCTCGCCATAGGCATCGGTCAGCACCGACATCGGCCCCCGATGCATGCAGCGGAAATTGCGGGTATGACGCGAATTGCCGCCGCGATAGGGTTCGGGCGCGCCTTCCAGAATGACCACCCGCGCCCCCGCCTCGGCAGCGGTGATCGCGGCGCAAAGCGCGGCGTTGCCGCCACCGACGACAGCGATGTCATATGTGTCGGGGGGTGTTCGGTGGCTCATTCGGCTTCCTCCAATGGGATGTCGCGGTTGCGCATGCCCCGGATGCGGGCCTTCAGCGCGGCCTCGACATGGCGTTTCATCGCCAGTTCTGCGGCGTCGCCATCACGCGCGGACAGCGCCGCGATCACTTCGGCATGTTCGGACACCGCGCCCTCTTGCCGCTCGGGTTCGGCCAGTGTGGTCGGGCCAAGAATCAGCAGCGTCTTTTGCAGGGCGCTGACCGTTTTCAGCAGATACCGGTTGCGCGCGGCGTCGATCAGCGTGCGGTGAAACTGGCGGTTGGCCTCTTGCGCGGGCGTCCCGACCGGGGCCGCAGCCAGCTGGGCGTTCAGCGCCACAAGTTCTTCGATCTCGACGGGCAGGGCCATCCGCGCGGCAAGGCGGGCCGCCGTGCCCTCCAGTACCGCCCGCATCTCATAAAGCTCGATCACCTCGCCATATTCCAGCCCGCGCACCGAGGCCCCCTGACGCGGCAGATGGGTGACCAGCCCGTCGGCCTCAAGCTGGCGAATCGCCTCGCGTACGGGGGTGCGGCTGATGCCCAGACGCTCGGCCAGTTCGGTTTCGCGCAGCCGCGCGCCGGGCAGAAGGCGGCCCTGCTGGATCTCTGACAGGATCTGCCGATAGGCGGTCTGGCCCTGCGGTGTGTCCGGATCGTCGCTCATGGCTGAAACTTCGCGAGTTGATTTGCATGTTGCACGCAGTTGCATACAGTGGGATACAATAATCGTCAACGCTTGGGGAGGTAAGCCGCATGACGTCATCCGCCACCATCCTGCCGCGTCTGGGAACGCTGGCCCTTGCGCTGGCCGGGGCGATCGTGTTTTCGGTCGCCGGTCTGCCGCTGCCCTTCCTGTTCGGGCCGATGTGCTTTTGTCTGGTTGCCGCACTTGGTGGCGCAAGGCTGAAGGGGATGGGGCAGGTCTCGGTCGGTGCGCGCACCATTCTGGGGGTCGCCATCGGGGCCTCGATCACGCCCGAAGTGATCAACCAGATCCCGCAGATGGCGATGAGCGTGGCGCTGATTCCGCTTTATGTGGGGCTGATCGGGGTGATCGGGGTGCCGTTCTTCCGCTGGCTGGGTTTCGATCCGGTGACCTCGTATTATGCCGCGATGCCCGGCGGATTGCAGGACATGGTGATCTTTGGCGAAGAGGCCGGGGCCGATACGCGCGCGCTGTCGCTGATCCATGCGACGCGGGTGGCGGTGATCGTCACGCTGGCGCCGATGATCCTGACATGGCTTTACGACGCGCCCCCCACCGGCGCCATCGGCGCCCCGGTGCTGGATCTGCCACCGGCGCAACTGGTGCTGATGGCGGCGGCGGCCCTGATCGGCTGGAAGGGAGGAGAGCGGATCGGGCTGTTCGGTGCCTCTATCCTTGGGCCGATGATCGTGACGGCGGTGCTGTCGTTGGCCGGTATCATCCAGTTCCGTCCCCCGGCCGAGGCGATCATGGCGGCGCAACTGCTGATCGGCATCGGTATCGGGGTGAATTATGTCGGCGTCACCCTGCTGGAACTGCGCAGTTTCGTGCTGGCCGGGCTGGCCTTCGTGCTGATCCTTGCGGTGCTGGCAGCGGGCTTTACCGAATTCGTGACGCTGACCGGGCTGGCCCCGCCGGTCGAGGGCTTTCTGGCCTTCGCACCGGGCGGGCAGGCGGAAATGACGGTGCTGGCGCTGGTGGTCGGGGCCGATATGGGCTTCGTGATCCTGCACCACCTGACCCGGATCGTGCTGGTCATTACCGGCGCCCCGGTTGCGGCAAGGTTGATGAAACTGCGCAAATCACCAAGATGATCCTCCAGAACAGAAGGAGCACCCGATGACATTAAGGATTGCGGTCCTTGACGATTATGCGGGGATCGCCCGCGACTATGCCGACTGGCCCGGCGAAGACCGGATCGAGGTCTTTCGCGACACCATTTCCGACCCCGATGCGCTGGTTGCCCGGCTGCTGCCCCATAATGTGATCTGCGTGATGCGAGAGCGCACGCCCCTGCCGGCCACGATCCTTGAACGCCTGCCGAATCTGCGGCTGATCGTGACCTCGGGCGCGCGCAACCTGTCGATCGACACGGCGGCTGCGGCGCGGCTGGGGATCACGGTCTGCGGCACCGAATCGCGTGGCAGCGCGACGGCAGAGCTGACCATGACGCTGATGCTGGCCCTGTCGCGGCGGATCGTGCCCGAAGCCAACTCGGCCAGCGCAGGGGGCTGGCAGACCGGCATGGGGCGCGATCTTTCCGGGCTGACGCTGGGGATCGTCGGCTATGGCCGGATCGGTGCGATGGTGGCCCGGCTGGCGCGGGTTTTCGGCATGCGGATCCTTGCATGGTCGCGCAGCCTGACGCCGGAAAAGGCCGCCGCGCTGGATGTTGACCACGCCGCCAGCCTGACCGAACTGATGGCGGGGGCGGATATCGTCTCGGTGCATCTGGTGCTGTCAGAAGAGACGCGGGGGCTGATCGGGGCTGCCGAATTCGCGGCGATGCGTCCGGGGGCGCTGTTTCTGAACACCTCGCGCGGGCCGGTGATCCAGGTGCCCGCGCTGCTGGACGGGCTGAGAAACGGACGGCCTGCCGGGGCGGCGCTGGATGTGCATGATATCGAACCCCTGCCGCAGGACGCGCCCCAGATCGACCGCGACCTGATCGATTCGGGCCGGCTGCTGCTGACCCCGCATCTGGGCTATGTCAGCGAACAGACCTTCCGGCTGTTCTATACCCAGATGGCCGAGGATATCGCGGCATGGAAGGCGGGCGCACCGATCCGTGTGATCGGGGCAGGGGCGCAATCTACTCCGAAAGCTTGATCGAGAAATCGCGGGCCAGGATCTGATGCACCCGGCGTCGGATATCGGGGTCAATGCGCAGGGCGCGCCGCGCCAGATCCTCGGCCTCGTCGCCGATCAGCAGCGGATAGACACCCAGTGCCGCGGGCGCGCCTTCATGGAAATCGGGGTCCTTCAGCAGCTTTCCCCACGCCTCCAGCCAGATCCGGCGCAGCGGTTCGGGCGTGTCCGACGGGATCACCACCATCTTCTGGGCGGCAAAACCGGCGATGAAGAAGGCGTGATAGATCTCGTAATCCGGGCCCGACGGCGGCTGGCCATAAAGGTGTTCATAAACCTCTTCGACGGTGGGCAGGTCGGGAAAGGTCGGATCGCGCTGCGTCCGGCCGTCCGGGCCCATCACGCCCCATGACATCAGCGGCACCAGATCGCCCGACTGGAAGGCTGGCATCAAATTGCGCAGCACCGATGCGGTGGTCTGATAGTCGATATTGACGTCGCCTTCGATCATCGCGGTCAGGCCGTCATGGCGGCCGGTATAGCCAAAGACATATTGCACTTCGAGGCCCAGCAGCCGGAAGGCCAGAAACGGCACCAGATCCAGCGAGGTCGGCCCCTGACTGGCAAAGACCAGCCGCCGGTCGCGCAACTTCCGGATATCGCGCCACGATTCCAGCCCCAGCCCGGCCGAGACGAAAACCACCCCTCCGGTGGGCGAGGTCGCCAGAACCGTCCAGTCCTCGTAATCGTAATGAACGCGGAAATCGCCCAGCAGATAGGGGAACTGGGTCGAACCCGAGGTGCCAAGGATCATCCGCCCGTCCGGCTCGGCGCGCGCGGCGAAGATATTGGCGCCACGGGTTCCGCCGCCGCCCGCCTCGTTGACGATATTGACCTGCGGATTGCCCGGCAGATGCCGTGCCAGCAAGGGGGCAAGAAAATGCGCCCAGGTATCGGACCCGCCCCCGGCGCTGAAGGGGATGATCCAGTCGATTTCCTGACCGATCGGCGAAGGCTGCGAATCCTCGGCATGTGCGGCCCCGGCCAACAGGCTCAGCGCCACGACAGCCGCCCGCAAACATGATCCGGCAAGCCTTACCATCCGGCATTCCTCCCCCACAGCCGTTCGGTTCCCCTGTCCGTTTGTAGGGTCAGCGGGGCCGGCAGGCCACCCCCGAATGGTCTGCCCCTTGCCTGCCGGGACCGGGCAGCGCAGTATTCAGCATTGCCCCGCCACCACCCGGTAGCTGCCCATGCGGATCGTCTTGATCGAGGATAACCAGATTCTTGCGCGCGCCGTCGAACAGGCGCTGCGGCAGGATGGCCATTCGGTGGACTGGTTGGCCGATGGGGCGGACGGGGCGCAGTTTCTGGCCGATGAGGGCGCCGATCTGGCCATCGTCGATATCAACCTGCCGCGGATGAGCGGGCTTGACGTGGTGCGCGGGCTGGTTGCCGCGGGGGGCGAGATCCCGGTGATGATGCTGACCGCCCGCGACGCCCTCAGCGACCGCGTCGCCGGGCTGGACGCGGGGGCGGATGACTATCTGACCAAGCCGTTCGAGATGGCCGAGCTGCGCGCAAGGGTGCGGGCGCTGGGGCGGCGGCGCGGCAAACGCAGTCAGGCGCCGGAACGGATCGGGGATCTTTCCTATGACCGGCTGGGCCAGCGGCTGATGGCACCCGACGGGATGCTGGACCTGACCCGGCGAGAGATGGCGCTGTGGGAGGCATTGTTCGACCAGGCCGAGCGCGTGCTGTCGAAATCGGCGCTGTGCGACAGCATCTATGGCACCGGCGCAGATGTGGATATGAACGCGGTCGAATTGCTGATCTCTCGGCTGCGGCGCAAGATCGACCGCTATGGGGTGACGATCCGCACGATCCGGGGTCTTGGCTATATGTTGCAGACATCCGGGGCGGCCTGATGCGCCGCCGTCTGAGGCTTATCAGCCTGCGCTCCCGGCTGTTCGTTCTGATCATCGCGCCGCTGGCGCTGGTGGCGCTGCTGGCCAGCATGGTGCTGCACTGGATGGCGCGCGACATGTCGCAGGATCTTTATGACGACACGCTGCGCGTCGTTGCCCATGCCGTCGCGCGCGAATCGGTGCTGAGCGGCGGCAATATCCTGCCCGAGGCGCTGCTGCATTCGCTGGTGGGGGCGATTGGCGGCCCGATCTATTATCAGGTCGTGGCCTCGGGCGGGCTGTTCGTCGCGGGCTATTCCGATCCGCCCCCGCCGCCGTCGGACATGCAGCCGGGTCTGGGCGCGCCGATCTTCTATGACGCGGTCTATCGCGGCGAGCGGGTGCGGGTCGTGGCGCTGCTGGAACATATCGTCGATCCCGAAATGGACGGCTGGACCTCGATTCATGTCTGGCAGACGGTCACGCGGCGGCAGGAACTGAGCATGACCATGCTGGCCCAGTCGGCGGCGGTGCTGGCCTTGCTGGTGGCGGCGGCGGCGGCACTGGTCTGGCACGGCATCGACCGCGGGCTTGCGCCGCTGACCCGCCTGCGCGATGCGGTCGCGCTGCGCACCACCAACGACCTGCATCCGATCCGGCGCAGCGTGCCGCCCGAGGCCGAGCCGCTGGTCAGGACGATCAACACGCTGTTCCTGCGCCTGTCCGAGGAACTGGAGCGGCGCAATGCCTTCATCTCGAACGCCGCCCATCAGCTGCGCAACCCGGTGGCGGCGATCCAGGCGCAGGCGGAATCCGCGCTGGCGGCCGGCAGCGATCTGGACCGCGATCAGCGGCTGAACGATCTGGCGCTGGCGGCGCGCCGGTTGTCGCGGATGAGCCAGCAGCTTTTGCGTCTGGATGCGGCGACGATGGGCCCCGACGATGGTCATTCGGCGGCGGTGGATTTCGGCCAGCTGGTCGGCGACGTGGCCCGCCGCCATGTGCCGCGCGCGCTGCGCCGGGGGGTCGAGGTGACGCTGGACGACGCCGACGAACCCTTGCCGGTGCGGGCCAACGCGATCCTTCTGGAAGAGGCCATCGACAATGTGATCGACAACGCCTTGCGCTATGGCTGTCCTTCGGGATCCGGGCTTTCGCTGCGTCTGGGCCGGGCAGGGGACTGCGCCGTCCTGCGAGTGGCCGATCAGGGTCCGGGCATCCCGCCCGACATGCGCGAAAAGGTGTTCGAACGCTTTGTCCGCCTGTCCAGCGAGGATGACGGCGGCAGCGGACTGGGCCTGCCGATCGTGCGGGCCATCATCCACAACGATGGCGGCACGGTCGGAATCGAGCCCTCGGCCAGCGGCTGCGTGCTGGCCATCACCCTGCCGCTGACGCACATGCAGAAGACGTGACGGAACCTGCATGTTCTGAACGCCTATATCCTGAACAGACGTCAGCATCACTTGCCGGAAAAAATGAAAACCTGCGGCGGCCGGCGCTGCATCACTTCCCCAGATGAACCGTTCTGCCCGGTGCAAGCGATCCAAGGAATGCCTCGTCGTGGCTGATGACCAGCACCGCACCGTCATAGGCAGTCAGCGCGGCCTCCAGTGCAGTGATGCCGTCCAGATCAAGATGATTGGTTGGCTCGTCCAGGATCAGCAACTCGGGCGGTGGCATGGCCCCAAGGGCACAGGCGAGACCGGCGCGCAAGCGCTCGCCACCGCTCAGTTCGCCCGCCTGACGCAAGGCATCTGCCGCACGGAAACCGAACCGGGCCAGTGCCGCATGGGCGGTATGCATATTCGCGGAAGGGTTCAGGCGCCGGAAATTCTCGTGCAGGGTGCGGGCCGGATCGAGCAACCCGAGATGCTGATCCAGCAGCGCGAACGGCACCATCAGGTTCACCCGCCCGCGTTGCGGGATAATCTGCCCGGTGATGATCTTCAGAAGCGTGGTCTTTCCGCTGCCGTTCGGCCCGGCAATGACGATACGCTCGGGGCCGGTAACAGTCAGCGACAGATCGCGGATCACAGGGCGGGCGGGATCATATCCGCCGGTCACGCCATCCAGCCGCAACACCGTCTTGCCGGGTGCAAGGCCGGTCGGCGGAATGTCCATGCGCAGCGGTTGCAACAGTTCGATCTTCTCGCGCGCGGCGGACAGCGCCTCGTTCGCCGCTTCGCGCCGCGCATCGCGCAGGTGCACGCCCGCGCCGCCCGAGGCTTCGGCCCGGCCCTTGGCGGCATCCATCAGGATTTTCGGCTGATCGCCCTTGGCCCGCGCCCGGCGCCCGGCACTGTCCTTGCGCGCCTTGCGCTCGGACGCCTGCTGCGCGCGCCGCGCCGCATCAGCGCGGGACTTTTCCGCATGGGCAAGGTCGCGCGCCGCCGCCGCCAGTTCAGCGTCCTTGCGTTGCCGGAAGGCACTGTAATTCCCGCCATATCGGGCCGCCCCCAGCGAGGTCAGCTCGACAATGGCGTCCATTTCCTCCAGCAGCGCGCGATCATGGCTGACGATGATCGCGCCCCCTGTCCAGCCCCGGACGAGGTCGATCACCGCCCCGCGTCCGTTACGGTCGAGATTGTTCGTCGGCTCGTCCAACAGCAGGAAATCCGGCTCTGCAAGGATCAGGGCGGCCAGGGCGGCGCGGCTGCGCTGTCCACCGGATAGCGTCACAAGCGGCGTCTGCGGCCCGACAGAGAGACCGCACCGTAAAAGCGCGGTTTCGATCCGCGCGGGCAATGTCCAGTCTGCGTCAGCCAGTTCGTCGGCATTCGCCAGCCCTGCCTCTGCCCGGTCCAGCAAGTCCAGCGCGGGGCGCATTCCGAACAGGTCGGCGATGGTATCATCGGGCCGCTCCATCGCATCCTGCCGCATCATGGCGATGGTTCCAGTTACCTGAACCTGACCAGAAGTCGGCGATAAATCGCCCGATATCAGGCGCAGAAGCGTGCTCTTGCCGGTGCCATTGCGTCCGACAATGCCGGTGCGTTCAGGCCCGAAGGTCAGGTTGAGGTCAGTGAAAAGCGGGGTGCCGTCAGGCGTGGACCAGGTGAGGCCGGACAGGGAAACGGATGCAGGCATTGGACAGAACTTCTCGCAGCGAAACCGAAGGGGTGAATGCGGCGAGGTTCAGGTCCATAGGGGTGGCGTCTCCGATAGAAAGATCGCCTTAAATTAGGGGCCGCCCGGCAGTTTTGCAAGCCGGGGAAATCAGCGGATTCCGGGCTCCGCTTGCTGGCTGCGGGCTAACGCGCTGGCTTGCACGACCTTCGACATCGTCGGCCTGCTTGCGTTTCCGGTATTCGCGCCCCGGAATGGTGGGGTGTTTTCATGCACATTCCACATCCGGCTTTCGATTGCGCAATTCGTCCACCAGCACGCGGGTATTTTCGGAATAATCGACCGGCACTTCGACCAGATGGACGCCACCACCCGCAAAGGCGGCTTCGAGCACCGGCACCAGATCCGCGACGGCGGTGACTCGCGATCCCTTCGCACCATAGCTTTCGGCATAGCGCACGAAGTCGGGATTGCCAAAGCTCATGCCGAAATCCGGGAAGCCGTCCACCGCCTGTTTCCAGCGGATCATGCCATAGGCATTGTCGTTCAGGATCACGACGACAAGGTTCAGCCCAAGCCGTACTGCCGTTTCCATCTCTTGCGAGTTCATCATGAAACCGCCATCGCCGCAGACCGCCATGACGCGCCTGTCGGGATACAGCATCGCCGCCGTCATCGCCGAGGGCAGACCCGCACCCATCGTCGCCAGCGCATTGTCCAAAAGCAGCGTATTGGCGACATGGGTGCGGTAGTTGCGGGCGAACCAGATCTTGTACATGCCGTTGTCCAGACAGACGATGCCGTCTTCCGGCATCACCTTGCGGACATCATGGACGATGCGCTGGGGCGTGACCGGGAAGCGGTCTGCCTCGGCACGGTCGTTGAGGCGGGCAAAGATCTTCCGGCGCAGCTCAAGCATCCCATCGTCGGCACTCAGCCGGCCTTCCAGCCGCGCGCCAAGCGCTTCGACAGAGGCCCCGATATCCCCGATCACCTCGATATCCGGATAATAGACCTGCTCGACCGTGGCGGATTGATAGCCGATATGGATCACCTTCGGCCCGCCGGCGCTTTTCATCAGGAAGGGCGGCTTCTCGACCGTGTCGTGGCCGATGGCGACGATCAGGTCGGCGCGCTCTACGGCCTCGTGGACATGGTCGCCCTCGGACAGCGCGGCGGTGCCCATGTAAAGGTTGGAGCCGCCGGTGACGGCGCCCTTGCCCATCTGCGTATTGAAAAACGGCAAGCGTGTGCGCGCCACGAAGCTTGACAGCGGTTCAACCAGCGACGGCCGGTTGCCTGCCGCGCCGACCATCACCAGCGGACGTTTGGCAGCAAGGATCGTCTCGGCCGCAAGGTCCAGCGCCGCCACGCTGGCAACAGGACGCTCAAGCGTGTGGCGCGGGATGAGAACGGTATTCGCACTCTCCTCTGCGGCCACATCTTCCGGCAGTTCCAGATGGACCGGGCCTGGCCGCTCTTCCATCGCGACGCGGAAAGCGTCGCGAACGATCGCCGGAATGCTGCCCGCATCGACGATCTGCCGCGTCATCTTGGTCAGCGGCTTCATCGAGGCAACGATATCGACGATCTGAAAGCGGGCCTGCTTGGCGCTCCTTATGGGTTTCTGGCCGGTGATGAGGATCATCGGCATGGCGCCAAGATGGGCATAGGCCGCACCGGTCGCAAAATTCAGCGCGCCCGGCCCAAGCGTGGCAAGGCAGACGCCGGGCCTGCCGGTCAGCCGCCCATGCGTCGCCGCCATGAATGCCGCCGCCTGCTCGTGGCGCGTCAGCACCAGTTCTATGTTCGAGTTCCGCAGCGATTCCAGCATGTCGAGGTTTTCCTCGCCCGGCACCCCGAAGATGCGTTCCACGCCCTCGTTCTCAAGCGCGGCGACAAACAGGTCAGATCCTTTAGGCATGGTTTCAGCCTCCCGTGGCGGTCTTTTGCAAACACATTCCGATGATGCACAGAAAAGCCCCATCGCGGCAAATCGCCGACGATGGCGGCACCCGACGGACATCGCCTGATATTCGGCAAGATGAAGCAGCCCGTGCATCTGGCGCTTCATCCCTTCAGGCAGATCCCGACCTGTGAGGATAGAGATCGCGTGCTTATCGAATCGGGCGCGGTCGTGTGGATGCGCGACTGTCCTGCGGCAACGGCACCGCCAACACGCGCGGGGCTGCCTTGCAGCCCCCGGCTGCCTGCCCTAAATTCCATCCATGATGTTCATGTCCACATTCTTCCCGCTGATCTGAACGGCCCTGCCGTCCGGCGCGTTCGCGCCATCAGATCGACACGGCGCCCGCGCAGGCGCCCAACGGAGAATGCATGATGCCAAATCCCGACCCCACCGGCCTGACCCCGCGTCAGGTCCAGAGCTTCATCGACGACGGCTTCGTCAGGATCGACGGCGCCTTTCCCGCCGACCTCGCCCGGCAATGCCGGGAAAAGTTGTGGTCCGCAATGGGCCTTTCGCCCGACCGCCCCGAGAGTTGGACGCAGCCCGTCATCCGGATCGCCTCCATGTCCACGCCCGCTTTCGTCCAGGCCGCCAATACATCGCTGCTGCACCGGGCCTATGACCAGCTTGCCGGGTCGGATCGCTGGCTTGCGCCGCAAGGTTTGGGAAGCTTCCCGATCCGCTTCCCCTCGGCCAACGCACCAGGCGACGATGGCTGGCATGTGGACATGAGCTTCGGCGACAGCTCGGATTTCATGGAGTGGCGGGTCAATGTCAAAAGCAGTCATCGCGCGTTGCTGATGCTGTTCCTGTTCTCGGATGTCGGGCCTGACGATGCGCCAACCCGGATCAGGAAGGGCTCGCATATGACCATCGCCCGCGAATTGCTGCCCCATGGCGCGGCGGGCGCGACGCTGCGGCAATTGTCGGCGGACGGCTATGCCTCGACCGAAGCCTGCCCCGAGGCGCTGGCCACGGGCCCGGCGGGCACGGTCTATCTGTGCCATCCCTTCCTGGTTCATGCGGCGCAACCGCATCGGGGAACAGGGCCCCGCTTCATGGCGCAACCGCCGCTGCTGCCGAAGGGTGAATTCGATCCGGCACTGCCGCCCTCACCGGTCCAGATCGCGATCCGCAGGGCTTGCGGGCTGGAATTCTGACACCGGCAATGGCAGGCATCTGGAGGTCTGCATCGAACCGGGGAATTTCCCGGACACAGGCGCCTTCACCTATGCAGCGTCTTGCTTATCGAAACCATGACCGACCGCATGATGCCGATGACGCATTCGAATTGCTCAGGTCGTTCCCGCAACTGGCCCCGTCTGTTTATGAGCGGACGGATGGCGGACGCGCTTGGCCCTGAGGGCCCGAACATCTCAAGCAGATCGCAGAGGCATGGGCGGCGAAACAGAAGCCGGATCGTGGATCAATCCCTTGGCCCTCAACGGCATTCGTCAGACCATTCTGCCACCAGAGCGCTGGTTCAGGCGCAGCGCCCCGCGCAGGGCCAGCGCCTCCATGCTGTTGCGCCTGCCATCAAATCCCATGCGACGCATCATCCGTTCTTCATCCGGTGATGCGGCCTTGCCAAAGGCTGCCGCCAATAGCCGGGCCTTTCCCCGAACTGTCGCAGAGAGGTTCTTCAGCACTGTCATGGCGGGCAGTAATCGCTGCTCGATCTCACTGAAATCGGTGCCGAAGGGAAAACGAGGAAGAAGCGTCCGATGCGGGTCCAGCCAGTCGTCCAATCGCTTGGGTGAATTTCGTGTTGCGCTGACGGGCAGCCGGAAGTCCTGCGGCAGCTTGCCCACTGATTTGGCGCGGCGAAGAAGCCCCGGCTGAAAGCGGCTGTCTGCGATGCCGATCAGGGCGGCGACGGTCTGGGCATCGGTCTTGCCGCGCAGGTCGGCGATGCCGTATTCGGTCACGACGATATCGCGCATGTGCCGCGGCACGCTGACCGAGGGCAGCGACCACGAGAGATTGCTGCGAAGCCTGCCCTTGGCCATCCGGGTGGCGGGCAGGGTGATGATCGCCCGCCCGTCATCCAGCGCGAAGGCCTGCTCGACAAAGTTGAACTGCCCGCCGATGCCGCTGATGACCTTTCCGTCGGTGACGGTATCGGACATGACATCGCCCAGCAGGGACACCTGCATCGCCGCATTCACGAAACGCGCCTTCTTACGCGCCGCCCGCCTGCCGGGTTCGTCGCCGTAAAGCTGGTTGGTGAAGCTGACCGGAACCATGCCGATCCGGGCGCGGCGGCCGGGTTCCATCTGGCGCAGGCGCCGATAGAAATCCCGCGTCTCGACGAAGAAGCCGGCATGGATCGCGCAGCCATCCACCTCGCGGTCGATGACGCCTTCGTCGAACAGCTCCAGCAATCCGCCGACCAGCATCTCGGTGACGGCGTAAAGCCCTGTCGTGAACGGGCCGTCGGCGCCTTGCGGCCGGGTGAAGGGGCAATCCTCTTGCAGCGCCTGGTCCAGCCCGCGATGGCGCAGCAGCAGCGCATTCGCCACCGCATCACCGACCGAGCCGATGCCGATCTGCAATGTGCCGCCATCCTCGATCAGGCGACTGACATGCAGTCCGATCGCATGGCTTGCGTTATCGACAAGGCGCCTGGGGGCGGAAAACAGCTCGTAATCACCGGGTCGATCCAGCACCAGAGCGAATTCCTTTGGGCTGAGGATCGCATCTTGTCCGGCGAAAAACGGCAGTTCCGCATGGGTTTCAGCGACGGCCAGAAAATCCAGAACGCCGTCGCGGCGCATGCGGAACAGATCTGCCGAGATATCGGTATTGCCCGACAGGCTGAACCGCCCGTCCGCCTCGGCCACCAGTTGCGCCACGACATTCGGGCGCATCCCGACCAGCAGATCAAGCGCGTGGGTATAGTTGACCGAGATGTAATCCTGCTGCGCCTGCGCGACGTCACTCCAGCGGCCCGCCATGAAAAAGAACTCGCTGACCCTGATATTGTCGGGCAGATCGCCGCGCCGCAGCAGGTCGGCATAGAGCAGTTGCGGATAGGCGCCGAACAGCCGGTCCAATGCCGGCTCCAGAAAGCGCCGCTCGATCCCGCTGCCGGGTTGAGGCCGTTCCAGCGTCAGCGCGGTGAAGATAGACAGTTCGATCCGGGGATCCTCGCAGGCCAGCCGCACCAGCGCATTGGCGATGGATACCGGCTTGCCAAGACCAAGTGGCAGTGCAAGGCGGATCGTGCCGTCGGTCCGCGAAACGATTTCCCGCGCGACGGCATCGGCGTTGTCATGCCGTGTCATTCGCTCCAACCCGGATCGGGGCGGAACCTTTCGCCGTGGCGATCCGCCAGTTCGTCCAGCCTGTGCCGGATTTCATTAATACCGCGCGTGTTGGCGTAACGCATCGGCCCGCCCCGGAACGGCGCGAATCCGGTGGCGAAGATCATCGCGCCATCCACCTGATCCGCGTCGCGCGCGATGCCCTTGCGCAGGCATTCCATGCAGGCATCCAGTATCGGCAGGAACAGCCGGTCCTGAAGATCCTCGGGGCCGGTCTGCGCGGTTTCGGGACGCGGCGTGCCGTCCGACCAATCGTAAAAGCCGCGCCCGGCCTTCTTGCCGGTCTCGCCCGCCTTTACCTTCTTGCGCAGGCGTGGGCTGATCTCGGGTATCGGCTTCTTCAGGGCCAATTTCAGGCTTTCGGCCACGTCGAGGCAGATATCGAGACCCACCTGATCGGCCAGCGTCACCGGACCCATCGGCATGCCGAAATCGAGGGCGGCGCGGTCGATGACCTCTTTCGGGACACCTTCGTCCATCAGCACCATCGCCTCCATCAGATAGGAAACCAGCGCGCGATTGACCAGAAAGCCCGGATAGTCGTGCAGCAGCGCGGGCAGTCGGTCGATGGCCCCGCAGAAGGCCGCAAGGCGGTCCATGACCTCTGGCGCGGTGCTGGCGTGGCCGATGACCTCGACCAGCTGCATCCTGGCGACAGGGTTGAAGAAATGCAGCCCGGCGAAAAGCGCGGGATCGGGCACCGCGCGGGCCAGTTCCGTCAGCGACAGGCTGGAGGTATTCGTGGCAAGGATCGCATCCTTTCTCATCCGGCCCGCCGCCTCGCGATGGATCCGGGCCTTCAGGGCCGCGTCCTCGGGGACGGCCTCGATCACCAGATCGGCGCGTGCACAACCGTAACCCTTCGGGTCCGGCATCAGCCGGTCCAGCGCGTCGCGCGTCTCGATCCCGCCCAGATGGCTGTCGCGGCAGATCTGCGCCGCCTGCCGGATCGCGCGGGCCAGCGCCTTTGGTTCCAGATCGGCCAAGGTCACGCGCTTGCCCCGGATCGCGGCCCATGCGGCGATGCCCGCGCCCATCTCTCCCGCGCCGATCACATGGACATGGGCGATTCCGTCATCGCCGCGGCCAGCCTGTTTCAGTCCCTGTTGCAGAAAGAACACCCGGCGCAGGTTCCGCGAGGTTTCGCTGTCCAGCAACCGTGCAAAGCTGGCGATCTCGGCCTTCTGCATCGCGTTGCGGTCGCCGCCATGTGCCTCCCACAAGTCGATCAGCGCATAGGGCGCAGGGAAATGCGCGGAGGGCGCCTTCTTCCCGGTCTCGGCACGCATCCGGGTGGCGGCGAGGCTGCGGGCCTTGTGCAAGGCGAGGGCGCGGGATTTCAGCCCCTTCACCGAAGGATCGACCTTGCCGTCGATGATGGCCTCGACGGCCGCGCGGACATGGCGTTCCCGGGTGACGACATCGACGACGCCCAGCTTTTTCGCCTTTTCGGTATGCGCGGATTTGCCGGTCAGCATCAGGGTCATCGCCTCGATGGGGTCGATCAGGCCGGTCAGCCGGAACGTGCCGCCAAGACCCGGATGCAGACCCAGATTGACCTCGGGAAAGGCAAATTTCGCGCCGTCGATGGCGATGCGGTGGTCGCAGGCCAGCGCGATCTCGAACCCCGCGCCAAGGGCCGCGCCATGGATGATGGCGATGGTCGGGCAGGGCAGGGACGCCAGCCGATCCAGCACCGCATGGCCCTGTTCCAGCAGTTCCACCGCCCCCTGACCGCTGATGCGGTCGAAGCTGTCGATATCCGCGCCCGCCGCAAAACCGCCGGCCTTGGCCGAGCGGATGACCACCCCGCGCGGCGGGGACCCGGCCAGATCGCGCAGTGCCGCATCAAGGCCGGTCAGCACATCCTCGGTAACGGTATTGACCGGGCTGGCTTCGCAATCCAGCACCAGCCAGACGATACCGTCGGCCTCGGCCCGTCGCCAGGGATGGGTGGTCTGGTCCGCCGCCGGGCCAAGCTCCAGCCGCGTTCTGTTCAGGAACTCCATTGCGCTGGTCATCACGCCACCTCCAGCAGCATCGCGACGCCCTGTCCGCCGCCGATACATTCGGTGGCGATGCCGCGCCGGTGGCCAAGGCGGCGCATGGCATTGGCCAGATGCAGCACGATCCGGTTGCCGCTGGTGCCGACGGGATGGCCAAGCGAGATCGCCCCGCCATCGACATTCAGCCGGTCGCGGTCTATCCGCCCGAAGGGCTGCGCAAGCCCCAACACCTCGCGGCAGAAATCCCCGTCCTGCCACGCGGCAAGGCAGGCCAGCACCTGCGCGGCGAAGGCCTCGTTGATCTCCCACAAGTCAATGTCGTCGCAGGACAGCCCGTGGCGTTGCAGCAATGGCGTGGTGGCCAGAACCGGGCCAAGCCCCATGATCGAGGGGTCCAACGCCGCCCATTCGCTGTCCACGATCCGCGCAAGGGGCGTCAGCCCGTGACGCCGGACGGCATCTTCCGAGGCAAGGATGGTCCAGCAGGCACCATCGGTGATCTGGCTGGCATTGCCCGCCGTTACCTTGCCATAAGGCGGCTCGAAGGCGGGCTTCGGTTTGGCCAGCCCCTTCATGTCGCTGTCGGGACGGACGCCGTCGTCGCGCAGATGGGCGTTGCCGTCGCGGTCGAAGGCCGGCATCACCTCGTCCTCCAACCAGCCCTGATCCTGTGCGCGGGCCAGCCGGTGATGGCTGTCCATCGCATAGGCATCGGCGGTTGCACGGTCGATGCCAAAGCGATGGGCCAGAATTTCTGCGGTCTGACCCATGTTCAGCGCGGTGATCGGGTCGGTCAGCCCGCGTTCCAGCCCGACGACCGGCTTGAGGAATCCCGGACGGAAGCCGGTCACGGCCGTGGCGCGGGCGACGGGGCCTTTGGCATTGGCCATGTCGCCGAACCATTCGACCGCCTCCTGCCGCAGCACGAGGGGCGCATGGCTCAGTGCCTCGGTGCCGCCGGCCAGGATGATGTCGTGGCTGCCCTCGCGGATGTAGCGCAGGGCGGTGTCGATCGACTGCATCCCCGATCCGCAATTGATCTGCACGCTGAAGGCCACGGTGCTGTCGGGCAGGCCCAGACGCAGCGCGGCCACGCGGGCGGGGTTCATTTCGTCGGCGATGACATTGACGCAGCCGAGGATCACCAACTCGATCAGGTCGGGATCAAAGGGCTGCCGCGCCAGCAGGGGCCGGCCGCATTGCACCGCCAGATCGACCGGGGTGAAGGGGCCGGGCCTGCCCCGCGCCTTGAGGAAAGGCGTGCGCGCGCCATCGACCAGCCAGACGGTCCGGGTCATTGCGTGACCTCCGTTGTGCCGGGAAAGAGGCGCGCAATTTCCTCGGACGTGAAATCATCGACGGCGACGACCTGCGCGACCAGATCCTGCATTTCCGTCAACCGCGCCCGTTCCGCGTCAGAGATCACCCCGGACGCCAGCCCGCTGTCGGGATCGTGCCCGGCCTCGCGCAGCTTCGCCGTCACAGGTTCCAGCGCGACCACGGCGGCGAAGGCGCGGTTCAGCAGGGCGACGCCGCCATGCGCGCAGCCATCGTCCAGCCGCCCGATGATCCGGTCGCGGGTGGGTGAGGGTGCAAAGATCAGCCCGGCGCAGCGTTCGACCAGCGCATCATAGGGCGGGCGGGGCGCGCCGCCGGGTAGGGTCAGGAACCGGCCAAGCGCGGCGGCCCAACGGGCAGGAAAGTTCCGCAGCACCTGATCCAGCGCGCCGCGGATATTCGCGGATCCGCGCGCGGCGGCGTATTCCAGCAGCGGCAGATCCTCGGGCGACTGGCCGTCGTCGCGCCAGCGTTTCAGCGCGGCAGACAGCAGATACATCTCGGACAGCGCGTCGCCCATGCGGATCGAGATCATCTCCTTGCGCTTCAGCGCCCCGCCCATGGTCAGAAAGGCCAGTTCCGCGATCAAGGCCATCGCCGCCGACCAACGCGACAATTGCCGATAGATCGGTGCCGCCTCGCCCGCATCGTCGGGCGCAGGTGCAAGCCGCCCGCCGGTCCATGCCCGCCACCATGCCCGCCCCGTGGTCCGCAGGGCATGACCGACATGCGCCCAGAAGGCGCGGTCGAAGGCATCCAGGCTTTGTTCCTCGTCCTCGATCTGCAATGCCTGCATCTCGTCCAGCAGATGCGGATGCGCGCGGATCGAGCCCTGCCCGAAAATGATCAGCGCGCGGGTGACGATATTCGCGCCCTCGACCGTGATGCCGATGGGCACCGCGCGATAGAGCGGCAGCAGATAATTCGATGGCCCGTCGATCACCGCCTTGCCGGAATGCACGTCCATCGCGTCATTGACCGCCTCGCGCATCCGCGCCGTGGCATGGGCCTTCATGATCGCGGAAATCACCGACAGCGCCCGGCCCTCGTCCAGCCCGGCGCAGGTCAGGCGGCGGGCGGATTCCATCACATAGGCGTCGGTGGCAAGCCGCGCCATCGGCTGCTGGACGCCGCCGAACTTGCCGATGGGCAGGTTGAACTGCTGGCGGATGCGGGCATAGGCGCCCGTCACATGGGCCGACACCGAAATCGCCGCGCAACCCATCGAGGGCAGCGAGATGCCGCGCCCGGCGGCAAGCGCGCTCATCAGCATCATCCAGCCGCGCCCGGCATGGTCGGGCCCGCCGATGATATGGTCCAGCGGGATGAAGACATCCGTGCCGGTCGTTGGCCCGTTCATGAACATCGTGGTCGAGGGGATATGCCGCCGCCCGGTTTCCACGCCCGGCAGATCGGTCGGAACCAGCGCGCAGGTGATGCCGATATCCTCGGTATCGCCCAAGAGCCCGTCCGGATCGCGCAGCTTGAAGGCAAGGCCCAACACCGTGCAGACCGGCGCAAGCGTGATGTAGCGCTTGGCCCAGTTCAAGCGGATGCCCAACACCTCTTGCCCGTCCCACATCCCCTTTTCCACGATGCCCTCGTCGCGCATGGCCGAGGCGTCCGACCCGGCTTCGGCGCTGGTCAACCCGAAGGCGGGCAGTTCGCGGCCATCGGCCAGCCGGGGCAGCCAGTATTCCTTTTGCGCATCGGTGCCGAATTGGTGCAAAAGCTCGCCCGGACCCAGCGAATTCGGGACCATCACCGTCACCGCCGCCGCGACGGACCGCGTCGAGATATAGCGCACCACCTCAGAATGGGCGAAGGCCGAAAAGCCCAAACCGCCATGTTCCTTGCCGATGATCATCCCGAAAAAGCGGTGCTGGCGCAGATGCCGCCAGATTTCCGGCGGCAGGTCGGCATCGGACTGGTTCACCTGCCAGTCGTCGATCATGGCGCAAAATTCGCGGCAGGGGCCGTCGATGAAGGCCTGTTCCTCCGGGGTCAGTTCCGGGGCCGCCGTCGCATGCAGCCTGCCCCAGTCGGGATTGCCGGAAAACAGCTCTGCCTCCCACCAGACCTCGCCCGCGCCAAGCGCCTCGGCCTCTGTCGCGGACAGTTGCGGCAGGGCGCGCTTCGCCCATCTGCGGATCGGGCGGGTGATACGGTTCCTGCGAAATCCAGCCATGACGCCTCCTTCATGGCTCAACAGCGCCCGAGAAAGCAGGGTTCCATGCCTGCCGTCCGGTCATGCGGGGTTTCCGGAACGTCCGACCGGGCGATGTCCGTCGGCAAGCCAACACCTCGCGGACCCCACAAACGGAAAGGTTGGCGGCGGGACGGGGCTGTGTCATGGCAAAGTCGTCGCTGAATTCCACCGCGCAGATGCCGCCCGTGGTCCTGTTCATTGCCAGATGCGCCTTGCGATACTGGCGTCGGCGATGTGTACCATGCTGGCGCGCAAGCCATTCGTCATCGCCGTGGCGACGCCTGGACGGATGACACAACAGCATCATCGTCCCAAGCCGTAACCGGGAGGCGTTATGCCCCCCGGTTATGGCTGCCGGATCGCCTAGCGGGCAACAGCGGTGATGCGCCAGATGCGGTCGCCGTTCGGATCGTCCTGTCCCTGCGACTTGTTCACCGCCCAGACATTGCCCTTGCCATCGGCGCGCACATGGTTCGGATAGGAACCCGCCTCCAGATTGGCCACGATCTCGCCATCGGTATTCACGACCGTGATCGTGCCGGCGCCGCGATTGGCGACGAAGGCCCGGCGGCTGACCGGCTCGAACGCGACGCTCAGCGCCCCCGCGCCGACCGTGACGTCATGCAGGACTTCGCCGGTTTCCTCGCTGACGATCAGCAGGTTGTCGGATGCCTGCGACGCCACGAAGATCAGCCCGTCCTGCGGGTCATAGGCCGCGTCCGATGATGCCTTGGCGCCGGGCAGCGGCAGCACGCGAACCTCGCCGCTGTCCAGATCGACCACCGCGACCTCCGGCGTGTTGAGACTGGCCGAGAACAGCTTGCCCGCTTCGGGATAGACGGCGATGCTGCGTGCGCCGAACTCTTCGCCGCGCACCGTCGAGGTGATCTCGATCGGCTCCAGCGGCTCCAGGCTGTTGGTGTCGAAAACGTTGATCGCCTTGGTGAAGCTGGTGCTGACATAGGCGCGGCCGCGGCCCTCGTCGATCACCACATCGCGCGGATGGGTGACGGAACCGGAATCGAACTGCTTGACCAGCGACAGATCGTCCTTGTCATAGACCGCAAGGCTGTCCTGACGGGTCGTCGTGGCCCAGACATGGCCATTGGTGTCGTCCACCCAGACGCCATAAACCCCGAACAGCCCGCCATCGCTGCCGTCGGGACGCGCGGGGGCTGCGGGCGGCGTGGCGCGCCCGACGATTTCCAGCGTTTCGGGGCTCAGCTTGACCAGTTCGGATTGCGAAATCGGCGGTCGCCCGACCGACGAGGTCACATAAAGCGCGTCCGAGGATTCGTTATAGATCACCTGATAGAGACCGGGCACGACGGGCTGGCTGGCGATCTCGAACAGGTCTTCGCCCGAAAGCGGGACCTGGGGCGAGACCTTCAGCTCGAACACGGTCGCAGCGGCGGGGTTTTCGGCGATGGCGACGATGGGTTGCAGGCCGAGCGCCGCCTCTTCATCGACGGTCAGGTCGAAACTGACCTCACCTTCGTCATTGGCGATCAGCGGGCCGTCCGGGTTCAGCACCGTGTTGCCACGCATCAGCGTGATCTCCTGACCCGGGATCAGCCCGTAACCCGAGATCGTGGCCGCGCTGCCCGGATAGATCGCGGTGCCGCCGGATGGCGCTGCATACAGGCCGCCGGTGAATTCTTCCGCGACAGGGGTGTACGGGCTTTGCGCAAGAACGGGGGCCGCCAGCGACAGCGCCAGTGCCGAGGCGCCGACCAGCCTGCGGATGGGAAGGCGAAGATTTCCGTTCATCATGTTCTCCTGATTGGATGGATGGATTGCAGGCTTGACCGATTGTTCGGGCTGGCTTCGCTGCGATGCAGCAGTAGGTTTCCGACCGAAATTGTCAACCATCTGACTTCGGGTGGGTGTGTTCGTCGCCCTCGCGTCAGAACCGGCTTTGCAGCGCGAAGGAGACGCGGCGTCCTTCGCCGTGATAGTTCCCGCCGCCACGGCTGCCCGCGATCTCGTAGTATTTTCTGTCGAACAGGTTATCGACATTCAGCGTCGCGCTGACGCTGTCGGTGAAATCATATCCGACCTTGGCCGAAACGATGCCATATCCCGGTGCCTTGACGCGGTTCGTGTCGGCCTCATCCGTCGCGTCGCCCCAGAACGAGCTGCGCAGACGCAGCCCGAGGCCAAGGCTCAGCCCGTCCAGCCTGCCGGATTCAAAGCCATATTGCGTCCAGATGTTGGCGGAATGCCGGGGCGCCATGGCAAGGGTCGCACCCGGTGCCAGTTCGCTTCTGACATATTTGGCGTCGAGATAGGTATAGCCCGCCCCGATCTTCCAGCCCGGAAGGATCTCGCCATTCAGTTCCAGTTCCACCCCCCGGCTGCGGGTCAGGCCGGACGCAACCATGAAGGGAAAGCCGTCCGAGGCGATATGATCCGGGTCGGCGTCATCCCCGGCGCTGTTCTCTTCCTTGATCTCGAAGACCGCTGCCGTCGCAAGCGCGCGACCGCCGAAGACATCCGCCTTCACGCCGATTTCCTTCTGGGTGCCGGTCGGGTTGGGCAGCAGAACGCCGTCCTCATAGTCGTAAACCTCGCCCGCCGTCCACTCGGGCCTCCAGCCGCGGTTCCCGGTGTTCACCGAGAACATCTGCGAATACTGGCCATAGACGGTCACTGTGTCGTTGATCTGGTACACGGCGGCAATCGACGGGGTGAATTCGCCTTTCGCGGTCCATTCGCCTTCCGAGCTTTTCACCCAGCTAAGACGACCGCCGATCGGGATGGTCAGCCGGTCGGTTGCGGCAATATCGACGCGGCCAAACAGGTGATATTCCGTCGTTGGATCGGGCTTCGGGCCGAAGGGCGTGGTGATGGCCCATTCCGGCCTGTCGATCACATGTGGATCGGGGTTGAAGATGTCGACGATGAATTCGTCCCCGACATCGACCGGAAGACCGAAGGCCCGGCGGAACCAGCTGCGTTGCTGTATTGCACCGATCACGACATCATGCGAGCGCCCGAAGGCGTCGAACGATCCGGACAGGTTCGCGTCGATGACTTCATACTGGTTCCAGTCGTTCCAGTAATAAAGCGTATGACAGGCGCGCCCGTCGGGATTGTCCCTGTCGATGCCGGTGCGGTCATAGCCGATCCCGGCATTCGGTCCCGAACAGCTTGCAATGTTGCGCAGTGCCGGATGGTCGGATTCGCCGTTGCGATAGGCCAGCTTCAGGTTCCAGCGGTCGTTGATCTCATGCTCGACCTCGGCGTTCACCCACAGCGATCGGAACGGGTACAGTGCCCAGTCCTGCGTCAGCGTGGTGCCAGCGGGAAAGTCGATCAGCGTCCCGTCGGAATAGGCGGGCAGCGCCGTCCGCCACCCCTGGATCGAGTCGTTTTTCTGCCGCCACGCGTTGACGCGGAATGTGGTGCGGTCGGTCACATCGAACTCTGCCACGCCGAAATAGGACTGACGCTCGTATCCTTCCGGATGTGCGGTAAGGTCGCGATCTTCCCACGATCCCACAAACCGCGCGCGCAGCCTGCCGTCCAGAAGCGGCTCGATCGAGTAATCGACCGTCGCAAGTTTCGATGACGGATCGCCGAAACCGACCCGCGTGGTCAGCGCCTCGTGGTCCAGCGGACGCTTGAACGAATAGTTGATCATGCCTCCGAAGGCGCCATTGCCCTGAAAGATGGCCGCTGGTCCCTTGAGGATCTCGACCTGCTCGAACGCAGACAGGTCGGCCGAGGTCCGGCCGATGAAGGTGCCCACCGGGGTGCCTTCAAGCGAACTGTTCGCCCCGAAACCCCGGATGCTTGTAAAGCCCTCGTTGCTGGTCACCACGACGCCCGGCGATGCCTGAAGCAGATCGAGGTTCGAGCGGATATCCTGATCGGCGATCCTGTTCGCCGTGACCGCCGTCACCGTCTGCGGCACATCCTTGGGGTCTGCGGCCACCCGCCCGACGGTCGAGTCCGCCCGATAAGAGGTTTCCGCGCTGTCACCGGCGCCCATGATCGTGATGACATCCAGAATCGTCGGGTCGTCGTCATCGGTCGGGGATTGCGCATGGCTGGCATGGGAGCACAGCGACAGGATCAAACCCATCGCCGTGGCTGCGGAAACAGAGTGTCTTCCTGATCTTCGCATCGGTTCCGTACTCCGGTAAGGCGCTGCAACACAAAAAACCCACGTCCGACATTTCCATGCGTTTACATCCACTGGCGTGCAGGTGAATGCGCAGCCAGAGTTCATGCACAACAGAAGGAGTGGGCCGAAACCACGGGCTTCGGTCGCATCGCGGATCTTGGTGAAACGGCTTGGTGTTCCGGCAGTCTGCCTTGAACCGACCTGGCGCTTGAATATGGCGAAGCGTCCACATCTGACGATGAGATCACGCCGAAGCTGACGCAGCGGCTACTATAATGTGCGGGCAGAGTTAACAGCCGAATACCCGTCAGGCGATCGGTGTCGGATCATCTGTGTTCCGCTGGCCACAGTTTCGTGATGTGGTTCAGCCGGGGCGGCGGGCCTTCGGCAAAATCCCCTTTGACAAGCCGGTGGCATGGCGGGACATTACGCCGCGTGCCAGACCCAGTGATCCGACCGGCCAGATCCGGTCCGCCGCCAGGCCCCGCAAATCTCTGCCCTCGTTGTCCCTGCATATGAAGCCTGCGCCCCATGCGCCGGTGGATCGCAAAATGTTCCCCAAGACCAGCGGGCGTGCAGATTCCGACCTGCTGTCCGAGCGTAAGAAAGATAAGGTCATGAAATTCATTGCGCTGATTGCCGTGCTTGCGTCCCCGATTGCCGCCCATGCGGATGCAATCGACGATTTTGTGGCGGCCGAGATCGAACGGCAGGAGATCCCGGGCGTGGCGCTTGGCATCTTCCGCAATGGCGAGGTGCTCAGATTGCAGGGCGACGGACTGGCGAATATCGAGCATGGCGTGACCGTCCAGCCCAACACGATCTTTCAGGCGGGTTCCATCGGCAAGATGTTCACAGCGGCGGCGGTGATGGCGCTGGCCGAGGACGGGCTGATCGATCTGGAGGTCCCGGTGCGGAACTATCTGCCCGATGCACCTGAAAGCTGGGATGCGATCACGCCGCGCCATCTGCTGAACCATACCGGCGGATTGGGCAGCCCCGAACAGGACTACCGTCAGGATTACAGCGACGATGATCTGGTCGCGCTCTATGCCGAAACGCCGGCGCTTTTTGCCCCGGGACAGCGCTATTCCTACAGCAACACGGGCTATGCGCTGCTGGGGATCATCGTGAACAGGGTGGCGGGCAGGCATTACGGCGAGGTGCTGCAAGATCGGGTGTTCGGTCCGGCGGGGATGCGCACGGCGCGCGTCATCAGCGACACGGACATCGTGCCGAACCGCGCCGCGGGCTATGAACCGGGCGAAGACGGGCTGAAGAACCAGTCCTGGGTTTCACCCTCGCTCAACGCCACAGCGGATGGCTCGCTGTATCTGTCGCTGCTTGATTATGCGCGATGGGATGCGGTGGTGGCACGGCGCGACATCTTCAGTGCGGCCTCGTGGCGCCAGATGCTGCGCCCTGCGCCGCTTAACAACGGGACGGTGTATCCCTATGGTTTCGGCTGGACGCTTTCTGAAGGGCCGGACGGTCAGCAGGTGATCGGTCATGGCGGGGCCTGGCAGGGTTTCCAGTCGGATTTGCGGCGCTATGACGGGGATGGAATCACCTTCGTCGTGCTTGCCAATTCCGCCGGCGCGGATGTGGGCAGCATCCTGCAAGGCGTCGCAGAGCGGTTCGATCCGCGTTATGCGAAGCCCGCCGTGCAGCTGGTGGACACGCATCCCGGTCTGAGCGCCAGCTTTGACGAGGCGCTGCGACGGATCGCCCAAGGGTTGGCCAGTCCAGCAGATTTTCAGGACATGGACCCCGAATGGGCGGTGCGCTCGCTGGAGCGCAGCCGGGAGGCGATCGAGGCGGCCGGGGATTGCGGAGAGTTTGAGCTTACGTCTCATCAGCCGAATGGCGACCGGACGACACGCTTATGGCGGGCGGATTGCGCGAAGGACAGGCTGACGGGCAGGGCTTCGTTCGATGAAGATGGCCGCGTGGTCGCCGCATCGGTCTGGGGGCAGCGTTAGGCGCCTGCAAAACCGTTGCGAGATCCGGCCGCCGGGTGGCGGCCGGAGAATCTGCATTGCTCAGAACGTGTTGGTCAAACCCACATAGAAGCGGCGCCCGTCGTTATAGCCGGTATTGCCGAAGGTCTTGTCATCGACGTTATAGATGGCGACGCTGCCCATGACGCTGTCGTTGAAATCATAGTCGAGGCCGATGTCGAAAACGGCGTGCTCGCCGACGTAACCGCTGCCGGTATCGAAGGTCGCGCTGCGGTATTGTGCGTTGCCCCAGACCGACAGGGCGTGGCTTGCCTGCCAGTCCAGCCGAAGGTTCGCCACATGCAGCGGGCTGTTGTTGAAGCGGCTGCCGACCTCTTCCCCCTTGGTCACCTTGCTGTCGGCATAGGTATAGTTGAAGGCGACATCGACATCGCCAAGGACGAAGTCCACCGTCGCCTCGACCCCGTTCAGTTCGGCCGCATCCCGGTTCACATATTGATTGATCCATTTGATCGGATCGGTCGGCGTGTTCATTCCGCAATCGCTTGGCAGACCCGGAACGGGGGTGTCATGGGCGCAGATCTGTTCGGTCGTGATCTTGTCCTTGAACCGGGTGTGATAGGCCGTCAGCCCGATCTGCACGCCGCCTGCGGTTTCCCAGATCGCGCCGATTTCATAGTTGGTGCTTTCCTCGGGCTTCAGGTTGGTATTGCCCTGATCGCGGGCCCGGCCATCGCCGCCGGAAGGCTCGAAGATATTACTGTCGGCCTGTTTCAGCGTCGGCGTCTTGTAGCCGCCGCTGACGCCGCCCTTGACGGTCAGCGCGGGGGTGGCGTGCCAGACCGCATAGGCGCGCGGGGTGACGTGCGAACCATAGCGTTCGTTATCGTCATAGCGCAGCCCCATCGTCAGCATCAGGTCGTCGGTCAGGTGGAAATTGTCCTCGGCAAACAGCGCCCATTGCCAGCGGGTCATCTTGGGATCGACATTGACCCGGTCGGGCGAGTGGCGCGTCGTCTCATCGCGATAGTCCAGACCGAAGGTCAGATCATGCCGGCCAAGGCTCATGCGGGTTCTGGTGTTCAGGTTCAGCATCTCATAGCCCGACAGGTTCGTGCCGTTCTCGAAATCGACATCCTCATAGGTCAGGAAGCTGTCGGTCTCGTAATCATCGCCCCAGACGATATTGTGTGAGACGCCATAGCTCATGCGCTTGTAGCTGATCCCGCCCGGCGTTCCTTCCCCAAGCGGGGTCGAAACCGTGTCCTGCGCACTGTAGATCGTTTCGAAATCCAGCTTCTGCGCCTCGTCGATTTTCCAGGTCAGCCGCGCGCCAAGCGATTTGCGCTCGATATCCTGCGATTGCAGGGTATCGCCGCCGCGCCCCGACACGATCATCTCATCCTTGTTGCGATCATGGCGCGAACCGAACAGCGTCAGGCCCAGCCGATCCTGCATCAGCGGCCCGCCGAGATAGAAGCGCCCCTCATTGGCCGCGCCTGCGCCACTGTGCTTGTACTGGCTGGTGCCAAGCGTCATCGAACCCGACCAGACATCCGAGACGGGCTTGGTGATGATATTGATCACGCCGCCCGATGCCGCGCTGCCGTAAAGCGAGGACATCGGTCCGCGGATCACCTCGATGCGTTCGATGGCCGAGGGCGGCGGCAGATAGGACCACGCAAGACCCGAACCGAAGCCGTTATAGGTGGCCTCCTGAGAGTTGCCGACCGGCTTGCCATCGACAAGGGTCAGCACATAGCCTTCGCCCAGCCCCCGGATCGAGACGCTTTCCGCACCCGAACGCCCCGAAGGCGCGCTGACGATCACGCCCGGCACGTTCTTCAGCACATCGGCCACCGTGGCGTAAGGCTTTGAGGCGATTTCTTCGCCGGCGATGACCGTGATCGTCGCCGGGGCGTCCGGCAGGGTCTGGGCATGCCCGCTGGCCGAAACGACGATGGTGTCCAGTAGGACAGTCTGCTCTTCTGCCGTGCCGTCCTGTGCCTGAACCGACGAAGGCGCGGCCATTGGCAGCACGGCGCCTGTCATCAGCAACCAAAGCGGCAGGCGCGCCAGCCCGCCTGACATCATGTGCGTTGATTGGTTCATTGATTTGCCCCTCTTTTGCCATTTTTGGCGAATGCCGGAATCCGCCTTGTTACGAAGGGCTTCACGAATGAGACGGGCGGTCACTGAACCAATGGCAGAGTTTTTCTGTCATCTTTTTCGCGCGCGGCCGAAACTGTATCGGATATGCAACAATCCACTTGCGGGCGGGCAGACAGGTTCTGGACAGAATCCGGCCCGGGGTGATAGCCACTTGGCTGTCAGCCCGATGCGGCCCGCCGTCGCATTTCAGCCAGAACGCTATCCTTCCCATACGCGATTTTTGGCTGCTGTGATGTCTTCCCGTGACAGTGAAAAGATTGGTCGCCTTTACCTCGATGAAGGCGAGCGGCTTGAACGCCAGATCGCGCGACGCATCGGCAATCGCAGCATCGCACGGGATCTGGTACATGATATCTTTCTGCGCTTTTGCGAGCGTGCGGGCGAATTGCGCGGCAATCCTTCCGCCTTCATGGCGCGGTCGGCGCGCAATATCGCCATCGACCATCTGCGCCGCGAAAAGCTGCGCAGCGCCCATGCGGCGACCGGCTGCACCCAATTCGCGCCCGGCGATCCGGCCTTTGATGCGCTGCTGGCGCGGCAATCCGGTGATGCCGTCAGGAATGCCATCCAGAACCTGCCCAAAACCACCCGGCGCCTTTTCCTGATGAACCGCGTGCAGGGGCTGACATTCCAGGAAATCGCCTCGATCTGTGGCATGTCCGAAAGGAACGTGGCAAAACATATGGCAAAGGCCGTGGCCCATTGCGCCCGCGCGCTGGAAGACGTGCAAAGCGAATGAGGACCACCCCCTTGCTGCCTCGTCCTGATCCGCAGAAACGACTCCGGGCAGAGGCTGCGGATTGGGTGGTGCGCATCGCCTCCAACCCGGCGCTTGAGGACGATCCCGCCTTTCACGACTGGCTGGCGATGGGCGAGGACCGGACCCGTGCCTTTGCCAATGCGCGTCTGGCCTGGCAGATCGCCGCCGAAGTCGGGGACAGCGTCGCCGTGGGTCATGCCCCGGCCAGACGGCCATTCCGGCTGCTGCCATCCCTTGGCGGGGCGCTTCGCCCGGCGATGACCTGCGCGGGGCTGGCTGCGCTGACGCTGACCGCGCTGTGGCTGGACATGGTGCGGCCCGATCTGCGCCTGCACCTGTCGGCCGATCACGTCACCCGCCCTGGCCCGGCGCAGGGCTTTGCACTGCCTGACGGCAGCAGAACCCTGCTCGATGGCGGCTCGGCGCTGGATTACGCCGAGGATGGCGCGACCCGTCGGGTGACCATGCGTTCGGGTGCTGCCTATTTCGACGTCACAAAGGGGGATCGCCCGTTTTCGGTCCGGTTGGGAGACAGCGAGGTTCGCGCGCTTGGCACCCGTTTCGAGGTGCGCGACTGCGGCGGCTGCATGATCGTGACACTGGAGGAAGGCCGCGTCGAAGTCCTTGGCCCCGGCGGGCGATCTCTGGCGGTGCTGGAACCGGGGCAACAGCTGCGCATCCCCGCCCGATCAGACGCGGCAATGCCGGTCGCAGAGCGGGTCGATCTGTCCGACGCGCTGGCATGGCGCGAGGGGCGTTATGCCTTCTATGACGTCCGTCTGCGCGAAGTGACGGGGATCCTGCAGCGCCGTGGTGCTGGCGCGATCGTCATTGCGAACGGTGCGGTGGCCGACCGTCGCATCACCGGCAGCATCAGTCTGACCGATCCGGCAGCCGAACTTGCTGCGCTGGTCGAGGCCCTGGGGCTTCGGCTTGTGCCGCTTCCGGGTGGCCAGCTGGTCATGTAAGTGCCATTCCCGCCAGCCCTTCCGCCAGCGCATCACAAGTGAAACCGCAGGTTCGGTGTCGGGCCTGATTGCGCAAAACGAATGAGAACCGGGCCGGCCGCCCGGAAGGAAAGATGCCGTCATTCTCCGCCAGATGCAGACCGGCGCTTTTCGCGCTTGCGGCCCTTGCGCTGCTGACCGGCGCGGCGACGGCGCAGCCCGGGGCGACGAAGTTCGATTTCGACATTCCGTCCCAGCCTCTGGCCCATGCGGTCAACCATATCGGACAGATCACCGGCACATCGGTTCTGATCGAGGGCGAGGGCGACGGTCTTACCAGCCCACCGCTTGAAGGCAGCATGACGATTGACGCCGCGCTGCAATCGGTGCTGCGCGACAGCAGGGGACGTTACCGCTTTACCGCGCAGGGCAGCCTGGTGGTCGAACTGCCTGCGCGGACACGCGCGACGACCCCGGCCGAGGGGGCGACGGTGACGCTGGATACGGTCGTGGTCACGGCCAGCGGATATGTCCAGCAACTGACGGATGCGCCCGCCACGATGACCGTCATCCGGGGCGAGGACCTGACGGCCCGCCCCATCGCCGATGCGCTGCGCGATGTGCCCGGCCTGTCTGTCGGCGTATCGGGGCGCGATGGCGGATCACCGATCACCCTGCGCGGCATGGGACAGCCATATGTGCTGTTCATGGTTGATGGCAAACCCCTCAGCGCCTCTGAAGAGGCCGCCTATAACGGCAACGGCACGGGGTCCAAGTCGGGCTTCCTGCCGCCCGCCGCAGCCATCGACAGGATCGAGGTGATCCGGGGTCCGATGTCGGCGCTCTATGGGTCGGCGGCCCTGGGTGGCGTCGTCAATGTGATCACACGTCCGGTTCCCGAAAGCTGGTCGGGAAACGCCGATCTTGGCCTGTCGCCCGATACGGGATCGACCGAGGCGCGTTTCATGTATGGCGGGCCGCTGATCCGCGACCGGCTTGGGCTGATGCTGTATGGCGGGCGCAGCGACCGGCAGGGCAGGCTGCCGCCCGACGGGTCTGCCTTGCGTCGCGGCCATAGCGAACGTGTCAATCTTGTCGGCAGGCTGAGCTGGAACCTGACCAGGGATCATTCGCTCGACCTCGATCTGTGGCGCAGCAGGCAACGTTTCGAACATGGCGCAGGCGGTGGCCGGATCCGCGATAACGGCGCAAGCCTGACCCACAGGATCCGCTGGAGCGCCGGGGCCGAGACGGTTTCCTTTCTGTTCCGCGAAACCACAGACTTCGACGCGGATTACCAAAGCGGCCACGACGCGCTCACCTTCAGCACCCGCTCGTCGCTGCCGTGGGGGCCGCATCATCTGACCTTCGGGTTCGAGCATCGGCACTAACGGACAAGACACGACCCCGACCGGCTGCCCGATTCCGTCATCGTCAGCCCGGAACGCTGGCATCAGGCGCTGTATGGCGAGGGTCGTTTCATGCTGTCGCCGGATGCCATGCTGACCCTTGGCCTGCGCTATGACCGCAGCGAAAGATATGCGGCGCAACTGACGCCCCGGCTTTATGCCGTCTGGCATCCGCTGCCGGGGCTGACGCTCAAGGGCGGGATCGGCAGCGGCTATCGGGTGCCGGCGCTGAAACAGGCCGATGACGATGTGTGGGAGCCTTCGGGCGGGGATGGCCGCTCTCGCGATCGGGGCAACAGCGCCCTGAAGCCCGAGCAAAGCACGAATTACGAGTTGGGCCTGGTCTGGGAGGCGCAAAACGGGCTTCAGATCGGCGCCGCCGGCTTTCATACCCGTTTTCGCAATCGCATCAGCCGGATGGACCTGTGCCGCACGCCGGCCGGGCAGGCCCCGTCCTGCGAATTGAACGGCACCCATCACGTCGCGGTCACGCAATATGTGAACGAGGATGCCGCCACGCTGGAGGGGGTGGAACTGACCTTTGATCTTCCGCTGGATCAGGTGCGGATTTCGGCGAACTATACCTGGTCCAATTCACGGATCACCAGTGGCGTCAACGCCGGACGGCCCTTTCACAACCTGCCACGGCATATGCTGAATCTCGGTCTGAACTGGCAGGCGGACGAGGCGCTGGAATTCTGGTCGCGGGCGCGCTTTCGCAGCAGGACCGAAACCCTTGGCAGGTCGGCGGGTCGGCCCTCGCATCTGACTGTCGATCTGGGCGTGAACCACCGCATCGGCAAGGCAATGACGGCCAGCCTCGGGCTGTATAATATCGGCGATGTGGTCATGGCGGACGATCCCTTCGCCGAGGGGCGGCGGTTGTATCTGGGGCTTGGCGGAAGGTTCTGAATCCCGCGCCCTTGGCCGGGACGGTGATCTATGACCGCCACCACGCAGGAATCGCGGGTCGAACCGGGCCGCCATGCGCAGACCGTCAGCGTCATGGTGGCGCGGGGGCTAGTGGATATACAGCTTGACGGCGGGGCAGCGCAGGCAGTTGTCGGATGGCGACGGCGACACTGAAATATCAATGGTGATTGCGGAAGGGCGCGGGCCTTTGCGACGGGGTGGCCCATGTCGTGGGCATCCCGGTGGCCCGGATGCGCCTGTGGCTGCTGGGGCTGACCGCCTGCGCGACGGCGGCGGCGGTGCTGACGGTCGGACCGCTGACCTTCGTCGGTCTGCCGGCGCCACATCTGGCGCGGCTGACCGGCTTTCAGCGTCCCGCCAGCCATCTGGCCGCCAGCCATCTGGCCGCCAGTGTCCTTGGTCGCGTCACTCTGTCCGGTCGGCGCGGTGATGCGTCAGCCGGACAGGGCGGCGTAAGGTGCGCACGGTTTCAAGAGCCCGGACCGATATGGGCCGTGGAGGATGTTCAGGGGAGTGTTATAAACTGGCAGCAAACGATCGAAGGAATCGAACATGCTGGACGGGCTGACGCTGGACCAGATGCGCGTCTTCTTGACGGTCGCCGAGAGCGGCAGCTTTCGCGCGGCGGCGATGCGGTTGTCGCGCGTGCAATCGGCGATCAGCCATGCCATCGGCAACCTTGAGGCGCAACTGGCGGTGGAACTGTTCGACCGGTCCGGCCACAGGCCGCAACTCACCCCGGCCGGAGCGACGCTGCTGGCCGATGTGAAGGCGCTGCTGATCAAGGTCGATGCCCTGCGCGCGCGGGCAGGCGGTCTTGGCCGGGGAGTGGAGCTGGAGATCACCGTGGCGCTCGACCCGCAATTCCCCTTGCCGATCCTGGGGCGCGCGCTCGGCGTGCTTTGCGAAAGCTATCCTTCGGTCGCTTTCCGGACCCTTTCGACGCCTCTGGGGGCGTCGTTCGAGGCGTTGCTGAAAGGCGGATGCGATCTGGCGATCAGCGGGATCGACCTGATCAATCCGGCGATCGAACTGGAAGCACTGATGAAGGTCAGACGTGCTGCCGTGGCCGCAGCTGGCCATCCGCTTGCACAGACTGACCAACCCCTCGGCACGGCCATGCTTGCGGATCATATCCAGATCGTGGGCGAGGACCCGTCGGCCCTGACAGGCCAGCGGGATTACGGCGTGGTGTCACCGTCGCGCTGGCGGGTGGCGGATAACATCACCAAGAAGACGCTGATCCTGTCCGGGGTCGGGTGGGGCAGCCTGCCGCTGTGGATGATCGAACGCGAGTTGCGCGATGGCGATCTTGTCCGGCTTCCCGTCGCCGCCTTCGCGAAGGATGGCGAAACCACGGTGCAGACCTATCTTGCCCATCGCGTCGACCGCCCGCTCGGTCCGGCAGGCACCGCCTTCCGCGAGGCGTTGCTGGCGGCCCTGCCGAACGCCCATCCAATCAGATAGATCATGATGATCCATCTTTTGTCAGTCCCGTAGATCATGCAGCCGTGGCATCAAGCGCCGTCAAGAACATTGCGTTCGACGGAGGCTCTGATGACCACAGCGATCACGACAGGAACGGATGCCGGACAGGCAGGCTTGCGGATGGACGACGACCCGCGGTCGGCGGGATGGAATACGGTTTTCATCATCGCAGGCGCAGGCGTCGTCTCTGCCTTTCAGGTTGGCAAGGCGCCAATGGCGCTTGGCGCTGTCCAGCAGGATCTGGGCCTCAGCCTCGTCGTTGTTTCCTGGCTGATATCGGCCTTCGCCATCATCGGCGCCTTCGTCGGGGCGCCGGTCGGACTGGCGGCGGACCGGATCGGGACCAGGCGCATGATCCTGGGCGGGCTGGCGCTTCAGGCGCTTGGGGCGGGGCTTGGCAGCCTGTCGCCCGGCGTCGAATTGCTGATGGTGTCGCGCGTCGTCGAAGGGCTGGGCTTTATGGCGGTTCTGGTGGCCGCGCCCGCGATGATCTTTGCGACCGTCGCCAAGCGGATGCAGGATCGCGCCATCGCGGTCTGGGCCACGGTCATGCCGGTCGGCATGACCACGGTGATGCTGGCCTCGCCGCTTCTGACCCTGCTTGAATGGCGAGGTTTCTGGCTGCTCAATGCAGCGATCCTGTTCGCCTATGCGGTGTTCTTCGCCTGCGCCATCCCGGTTTCAAGAGCGGCAATCGCGGACGGTCGGCGCATCGGCACGCAGTTGCGGCGGGCGCTTGCGACGCCGGGGCCATGGGCACTTGCCACGATCTTCGCCGCCTTCTCGGCTGCCTTCTTCGTGGTATTCGGCTTTCTGCCCACTTTGCTGACAGAGCGGTTCGGTCTTGGCCGGGATCTGGCCAGCATGGTCGCCGCCATTGCGATCGCGGCAAGCGGGGTCGGCAATCTCGTCGCCGGTTTCCTGCTCGCCTCGGGGCGCAAGCCGCTGCATGTGCTGGCGGCGGGCTTCCTTGTCATGGCGCTGTTCGGTTTCGGGGTGCTGACCGGCGATATGTCGTGGATCGTGATCGCGATATTCGCGGTACTGTTCGCCTTCATGGCCGGCCTGATCCCGGTTGTCCTCATGGACAGCGTGCCGCGCTTTGCGACGCGCCCTGAACTGGTTGGCGCGACAATGGGCCTTGCCATGCAGGGCAACAATGTCGGAATGCTGCTCGGCCCGGCTGCGGGTGGCGCGCTGGCCGCCAGTCTCGGCTGGCCGAGCGTGGCCATCGCCATGGCGCTGGTCTCGGTCGCTGCGGTGGTGCTGGCGCGCGGGGTTTCTTCACTTGCTGCGTGATCCCCCATCAACCCGCCCGGTGCTGCTGGGCGTCATGACGCCGCTTGGCCGCCTCGACATTTTCCAGCTCGCGCCCGATCCAGCCGGTCAGCCCGTCCATGACGCCCAGCAACCCCTCGCCCAGATCGGTCAGGGCATAGCTGACCTTCGGCGGGACGCTCGGCTCGACATGGCGGGTGATCAAGCCGTGACGGCACAGCTTCTTCAGCGCCTCGGACAACACGCGCTCGCTGATGCCTTCGACCGCGTTGCGGATCTCGTAGAAGCGCTGCGTGCCGCCCCGCAGCGACCACAGGATCAGCAGCGGCCAGCGGCTGGTGATCAGTTCGAACAGCGCGCGGCCGGGGCAATCGCTGCGCATCGGGTCGGCGGGGTTGAGAAGGGGGCTTACATCCATGTCAGCTCCTGAGATCCATATCTGCTCTTTAATCAGTAAGCGGCTTACTTATTATAAGCCAATATCAGAATGCATCAAGAAAGGTTGGACATCATGGATGCGATCAGGAACGACGCCTATACGCTGGTCAATGTCTTTACCCCCAAGCCGGGCGAGACGGATCGATTCCTTGACCTGCAACTGCGCGAAACCGCCGCGATGCGCGGGGATGCGGCGCGGCAGGGCTGGCTGGGAAACGAGGTCTATCGCGCGCAGGACGGTGCGCGGGTGATCGTGGTCACGCGCTTTGCCGATGCCGAGGCGCAGCGGGGCTGGGCGGCCACGCCTGCCTTTGCCGCCCATCTCGACCGCATCGGGCCGTTGCTGGAGAAGGTCGAGTCGATCCCGGTCGATCAGGTCGCCCGCCACAACGGCAATGCGCTGCGCCTGGCGGTCGTCATCGGCAGCACGCGCGAGGGCCGCTTTGCCGACAGACCGGCGTCCTGGATCGCTGAGAAGGCCGAAGGCGCGGGCTTCGATGTCACCGGGATCGACCTGCGCGATTTCGCCATGCCGTTTTTCGGCGACCCTGCGGCCTCCGAGGCACAGCAGGCCGCCGCGCAAGCCTTTGCCGATAAGATCTCCACCTTCGACGCCTATGTCTTCACCGTTGCCGAATACAACCACGCCCCGACGGCGGTGCTGAAGAACGCGCTGGATCATGCGGAATGGGCCAGAAAGCCCGCCGGGCTGGTCGGCTATGGCGGCGTTGGTGGCGCGCGGGCCGTCGAACATGTCCGGGCGATCGCCGCCGAGCTTGAGATGGTGACGATGCAGACCGCGGTTCACATTCCTTTCGGCGACTATCTGGCGATCACGAAAGGCGAGGCCGAGATCGGCAAGCTGGAACATCTGGATCGCTCGGCCGGCAAGATGCTGGAGCAACTGGCATGGTGGGCCCGCGCGCTGCAAACCGCCCGCAGCGAAGCACAGGTGACGCTGACTGTGTGACGGTGGCAGGCGGGCCATGCCCGCCTCACCATTCCGATCCTTGTCGCTGGCCGGGCGTCAACGCACCGGCAAGGTGGCGGCTTTTGCCGTCGGCGCGCTCTG
Organism: Paracoccus alcaliphilus; assembly: GCF_028553725.1. Classification (NCBI taxonomy): domain Bacteria; kingdom Pseudomonadati; phylum Pseudomonadota; class Alphaproteobacteria; order Rhodobacterales; family Paracoccaceae; genus Paracoccus; species Paracoccus alcaliphilus. The sequence continues at coordinate 208,873 of NZ_CP067127.1, forward strand.
CTGGCTCAACCAGATGCTGGCGATGACGACCGCCGCGCCGATGGCCTGCAACAGCGACAGCGACTGGCCGAGAAAGACCCAGCCAAGCAGGATCGCCGTCAGCGGGCTGAGAAAGCCCAGAGAGGACAGGGCGGCGGGTTGCAGTCGTGCGACGCCGCGAAACCACAGGATATAGGTCACGGCGGTGAACAGGATCAGGTAGGCCATGCCCATCGCACTTGCCGAATCCGGCGTGGGTATCGGCGGGTCCAGCAGCAGCGCCAGCGGCAAAAGCAGCAGGCCGCCCGCCGTCAACTGCCACGCGGTCAGCACCAGCGCGGAAACCGGAGGTTGCCATTTGCGCGTCAGCACGGTGCCGAAAGCCATCGACACGGCCCCGCCAAGTGCCGCCGCCATCCCCGTCATGTCCGGCGCGGCGCCGCCTTGCAGTACCAGCAGCGCCACGCCGGCCATGCCCATGACGGCTGCCAGCACCGCCCGGATTGTCACCTGCATGCCAAGGACGGCACCGGCGGCAAAGACCACGATCAGCGGCTGCACCGCGCCGACCGTCGCGGCGATGCCGCCCGGCAGGCGATAGGCCGCGACGAACAGCAGCGCCCAGAAGACGGTGAAGTTCAGCGCCCCCAGAACGAAACTGCGCCAAAGCCATTCGCCCTTGGGAAGCCGCCGCACCAGCAGCAGCAGAATCAGCCCCGCAGGCAAGGCGCGGATCGCGGCGACGCTGAGCGGTGGGGCACCGGGCAGCAATTCGGTCGCGACGATATAGGTGCTGCCCCAGACCATGGGGGCCAGCGCGGTCGGCAGGATGTCGGATGCATTCGGCATGGCGGCCCCGGGGCTAAATCGTGGTCAGGATCTGCGCCACCGGCAGGCGCGGCTTTTGCGGCCAGTTGCCGGCACCGGCATGGCCGACGGCCAGCAGCATGACCGGCAGTTCGTCCGGGGCCAGTGCGAATTCGCGTGCCAGCCTGTTCGCATCGAAGCCGACCATCGGGCAAGAGGCCAGCCCATGCGCCTGCGCCGCGAAGATCAGGAAGGCCGCCGCCAGACTGGCCGAACGGATCGCCTCGTCGCGCTGTATCCGCGCGTCGCCATAGCCCTCGCTGACGGCGGTGGTCCATGTCTGCGCGGTCTCGGCCGTCATGATCCCGGCCGCGACCGAGGGCCGCAGCCGCTCGGCCAGCGCGTGATGCGAGGGGGCCTGACCGCAGAGGATATAGACCACGGCCGCCTCGCTGACCTTTTGCTGCCCGAAGGCGATGTCGCGCAGCCGGGCCTTGGCCCGGGTCGAGCGGACCGCGATCAGGCGCCAGTTCTGCAGGTTATAGGCAGTGGGCGCGCGCGTCGCCAGTTCGGCCAGATCGCGGATCTGCGTGTCGGGCAGCGGTTTGGCCGGGTCGAAGCGGTTGGCGGAAATACGCGTCGTGATCCCGGCGATGATCGAGTCGTTCATTCGGGCCTCCTGTGGGTTGCCCGTCCGATCTAATTGCTTCCGATCTGGGTGATAATCAGCTATTTATTCATGATACTCGCAACCAATGGTGCATGATGGATCAGATCACCGCCCTGCGCGTGTACCGGACGGTGGTTGAGCAGGGCTCTTTCGCCGCTGCTGCGCGGCGGATGAAGCTGTCGCCCGCCGCCATCAGCAAGAATATCGCCGAGCTGGAGACCCATCTGGGTGCCCGGCTGCTGAACCGCACCACTCGCCGCATGAGCCTGACCGAGCCGGGCCAGCGCTATTACGATCAGATCGCCCGCATTCTGGACGATCTGGCCGAGGCGGATCATTCGCTTGGCCCCCTGCAACGCCAGCCAAGCGGGCTTTTGCGGGTCAGCGCGCCGATGACCCTTACCCTGACCCGGCTTTCCACCGCGATCCCTGCCTTCCTGTCCCGCCATCCCGGTCTGTCGCTGGACCTTCAGCTTGACGACCGCCGGGTGGACATCGTGCAGGAAGGTTTCGATCTGGCCATCCGCGGCAGCGATCGGCTGGAGGATTCCAGCCTGATCGCACGCCGGCTGATGGTCCTGCATCACGTCATCTGTGCCTCGCCCGGTTACTTCGCCCGCCACGGCAAGCCGCGCGTGCCGCAGGACCTGCGGGCGCATGACTGCATCCGCTTCACGCTTTCGGGCCATGTCAGCGAATGGGAGTTCACGCGCGGGGCCGAGACCGTCCGCGTGCCCATCGACGGCCGCTATCGGGTGACCAGCGGGCTGGCGATCCGCGATGCGCTGCTGGCGGGTTTCGGGCTGAACCTGATCCCGCGCCAATATGTCGCCGAGGATATCAGGGCAGGGCGGCTTGAAACCGCGCTGGATGACTGGGTGCCTGTGCAGACGGTGATGCACGCCATCTATCCCTCGCGCCGCTATCTTCTGCCCAAGGTCCGTGCCTTCGTCGAATTTCTGGTCGAGCAGACACGGGATGAGGATTAACCTGTCACAAACCGCCCTGCCGTCTCGTCATGGTTACAGAAGCAACCCCGATGGAGAAACCCATGACCCCTCGACTGGACTATTTCAAGGCGGCCCCCGCCGCGATGAAGGCGATGCTGGCGCTGGAAACCGCCAGCCGGCAGCAGTCGATCCCCACAGCCCTGCGCCAGCTGGTGAAGATGCGGGTGTCGCAGATCAACGGCTGCGCCTATTGCCTGGACATGCACGCCCCCGAGGCGCGCGAGGCCGGCGTCGCGCAGCAGAAGCTGGATGTGCTGGCGGCATGGCGTGAAAGTCCGGCCTTCGATGCCCGCGAACGCGCGGCCCTTGGCTGGGCCGAGGCGCTGACCCGGATTGAAACCTCTTGCGCGCCGCAGCAGGATTATGACGAACTCGCCGCGCAATTCAGCGAGGCCGAACGGGTCGATCTGACGCTTATCATCAATGCGATCAACAGCTGGAACCGCTTTGCGGTAGGGTTCAGATCGCAACACCCCGCACGGACCAGGGGCGATGACCGCTGAGCAGCAGATAAAGACCTTCGGAAGCGAGCGCCGCCGTCTGGCGGGGCTCGCCTATCGCATGACCGGCTCGGTCGCCGATACCGAGGATATCCTGCAAGAGGCTTGGCTGCGGTTTTCGCGGCAGGATCTGGCGGCAATCGACCAGCCGTCACGCTGGCTGGGGGCTGTGGTGACGCGGCTGTGCCTCGATCACCTGAAATCCGCGCGGATGCGGCGCGAAACCTATGTCGGCGCCTGGCTGCCCGAGCCGCTGGTCCAGAGCAATGACCCCGGCGCCGAGCAGAGTTGGATCGTGACCGAAGATGTCGGCATCGCGCTGATCCTGACGCTGGACCGGCTGTCGCCCGAGATGCGCGCCGCCTTCATCCTGCGCGACGCTTTCGACTATGGTTTCGATGAAATCGCCGCGGTGGTGGGCCGCACGCCCGCCACCTGCCGCCAGCTTGTCTCTCGCGCGCGGCGCAGGCTGGCCGGGGCCGATGTGGCATCGTCGGTTTCGCCCGCCGACGCCCTGCCCATCGTCACGGCCTTCTGGCAGGCCAGCCGAGAGGGTGACATGGCGGGTCTGCTGCGACTGTTCGCCGAAGAGATCGAGGTCCATACCGATGGCGGCGGCAAGGTGCCCGCTTCCATCAATGTCCTGCGCGGTCGCCGGCGCGCGGTCGGTTTCTTCGCAGGCGTCGCGCGCAAATGGCCACATCCACCCGATCACGGCCCGCATCTGTGCCGGATCAACGGCTCGCCCGGCTTTGTATCGGTAGAGCTGGGCGGGATCATCCAGACCACCGCGCTGGCGATCAGGGGTGGCCGGATCGCCGCCATATGGATCGTCCGCAACCCTGAAAAGCTGCGGCATATCCCACCGGAAATGCGGGCGGGGCCACATGCACCATCCTTCGATTTCTGACCGCCGCAGCAAAAGGCGGCTTACGCGGGATCGACCCGGACCGACTGATCCGCACTTCCGTGATTGCGATAGACGTCGACAAGTGTCTCCACGAAGGCGCGTACCTTCGGGCTGGTCAGGTGACTGCGAGCGTGCAGCACCCAGGCCTCGATCTCGCGGCCGGGAACCTTGCCCCATGCCCGCAGCCGACCGTTGCGCAGATCCGAGGCGATCAGCCAGGCCGGCAGCAATGCGGCGCCGGCGCCGGCCAGCACCGCGTCATAGACCAGCATCATCGATGAGCACCGCAAGGTCTCGCGCGGGATGACCCGAAGCTGGCGGTCACCACATTCCACGGTCCAGGCCGTCTGACTGCCTGTTGCGGTCAGGATCACGGCGTCGACAAATGCGTCCTGTTCGGACGGAATCGGCATTTCAGGCAGGGCCGCAAGCAGGATTTCACTGCGAAGGAAGCGCCTGCCGACAAGGTCAGACGTGGCAGCCGGGTTTGCGCGGATGACCAGATCGTAACCCTCTGCCACCGGATCGACGAAGCGATCGTCGATATCGATCTCCAGATGAATCTGCGGATGTTTCCTGACGAAGCTGGCGGCGATCGCGCCCATGCCGGTCCGCGCCATCAGATTCGGGACACTGATGCGAAGACTGCCGCGCACCTGCCCGTCCCGGGCGCGCAGTTGGTCTGCAACGGCTGCAAGGTCGGCCATGAGAGGGGCGGCGCGCTCGAAAAGCAGCCGGCCATCTTCGGTGACACGCATCTGACCACGACCGCGTTCCAGCAGCAGCGCCCCGAGACCCGTTTCGAGCTGCCGGATGCGCCGCGACATTGTCGCCCGGGGCACGCCGGTTTCCCGACTGGCCGCGTTCAGCCCGCCATGCGTGGCGACGGCGACAAACAGCGCGAGCGCTTCGAGATCCATCTGTTCCATAAATGGGCCACTATGTTTCATATCTCGGCCTTTCTTGCCTTCTGGTGAAACACTAACTTGCAGGCAGGTGGCAGGGAACCCCACAGGTTCCCGGACCGCAAAAAATGATCAGAAACCGCCCGTGCCACAGCGATCGGCCCGGCAATCATACGAGCGAAGGAACTTGAAACGATGTCAGATATCTGGACCCCTGCAAAAATCGGAGCCGTTGAGACCGTGAACCGGCTGGCAATGGCACCCATGACGCGCAGCCGGGCACAGCCCGATGGTACGCCGGGACCGCTGGTCGCCCGTTATTACGCGCAACGCGCCGGACTTGGCCTGATCATTGCGGAAGGCACGCAGCCCTCGGCCGATGGTCAGGGCTATCTGGCCACGCCGGGAATATACACAGCGGCGCATGTCCAGGGCTGGCGGCATGTCACCTCGGCGGTTCATGCTGCGGGTTCACGCATTTTCATTCAGTTGATGCATGTCGGGCGAACCTCGCATCCCGACAACACGCCGCACCATCGACAGCCTGTCGCCCCCTCTGCCGTCGCGCCGGATGACCGGATCTTTACCGCGACCGGCATGCAGTCGATCCCGGAACCGCGTGCGCTGACCACCGATGAGGTCCGGCAGACCGTGGAAGATTTCCGCAACGCCGCCCGCCACGCCATCGAGGCAGGCGCGGATGGAGTCGAGATCCACGGCGCCAACGGCTATCTGGTGCAGCAGTTCTTTGCGCCGAATGCCAACCTTCGAACGGATGCCTATGGCGGCAGCATCGAGAACCGCGCCCGTTTCGCGATCGAAATCGCCCGGGCCGTGGCCGAGGAGATCGGCGCGGACCGGACCGGCATCCGTCTGTCGCCGGGCGCGACATTGGGTGGGCTGAAGGAAGGCCCCGAAGGGCCGGCACTCTATCGCCATCTCGTCGCCGGGTTGAACAGGCTGGGGCTGGCCTATGTCCATCTCATGCATCTGGGCAATGAGCCGCTGCTGGCCGATATCCGCGCGCTCTGGGATCAGGCGCTGATCGTCAACCGTCCCGGCCGTACGCTGGAAGATGTCGGATCGGACGTGAGGTCCGGGCTGGCCGAGATGGAATCCTACGGTCAGTTCGTGCTCTCGACGCCCGATTTCGTCGAACGGCTGAAATCCGGCTCTGCGATGAACCAACCCGACCGCGCAAGCTATTACGGCGGTGGCGCCGAGGGTTACATTGATTATCCGACGCTCTCGGAAGCCGTAGGTGCGTGATAACACCCATCACGGCTAATCGCCGCCTCAAGTACGGCCATCGAAGGGGAGTATCTTCCATGACAGTGCTCGGCAGATTGCAGATGGACCGGCAAGAGACAAGTGGAGCACTCGGCTCAGGCGCGGATTCCTAAAAGGAGGCCTGAGCCGAGTGGCACGTTTATGATGGACAGCCATTCGGAGAGGATGTCTGTTCGATCGAGGTCTTGGTCACTCAGCAGGGCTGTTCTGGCAGCGGAGAGTGTGTGCCCTATTCGCGCTATGGCGAATCGATTGCCAGCGTGCGGCGACAGCTTCACCAATTGCCGCCAACGATCACTCGGGAGGACTTGCCGGCGCGTCTGCGAGCGGGGATTGCAGCGAAGTGGTGCCTCTTGCGGTCCTTGATCCGCAGAAAGCTGCCCCGCAACAGGCCGCGACACAGAAGCAGCGGACCAAACGACTTCGACCAGCTTGATGTGACCGATCGTGTTTCCCCGCTTCGATATCCTCGCCACGATTCGCGATCGGTTCGGGCGCGCCTGATTGGCTCCATTACGGCGCTTATCCTGCCGGAGGAGCGGCGCTCCGGGCCGAATTTCAGCAATCCATGCCTGCGCGCTGTGAATAAAATAAATTCGATATCGGCGTTTATCCCAGTGATTCCAGAAGGTTGTCTGGATCAAAAAAATTCATTGCTTGGTGGTATATTTCACATAACATACCACTGACATATCAGATGAATTGGGAGGTTCACCGATGGCTCAACACACTCGTGCACTTATGCAGGCAAGGAGTGGCGCCGTTTCATCGCCGCATTACCTCGCCTCGGTGGCGGGCCTTGGGGTCCTGCAGAAGGGCGGCAATGCGGTGGATGCGGCGATTGCCATCAACTCTACCCTGGGCGTCGTCTATCCGCATATGACCGGTATCGGCGGCGACGCCTTCTGGCTGATCTATGACAGTGCCGAGAACAAGGTGCATGCGCTGAACGGCACCGGACGCTCGGCCAAGGATGCCTGTCGCGACTTCTATGGCAAGGCCGGGCACAAGCGCATTCCCGAACGTGGCCCGCTGGCCGCCGTGACGGTTCCGGGGGCGGTGGACAGCTGGTGCAAGGCGCATGAGCGCTTTGGCCGGCTGGGGCTGGACGAGATCCTGAAACCCGCGATCACCTATGCCCGCGACGGCTTCCCGGTCTCGGCCGGACAGGCGCAGTTCTCGATGGACCGGTTCGATATCCTGTCCCAGACCGCCAGCACCCGCAACGCCTATCTGCCCGGCGGCAAGCCGCCCGAGGCGGGCAGCGTCATGCGCCTGCCGCAACTGGGCGAGACGCTGCAATCCATCGCCGCCAAGGGGCGCGCCGGGTTCTATGAAGGCCCTGTCGCCGACGAGATCGTGCGGGCACTGGGCGCCGAGGGCAGTTATTGGCAGAAATCCGACCTGCACGAGCATCACGGCATCTGGAGCGATCCGATCACCACCACCTATCGCGGCCTGACCGCGTGCCAGCATCCGCCGAACTCGCAAGGTTTCGTGCATCTGATGCTGCTGAATGTGCTGGAACAGTTCGACCTGTCGAAGATCCCCGATACCAGCCCCGATTACACGCATCTGATTGTCGAGGCGTGCAAGCATATCTTCGAGGATCGCGACCGCTATCTGACCGATCCCGCGCATTGCGACATCCCGCTGGACCAGCTTCTGTCCAAGGAATACGCCAAGGAAATCGCCGGCCGCATCCGCATGAACCATGTGGCCGAGGACCTGCGCGAGCCGATGGGCCAGGACACCACCTGCACCGTGGTGGTGGACAAGGATGGCAACGCAGTCTCGATCATCCAGAGCATCTATCACGAATTCGGCTCGGCCTTCGTCGCGGGCGAATCCGGGGTTCTGCTGCAAAACCGCGGCTCATCCTTCGCACTGGACGACAACCATGTGAACTGTCTGGAAGGCGGCAAGCTGTGCTTCCACACGCTGATGCCGGGGATGCTGCTGAAGGACGGGCGCCCCTATCTGGTTTACGGCACGATGGGCGGCGAAGGCCAGCCCCAGACCAGCACCATGATCGCCTCGCGCGTGGTCGATTACGGTCTGGACGTGCAGACCGCGCTGGACCGGCCGCGCTGGCTCTATGGCCGGACCTGGGGCGAGGACACCAAATCGCTGCGGGTCGAGACGCGCTTTGGCGCCGCCGCGCTGGATGATCTGCGCGCGCGGGGCCACACGGTCGAGCCGGTCGGCGAATGGAGCGATCTGACCGGACATGCCGCCGCGATCCGCTGCGATCCCGATACCGGCGTGCTGGCCGCCGGGGCCGATGCGCGGGGCGATGGCGTCGCGCTAGGCTGGTAACAAACGGGAATGGCGGGCGCGGGGAGGCGCCCGCCATTTTCCGTAAGACGAGCAGGGAACAAGGCCGCACAGAACGGTCCAACGGGCCAAAGGTCCATTCCGGGAGGAAAATAATGACATTAGATATCACGTGGATCAGCTGGGGTCTGGCTTTCCTGCCGCTCGCGATCCTGCTGCTGCTCATGTTGGGCGCGAACTGGGGTGCCGCCGAGGCCGGTCCGTTGTCCTGGCTTGTGGCCCTGGTCATCGCCTTCTTCTATTTCGATGCGCCGCTCGACGTGATCGGCTTTGAAAATGCCAAGGGCATCTGGAGCGCATTGACGGTTCTGTATGTCGTCTGGGCCTCGATCCTTCTCTACGAGGTCTCGCACGAAGGTCAGGCTTTCGAGCCGCTGCGCCGGGGTATCACCCAGCTTCTGCCCGATCCGCTGATGCAGGTGATGGCGTTCGGCTGGGCCTTCGCCTCGTTTTTGCAGGGCGTTACCGGGTTCGGCGTGCCGATCGCGGTCTGCGCGCCGCTGCTGGTGGGCATCGGAGTGCGGCCGCTTTACGCGGTGACGATCCCGCTGATCGGACATGCCTGGAACAACACGTTCGGCACGCTGGCCGTCGCATGGCTGGGCCTCAAGGAAGTTACGGGGATGGATATGGTCACGGCGGCGCAGACAGCGCTTTACGCGGCCAGCTTCATCTGGGTGCTGAACCTGTTTGGCGGGCTGCTGGTCTGCTGGCTCTATGACCGCTGGAACGGTATCGTCAAAGGGCTTCCGGTCGTGATCGTGATGTCGCTGCTGCAAGGCGGCCTGACCCTGGGCCTGTCGCAGTGGAACGACACGCTGAACGGCTTCATCGCCTCCAGCGTCGCCTTCGTGTCGATCTTCGTGCTGGGCCGGCTGAAGCGGTATCGCGACCCGAAACCGGCCACCAGCCATATTTTCACCGAGGAACGCCGCGAGGCCGACGCCAAAGCGCAGACGGCTGCCCCGGCCGGTGGCGCCCAGCCGACCCAGGCAGTCGCGATAAAAATTAACGAGGATGGCAGCGCCACCCTCGCTTCGGGCAAGGGCGCCCACGAGATGAGCCTGCAACAGGCTTTCATCCCGTATTTCGCCCTGCTCATCGTCACCTTCGGGGTGCTGCTGATCCCGCCGGTCAAGGCCGCGCTCGGCACCTGGTCCTTCGGGCTGAGCTTTCCGGAAACGGTGACCCAACTGGGCTTCGTGCGCCCGGCCAGCGTCACCCATTTCGCGCCGCTGACCCATGCGGGCACCTTTCTGCTGATCTCGGCGATCGTCGGCTGTCTGGCCTTCAAAAGCTTCGGCACTATGGGCGAGGGCGGACTGGGCCGGATCGTCAGCCGGACGGTGGACAAGTCGATCCCCTCGACCATCGCGGTGGTCGCACTGATCGCAATGTCGAATGTGATGGCGGGATCGGGCGCGGTGAACGTGCTGGCGCAGGGCGTGGCCGCGGCCATGGGTCAGGGCTATGGCTTTCTCGCGCCGATGGTCGGCGGGCTGGGATCGTTCATGACGACGTCGAACCTGGCTTCGAACCTGCTGTTCGGCACATTTCAGCAATCGACTGCACAGGTGACCGGGCTTTACGGCCCCGCGATCCTCGGGGCGCAGACCGCCGGGGCGGCGGCCGGGAACATGATCGCACCCGGCAATGTGCTGCTCGGCACCACGACGGCGGGAATTCTGGGCCGTGAGGGCGAGGTGCTCAAGATCACCATACCGCTCTTTGCCATCGTCGCCGTCATCATCGGGGCCTGCGTACTTTTCGTGGCCTGAACCAACCAAGGGAGAGAGAACCAATGAACACCATGACCAAACTGCAAGTCGTCGCCGGGCTCACTGCCGTGATCGCATTGCCGATGATCTATTATGGTCTGCATAACGGAAGTGCGGCGCTGCCCTGGACGGGTATCGCGCTGTTTCTGATGGCGATGATGGTGACCCCTACGGTCCGAATACTGCCCTCAGCGTGGATCAATGGGGAAGAGTGCTCCGATGTTTGACAGCATCCTCGCCCCCACCGACGGCTCCGAGCACGCCTCGCGCGCGATGGAGGTGGCGATTGACCTGGCGGTGAAATACGAAGCCCGCCTGATGATCCTGCATGTCGAAATTCATCACGGCACCGCCCAGGAAATCACGCATATCCTGAGAGACAGCACGATCCCGCCGGAAATCCGGCGGGAGATCGACCGGCTGCAGAACATCTCTGCCCCGATCCCGGTCGGGGGCGCGCGCGGCAGGCGCACGCTGTCGCCCAAGCTTGAACAATATGTGGGCGAGTTCATCGTGAAACGCGCCGAGGATTACGCCAATGCTGCGGGGGTGAGGAAGGTGGCCACGCATATCACCAATGGCAGCCCCAACAAGCGGATCATCGAGGCCGCCGAACAGGAAAAGTCCGATCTGCTTGTCATGGGCACGCGCGGACTCGGCGGGATCCACGGCTTCCTGCAGGGCAGCGTCTCGCAATCGGTGCGCAGTCATTGCCACTGCGCCTGTCTCACGATTCCGTAGCCCGGCGGGCGGGGCGGACCGAACCCCTCCTCCATGGTTCCACCCCGCCCAAAGGTCTGGCCAAAGCTCCGCCCGCTTCAGAACAGCGCCAGCACCGTGCGGCGGGTATATTCCTCGACATAATCGATCAGCGCCTCGAAAGCCGCGCCCGCCGTCTCTTCGTCATTGGCTGCAATGGCCTCGGCGATCCGGGCATGTGCCCGGCCCACCTTGTCCAGTTCGCCGAACCTGTTGAAGGTCAGATACCAGAAACGCCGGGTCTGGGCCTGGATCTTGGCCATCGTGGCCTCGGCATATTTGTTGTCGGCGGTGGCAACGACCAGCAGGTTGAATTCGCGGTCGGTGTCGATGAACAGCGATTCACTGTCGGTCTCGGCGGCCTCGTCAAACTGCTGCGCCAGACGGGTAAAGGTCGCACGGGCGTCGGCATCGGCCAGGCGCGCGGCGCGGATTGTCACGAAGCGTTCCACCTCGCGGCGGAATTCGATCAGCTTGAACTGGTCAGCCACGTCGATCTCGGAGACGATCGCCCCGGCGCGCGGCAGGATCCGCAGATTCCCCTCGCGCGCCAGTCTCTGCATCGCCTCGCGTACGGGTGTGCGGCCGAGGCCCAGATACTGACTCATCTGGGCCTCGGAGATCCGGCTGCCGGGCTTGAGCTCCAGCGTGATGATCATCTCTTCCATCCGCTCATAGGCCTGCATCGCCTGAGTCTGTGGCACTGCGCCGAGATCCATTTTCTGCTGTTTCCTGTTTCCCGCTTCTGCGCTCGCTCACCGATATCCACGAGCCTGATCGCCTTTGCAAGTGCACCCGAAGGCGGACCACAAGCCATACAGGGGCCGGACATTCTGAAATCCAGAAGACCATTCCGTCCGCCCGGCACCATGTCCGAACGGGCCCGTTTCCCGGGGAGGCATGTTTATCGAGGAACGCGATCAATCCATCCGGGTTTACGTTCCCCGCCGTACGGAGCCATGATCCCATCGCCTTTCGCACATATTCATGGGGTTCATCCACCAGCATTGCGCAGATATGGAACGTATCATGCGTGTCTCGCTGGCGAATGAGAAACCACGAAATCTATGGGCCACAGCCGCCGCATACGGATGATTCATGAAGGCAATCGACGATCCACGCCTAAAACCGGGATGTCATTGATGCTATAGTGGACATTTGTCCTTTGTCGGGGGATCCTCCCGTTGCCGAGTGGCGGGAGGATCCCCCGACCGGGGTGTCTGAAGCAGCGACCGGACCGTCCTGTGCCACTTCAAAGCTGAGGAGCAAACCCATGGATCTGACGATCAACGGCACCACCCATCAAGTCGATATCGAGCCTGATACCCCGTTGCTTTGGGTCTTGCGCGACGAATTGGGCATGACCGGCACCAAATATGGCTGCGGCGTCGCGCAATGCGGGGCCTGCACGGTGCTTGTCGACGGCATGGCGATGCGGTCCTGCGTCACCCCGGTGGACAGCGTCGCGGGGGCAGAAATCACGACCATCGAAGCCATCGAGGATGATCCGGTCGGTCAAAAGGTGGTGCAGGCCTGGGTCGCCCATCAGGTGCCGCAATGCGGCTATTGCCAGTCGGGTCAGGTCATGGCCGCGACGGCGCTGCTGAAAGAGACCCCGCAGCCGGACGACGACGACATCGCGGGCGCGATGGTCAATCTGTGCCGCTGCGGCACCTATAACGCCATCGCGGCGGCCGTCCGCGACGCGGCGCAGGCATAAGGGGGGCGCAAGGATGAATGACATGTTCCACAACGCCCCCGAGACCGGCAAGCCGTTCAAGCTGTCGCGTCGCGGCTTCATCGGCGCCTCGCTTGGGGCGCTGGTGCTTGGGGTGAACCTGCCGGCAAGGCGCGCCATTGCGCAGGCGGCGGAAACCATTGCCCCCGGCCGCCGCGTCTCGGCCTTCATCGAAATCCGTCCCGACAGCACCGTCCTGTTCCGCAGCGCCTTCATCGAGGGCGGGCAGGGCGTCTTTACCGCCATGGCGCAGATCGTCGGCGAGGAACTGGACGTCGATCCGGCCGATTTCACCGTCGAGGGCGCGCCGCCCGGCCCGGACTATCTGCTGGTCGGCGGCGGTCGCTTTACCGGCGGCAGCATGTCGGTGCGCATGAGCTATGATGCCATGCGCCAGCTGGGTGCCTCGGCCCGCATGATGTTGCTGCAAGCGGCGGCGTCGCAACTGGACGTGCCGGTTGATGAGCTTTCGACCGAGCCGGGGCGCGTGGTCCATGCGGCGACCGGGCAGAGCGTTCCCTATGGCGATCTGGCCGATGCTGCTGCCGACCTGCCGGTCCCCGAGGATGTGGCCCTGCGCGACAGCGCCGATTTCCGCTGGATCGGCAAGCCGGTCGAGCGGTTGGATGCGCATGATAAATCGACCGGCAAAGCGCAATACACCATCGATCTGACGCTGGACGGGATGCTGCACGCCGCCGTCCAGCACAGCCCGCGTCTGGGCGGCGAACCGGACGAGTTGCAGAACGAATCCGAGGTCAGCGAGATGTCCGGCGTCCACTCGATCCACCGGTTGCCCGGGGCGGTCGCGGTGGTCGCCAGCAGCTGGTGGCGCGCCCGCATGGCGGTCGAGGCCCTGCAAGTGACCTGGAGCGAACCCGCGCCGGGCCCGGCCCATGCCATGCCAGCCGGCTTTTCGACCGAAGCGCATATGGCCCACCTGAAGGGGACGACAGGCGACGGCATTGATTTCGAGGCGGAAGGCGACGCCGAGGCCGCGCTTGCCGGTGCGGCGAAGGTGGTCGAGGCGACCTATGACGCACCCTATCTGGCGCATGGCCAGCTCGAGCCGCCCTCGGCACTGGCGCGCTGGAACGATGACGGCACGCTGGAGCTGTGGGTCCCGAACCAGGCGCCCGAGATGTTCCAGGCCGACGCCGCGAAGGTGGCAGGCATCGAACCCGGGAAGGTCATCATCCATTCGCCAATTCTTGGCGGCTTCTTCGGGCGGCATTTCCTGTATCAGTCCGCGAACCCGTTCCCGCAGGCGATCCTGCTGGCAAAAGCCGTGGGCCGCCCCGTCAAGCTGATCTGGAGCCGCGAAGAGGAATTCCTGCGCGACACCCTGCGCCCCATGTCCGTCGCGCGCTTCCGCGCGGGGCTGGACGATGACGGGCTGCCGGTGGCCTTGCATGCCGTTGCGGCTGGCGAGGGGCCGGGCGGTCGCTGGTTCGGGGGCGAGCCGGACAAGGTTGACAGTACCGCCGTCGAAGGCATCGCCGGCAAGGTCTATGCGATTGCGAACCGTCGCGTCGGGCATGTCCATGTCGATGATCCGGCGATCATCGGCTTCTGGCGCTCGGTCGGTCATTCGATGAATGATTTCTTCTATGAGACCTTCTTCGACGAAATGGCCGATGCCGGGCAGCAGGACCCCTATGAGTTGCGCCACCGCCTGCTGGCCGACAGCCCACGCCACAGAAACCTGCTGGAGGCGGTCGCCGATCTGTCCGGCGGCTGGCAGCGCGGCCCGTTCGAAGCCGGCGATGGCACCCGGCGCGCGCGCGGCGTCGCCATGGCCTCGCCCTTCGGCAGCGAGGTCGCGACGATTGCCGAGGTGTCGATCCGGCAGGGCGAGGTCGTGGTGCATGATGTCTGGGTGGCCATCGATCCGGGCAGCATCGTCAACCCGGCAATCATCGAGGCGCAGGTGAACTCTGCGGTCGCGCTGGGGCTGTCTTCTGCGCTGTTCGAGGAGGTCGTCTATGTCGATGGCATGCCGCAGGCGCGCAATTACGACGGCTATCCGATCCTGACCCCGGACCGCATGCCGCGCGTCCATGTGCGCATCATCGAAAGCGGCGCGCCCATGGGCGGCATCGGCGAACCGGGTGTGCCGGGCGTGCCGCCGGCGGTGGCGAATGCGGTCTCGGCCCTGACCGGACGTCGTGTCCGCAGCCTGCCCCTGTCGAAGCTCGACCTCGCGGAAGGAGGGGAGGCCTGAAGCCCGGCTTTCCCATGGCGGCAGGCGCTGCGGCGCCTGCTTTCGCGCAAGGACGCCCCGAACCGGCGGCTGATTTCTGACGAGGCAGGATGTGACCCAAACGACGGAAACCCTTTGCAGACCGCCAACGCCCGTTCGGGCGATGCAGACCGACGATCCGGTGGAACTGCTGCGCTTTGCGGTGACCAGCTTCAGCCGCGGTCCCGTCGCGATTGCGACCCTGACCGGCATTCGTGGCGGCGCGGCGCGGGCATTGGGCGCGCATGTCGTCATAGCGGCGGATGGCGGTTATGCGGGTTTCGTGTCGGGTGGCTGCGTCGAAGCCGCCGTCGCGACCGAGGCCATGCTGGCCATGGCCGAAGGGCGTGATCGGACGGTGATCTACGGCGAGGGCTCTCCCTTCTTCGACATCGTCCTGCCCTGTGGTGGCGGAATTACCGTCGCCATCCATGTTCTGCGCGATGTGAAGGCGATCGAATGCGTCCTTCGATGCCTGAAGGCGCGTCGGCCCGCCGCATTGCGCTATTCCCCGCAAATGCAAGCGCTGGCCTGTACGCCACCGCCCGAGCGCGCCGGATGGGGTGGTGAGGATTTCCTGTCGGTCTATCACCCGGTGACCCGTTTGATGATCTCGGGCCGCACGATCGAGGCGCAAAACCTGATGCGACTGGCCGAATGCTCGGGCTATGATGTGATGCTTCTTGATCCACAGCGGGGCATAGAGGCTTTTGAGGGGATGGCCGACGCCTATACCGCCATCGCCATTTTACAGCACGATCCCGATGCCGAACTGCCTGTGCTTCTGAAGGCGTTGCAATCGCCGGGCTTCTACATCGGTGCCCTGGGCAGCATGAGGACACATCATGCCCGTGTCGAGCGTCTGCGCAATCATGGGATCCCCGAGGCCGACATCGCCCGGATCAAAGCGCCTATCGGCATGTTCGGCCCGACAAGGGACGCATCCTCTCTGGCGATCTCGGTGCTTGCCGATGTCGCGGCGGCGCGATTGACGCATTTTGCGTAAGCCGCCTGGCTGGCATCGCCGCTCAGCCTTTCAGGATGCCGCCCGCCTGTTTCACCGCTTCAACCGTGTCCACATCCAGAAGCGCCGCAGGACCAATGTCGATATCCACGACTGGCAGCGCCGATTGCCGGATCAGGCTGCGGGCGCCGTGGTCGCCCGACAGGTTCCGCATCAAGTCATGGAGCGCCTTCGGAATGATGACGGGGTTGCCGGGATGGCCGTCGCTACTTGCCCGCACGACCGCGCTGCCCCCATGCCGACAGAATGCCGTGACGAGTCGTTCCACATGATCGGGCGTGATCGCGGGCATATCGCCCAGCATCACCAACACGCCGTCGCGGTCCCGAAGGCCCTCATCCCGGAACCCGCATGCCAGCGAGCTTCCCATCCCCGAGCCATAGCCCGCGTTGAATCGCAGGCGAAGATCCAGGCCCCGCAGTGCATCTTCGATTTCGCGCCGTCGGTGCCCCGTCACGACGACGGCGGGCAAGACGGAAGCGGACAGCACGGTTTCAGCAGTTCGCCTTATCAGAGGCGTGCCATCGAATTCAGCCAGTAATTTATGAGACCCGCCCGGCCCCATCCGGCGCGCCTGACCCGCAGCCAGAATGACCGAGCCGATCGAGATTTTCGGGTCCGGCATCAGATCCTCCACCGCTGGCGATAGGCATGGTTCATGAACCTTCGCAGCCCACAAGAGCAAATGGCGGTGACTGAATGACTGCGTCCAGGGCGGGGAGAGGATGCGCCGAATATCCCGGATTTCCCGTCACGCCAACAACGCTGCCCGTCTTGCCACCGCCGCAACGTCGCGGCTCAGGTCAAGGGCGGTTTCCATTTCTTGTATGGGAACCCATTTCGCGTCCATCGCGTCATCATCGGCGACGGGTTCGCCCTGCTGCCACTGACATTGGACCGCGATCAACACGAAATGCTGCCGAAGACGGCCATCTTCGAAGCGATCATAGGCATCGACCGCATCAATCACCCGCCGTGCGGCGGCCCTGACACCGGTTTCCTCCAGCAATTCGCGCTCGGCGGCAGCCAGCAGGGTTTCCCCGAACTCGACCTTGCCGCCGGGAAAGCCCCACAGCCCCACATCCGGAGGATTGGCGCGCTGCACCAGCAGGATTTGATCGTCCCGGATGACGACAGCCAGAACTGCCGTGATCGGACGCGCTGGAAAGGAAGCATGAACCTCTGGCATACCCGTCATGATACCGGACGCGGGACAGGATTCACAAGAATGGCTGTTCATGCTGTCACCTGCCGAATTGCGACGGTGGCCGAAGATGGGACGTGAAGGCGTCCAAGAGGCTCGGGGTTATTCAGACCTCATGAGTTTCGCTAGGGTGAGATCAAGCAGATTTAGATAAGGATCGCCAGCGAGCATGACTCCGAGATCGTGGGTCACCGGCTGAAAATTTACGTCAAACGAAAGCCGAGAAGAGGAGGGGGCTAGCAGCGGCTGCGTGGCCAGCGCCGCGATATGGGCGGCCAGCGGTGCCCAACCGACGGCCAGCACGGTGATCATCGTGCAGATGGAGCTTGACCCCATTAGCGCTTCGGCGACTATGCCCAGCCCATCGCCATCGACGGCAGCAAAACCGGGCTGATCCCGCTGCGACAGCCAAAGGTTTGGCAAGCCGTACGGATGAGAAGTATTCTCTGCAATCATCCGACGGACGGTAGGGTCGCATGATCGAGCGAAGTGCCTTGTGCTGTATCGGCGATTTTGGCATTGAGTTATGTGATGTTATCACGTATTTGATCCCGCGATCTTTCGGGAGACGCGCATGGCTCGACAATTCACGATTCGAAAACCCCTGACCCTTGCTTCGCTTCTGGCAGGCGTGGCCTGCGTGGGACACGCGCAGCAATCCGATACACCGTTCCTTCTGGATCCGATCGTCATCACCGCCACGCAAGGAGAGCGCAGCCAGCGCGACGCACCTGCCAGCATCACGGTCATTGACGGTCAGGAATTGCGCCAACGGCCAATGAATGATCTGAGCGACGCGTTGGCCGCCGTGCCGGGCGTTGCCCTCGATGGCATAGGTCTGGGCAATCGCGGCATCAGGATCCGCGGCATGGATACGGATCATACGCTGGTTCTGGTGGACGGGGCACGCATCAGCACTTCGGCGTCAGCAGTGGCTCATTCGGATTACGAACATGGCTGGATTCCCGCCGCCGCCATTGATCGGGTCGAGGTGGTGCGCGGGCCGATGTCCTCGCTCTATGGGTCCGAGGCTCTGGGGGGTGTGGTCAACGTCATCACCCGCCGTCCGGGCGACAGCTGGGAAGGGGCAGTTAACGCCAATGCCACGGCCCCGGATGACGGAGGGGATCAGCGGTCGGTCTCTATCGCCTGTGCTGCCATACTGCACGAACGTCGGGCATTCCCGGAAAAAGACCGATGGAACATGAGGTGCAGAATCTGTTCGAGCGATACGCACGCTTCTTCGGGCAATCTCTGGCCGGGGAAATGGATATGGACGAGGCGGCAGCGCTCTATGCCTCGGATTTTATCGCCGCTTCGCCCGCCGGGGTCACGTCCGGCAAGAATGACCACCGGTTCAGGCAGGCCATGGAGCAAGGTTATGCGCATTATCGGGCCATCGGCACGAAGGAGATGCGCATCCGGCATGTCCGCCTCTCACCGATCGACGACTGCCATTGCGTCGCTCATGTGGCCTGGACGGCGATCTATGCCCGCAAGGATCAGGACGCTGCCAGAATTGATTTCGACGTCCACTACCTGGTGCAGGTTCTGGATGGCGAAGCGAAGGTTTTCGGTTGGGTGTCCGGCGACGAGCAGGCACTGCTGAAGCAGCATGGCATTGGCTGAGGTCCTGTCCTGCATTGCTGCCGTGCTGGCAACCTGCTCAGGCAGGAAGCGTTGAAAACGACCGATTTCGTTTGACCTGCTGACCTGCCACAGCACCGTGTCAATGACCGCGACAGCGTCAGCACCGTCATTTCAGTAATTGCGAGGAGGATCAGCAACCAAGAGCCTACTCGGGCAGTCTGCCCAGATAACTGGTGATCTCATCACGGCTTTTCAGGCGCACCTTTGAGCTCGGAAAAGCGTCATAAAGAGCCAGATGGGCGGCAAAACAGCTTGTGTTGCTGCGGGTGCGATAACCTGCCACCCATTCCAAAAGGTCCTCAAACGCCTGCTCTGAACCGCCACCCTGTATACCACGAAGCCTGACATTCTGGATGCATTCTTCTTCGGGTATGTCCAGCCAGATCATTGTCGTGGCACGGGGCACAACGATCCTGGCAAGCCAGCCGTAAACACCTTCCATCAACCATTGCTCAGCATTGCCTGCCTCCGCGACTTCGCGGGCGACAATCTGGTTGTCGCGAGCAACGCCGTAACGGCCCGGCTGCCAGCGCAGATCATCCATATGTATCACCGGCAACCTCAATCGACTTGCAAGCCGGCCTGACAGCCAGGTCTTTCCGCTTCCGCCGTTGCCGACGATCAATATCCTGTCCAGCTCGTCCGCCATATTCGCCTCGTTCAATAACGGCAAAGTCCCAAACCTTTGCATGCGACTGGACCGGCATCAACGGGGGACTTCGTTCCGCAGGCAAGCCCTGCTAGCGTTAGTGAAGCAACCCCGCCATTCCGCTTTGCGCCTGGTTCAGCCGCCGGTTGCGATGCTGGCGAAGCATCTGGCCAATTCCGGCGGTGATCCCTGATCGGTAGCCCATCTGGCGACCTCGCCAGCCTCCGATGGGTCCGCCATGCCGCCCCAGATTCCGTAAAACAGCTGCTTGGTGTCTTGCGCCTGATAGAGGAAATATCCCACGCCATCGGCATCGGGAATTTCCGCGCCGACGATGGTCCAGGGCGCCTGTTGCAGGACATTGACGATCGTCACCTGTGCCGGGTCTGGCGGCGCGGACAGAGCGCCGGTGACAAAGGCGCGAAATGAATTCCTCTCGTTGGTATTGTCGATCCGGTTGACATGGTCACAGGCACCGGACGCATGCGCGACCGGCGCGAAAACAAGAGAAGCAGCTAAATAGAAAGGATAAGCCTTGAATGATATCATGTCGTCTATCCTCTGGTGGGTAGGGAGACCTGTCCGGGCAGCCTACGAAATTTTCTAGCAGATGTGGCTGAAAAATTTCTGCCGGACTTTCAGGATGGCAGGCGGAACATGGATGGCCAGGTCCTGTCGAGGCAATGTAGGAATTGGACGGAAGTCGGCGACGGATGCTTACGGACACCTGCGCATCCTCGTCAGCCTGATCCTCAGCCTAAGCAGCGCGCGTGTCCTCACGGGGGGCTGTCGCAACGCATCCGGTCACCCATCCGTAGCGAAGAGATGCCTGCCCAGACGGTCTGGACGTCGTCATCCTGCTGAGCGCTGTGCATTTCTGGTGATGAAATTCACCTTGCTGCGCATCAGCGACCGGCATTTCGGAGCCTACATCATCGTGCTCGGCTACGCCTCGCTTAATGTCGGGCCAGCCAGGCAGGCCAGACCTGCCCCCTCAGATGGCGCCCCATGTGGGAAGCCAGCATTCAACGGCCTTGTGGCGCTCGACGCGAACGAGCCCAGAGCGGTCATTCATCCAAGAGATGAGATGAATTGTGCAATACGCTCAGCGGCTTCTTCTGGTTTCGTTTGCAGAACGAAATGGGGCGCTTCAATTGGCAAGAGTGATTGGCAGTGCCCATTGAAGTCCTGCGATATCGCTATCGGAACCAACCGGTCTTTAGTTGCTCGCAGATACGCGCAGGGCACGCTTATTTCGGATAATCTTTCCCGCAGGTCGACTTGCGATACCGCTCGCAAACGATCGACAAGAGTGCTCAACGGGACTTCTCGCAACACCGACCTATAACTGGCCGCAAACGCGTTTGAAGCTGCTTGTCCGGTAACGAAGGGCCTGCTCACAACTGCGATCATACCCGGAAAATGCGGAACGTATTTCAATAAGCTCAAAAGATTCTGCGGCAACTTCCTTGGTGCACGGGCAAAGCTGGCGACAAAGACGGTCGCCAGCAAACCTCGTGGACGCTGAGCTGTGATATCAATCGCTACCGGTCCAGAAAAAGATTCGGCGACGATCACATAATCATCCTGCCGCAGGCGAGGGCCAATCCATTTGCGGATCTCTTCATAAGAGGTCATGTCCAGTGGATAGGAAACAATCTCAACGTCGAAATTTTTACGCAAAGATGCAGTAAAATCTGACAACAAGCGGCCTGTGCCGTCGAGACCTGGAAGCACCACGATTTTCATGGCTCGGAAGTATCACACTTGGCAACAGAATTAAAACTGTATCTGCAACGCCCGCTCCGTCCAGACCGCGACCGATCTGCTACATCGACGCGAAAGAGCTTGCGGAAATATTAGGCAGATGACGGGGATCAACCGGATGGCCGTATCATCTCTTTCGCGCCACGATGTAAGGCCGGAACCCGCTACCCTTTGTTGCATGGTTTTCCATGGCAAGTATCTCGAAGCCTGCGGTCGATATACGCTGCTTCAGTTCGGTTTCCCGGAAGACGCCCACATAGGGGGCCTTTCCTATCGCGCGCATCACGGGCAGGGCGAACTTGATCAGAACGTTCATATCGCCGATGCAGGGTGTTTTCGATACAAACAGGCCCTCCGCCGCAAGCAGAGCGTGAATCTGGCTCAACGTTCCGGGCAGGTCGCGGACGAGATGAAGGTAGTTGAAACCAAGAGCGGCATTGAATCCGGATGGCCCGAATTTCACGGATTCGGCGGTGGCGGTATCGAAGACAAGGCCCGGCACGGGATTGCCGGCATATCTTTCATTCGCGATGGCGATCATCTCCGGCGATATATCCGTCGCGAGATAGCTTTTCACGCCAGCCGCAAGACGAAGCGCCGTTGTTCCCGTTCCGCAACCCAGTTCCAGCACCCGGTCATCCGGTGCCAGAAGGCCGAGGGCACGGTCGAGGGTGCGCTCATACCCGGCCTGATCCGCAATCGCACTCCGGGCATATTTTCGTGAGGCCCGATCCCAGAAACGGGCATCGTTCGTTGTGCTCATTATTCCAAAATGATCTTTGTCTCGATTGGATCAGTGTCGCACGACACGGTAACAGGGCAATGACCTTCTTGTCCCCATCGTCGCCGGCTCGTTTCATCGGCGCGAAGACGCCGAAAGGTGGCCCGTCACTGCCAAGAGGCAGGGATGTCAAACGTCAGCAATTCGGACATATCCTGAGCTTATTGGCCAGCAACCGGGACTTGATGTAATCGAGGGCGCCGAGCGCCATTTCGGCGCTCACCCGGGCATCCAGGGTGCGGCAATGCCCCATCGAGACCCGGATCAACTGCTTGCGCACCGTTTCCAGCGAAACCTCGCCACCATCCGCCAGCAAGGCGATGACGATCTGCCCGATGGTGAAGGCTGCCATGTCCGGGCTGGTCACGTATTCCGGTGCCTGGCGGCCTGGCCGCATAATGCTTGCGTCGCTCATCAATCCCTCATTGCATCGCGAAACCGACAGTCCGAAGACCTGCCTGGCACCGGTCATGACAAGCTGAACAATTCACTACCGCATCGACCACATGCCTTGAATGGCGGCTCTAGCGGATGTCGAACCGCCTCGTCATACGCTGATTGGTGTATGCGCCTCAGTTTCGGTGTGCCGAGGCGATGATACGATCAAGGATGAGGTCATTGCGCTGGTAGAAGACCAGTTCGGCCGCATCGGGCACCGGCTCGACCGTGATCATGGGATTGACCTTTTCCAGCTGCCTGCACGATGCAAGGTCGATGCCGGCATCCTCGAGAGGCGCCAGATATCGCATGGGGATGGCAAGCTCCCGCAGCGCGCTGTCCATGCGATGGCGCGAAAGCTGCAATTCCCGCACGAAGGTCGCGTGACCCTGTTTCAGCAAATGCTCACAGGCGTTTCGGATCAATGCCGTCCAATCGGGATTACGCACCGTTTGCTGGTTCAGCGGCGTATTGCGGAAGGCCCGTTCCAGATACCAGTCCAGGCCGTGCTGGCGCATCATCCTGTGCCCGGATTTGGCCATCAGTTCGGCCACCCAGGGCGCGCTGTCTGCGAGGTGCAGCAGGGTGCGCTGAATCTGCGGCAGACGCCGGACTCCCGAAGGGTCGATCCCGGACGAGAAACCGACCGCAAGGATTCCGTGGAAGCGCGAGGGATCCGCGACCGCCTCGACCACAAGCGGCAAGGTGCCGCTGGCCAATCCGACGCCAAGGCAGGGGCGGTCGACGACCTGATCGAGAAAGGCCCGCAATGCGATCAGATTGTCGCTCATCACGTCAAGCGAAGGGTCCATCGTGCTGTTCCCGTGACCGGGGCGTGACGGAACATAGAGGCAGATGCCGGCATCGCGCAGCCGGGCTTCTCCATCGCCGGGCAGCAGATAGGTCATCGGCAATCCGCGAAGCATGACCACCGGCACGCCCCGCTTCGCGCCCATCCAGGTCCATGCGATCTTGCGTCCATCGGGCATCGCAATCAGCTTTTCACGGCCCAGGGGATCGTGCCAGACAGGGGCTTCGCCCCGAAGCCCGACATGTTCGCGACTGGCGATCATGGCCAGCAGACGCATCAGGTCGATATTCGACGGCGCGCCCATCTTGGCCATGATCGTCTTGATCTGGGTGCGCACCGTCAGCAGCGATACGCCTCGTTGGGTCGCGATCGATTCGAGGTTGCGCAAACGGAAGAACAGATGCGCGACTTCGGATTCAGCCTGCGTCAGGCCGAAGGCCTGTTGCAGACGATCCGCGATCCGCGATCCCCAGGCGATTTCCAGAGAGCGGATGGCGATATGCGCACCGCTCTGGCCCGGCATGCGGATCAGGTAGGCCTCGGCCAGGAAGGATTCGCCATAGTCCTCGGCGACGGGCAGGATCGTCAGGATCGCCTGTGCCGCATTGCCCTGACCGGTGGCGGCGCGCAACAGCGCGCGATAGTCCTCCAGAGAATTGGGCGCGATGACGCCCGCGTCCATGAACGCGCCCTGTCGTTTGCCGAAAGCGCGTTCGCCCGCAATGTTGATGACCGCGACATTGCCGCCCGGAGACAGCACCATCGCCGGGCCGGGCACTTCGGAGACCGCCAGTTTCAGCGGGTCACTTTCCGTCGGGAGGTCCAGCTTCTCCAGGGTGGTGCGGAAGGTCAGCAACTGGCTGAAAAGACCCCTGGAGACTTTGGGATACGCGACGTTTCCACCGGGCACTTCCAGTTTGGCCTCCCAACTCGCAACCATTTCATCGAAGGCATGCTCGTCGATGATCGAGCGATAGGTGCTGGCGATGATGTTCAGATCGATATCGTCATCCGAATCACGGCCTTTGCTAAGTTGGGGCGACAGAAAGAAGCTCTGATCGGCCAGTGGCGTCCTGGATTTGGAATCGGGCACGACCGGACCTCTCTCACGCAGACCATCACGACATTGCATTTTGCCCGGCAGCGTTCAACCGTGACGGGCATGGCAGCGGAAGGAGGCCTGCAGGGAGGCTGGGCGCTGTGCCCATGAAATCACTGATCTGGCGGGCTGTCACGAACAGTTGGTTCAGGCGATCGCTTGCCGGTCATATCCTGCATCGCCCTGCGGATCTCAGGGAAATCCGGCGGTCGCTCGCGCCTTCGGGGTGCGGCCTATACGGGAAGTCATCCGTAACGGGCATACTCTCGACCTCTGGCGGGAGCAGCGATACCCCGACGAAACGCGTCGGCAGCTGATCATCCTGAGTCGAACCATGTATCCTTCGGCACTGCCAAAACTGATGCCTTCAGGAAAGACCGATAGTCGCGGCCTGACGGTCGAGGTGATTTGCCAAGGTATTTGCATCAGCTGCCCAGCACTCCAGGCGATATGACGCGCACGCGAGTTGCGCGCCGAACAACCTGACGCTCCGCATCAGCTATTCCATCACTGTCTACGGCAAAGAGGACCCGCAATCTTCGCGTCGAATTTCGCGATGCGCCGCGGCAAGTCATCGAACTGTTCAAAACAGAGCCATGCCAAACGCAATCAGTCGGCCTTCTCGCATCACTTGTCGGCGATGATGCCGAGTTCGGCGGAACCATATCCCCTACATGACGCTTATTTGCTCATTTTGTCTGGACGAATCAGTTTTGATTGCCTAGCTCGCCGTTCCTTATCCAGAAAGGCCATCCATGACGATCATAGAAGAACACATGGTCCGCTTGCTTCAGGCTGTGGAGGCCTCAAATGCTTCTCCGGCGATCGGAGAAATACTGATCGACGCAATCCGTCGTGCGCAAATCCTCGTAGCCGCCGATCGGCTGCGATACGATTTGGCCCGAGAAATCGGATGAGGCATGGGTTTCCGCCAGAAGCAGATGGTCAAAGCGCCGCGCGGTCATCTCGCCTGGTTCAGTTGTTCGTGTCAGACTTGGCAGGCAGCTCTTCATCGCACGATACGCCTGCGTGTCGGATCATCACTCTAGGCGATACCGGTCCTACCCGCCATCATGTCGCGGCCTTCAGGTTCACCCGTTCCTCGAGTGCGACCGTGGTTTCCTTTCGCTCGCTGTAGCGGTCGGTCAGATAAGGCGAGAGATCGCGGGTCAGCAGCGTGAACTTCACCAACTCTTCCATCACGTCCACCAACCGGTCGTAGTAGGGCGAGGGTTTCATGCGGCCTGCCTCGTCAAATTCCTGATACGCTTTGGCAACCGAAGACTGGTTCGGGATAGTCAGCATCCGCATCCAGCGGCCCAGAATGCGCATCTGGTTGACGGCGTTGAAGCTCTGAGATCCACCCGACACCTGCATGACCGCCAGCACCCGCCCCTGCGTGGGCCGGATCGCGCCAAGAGCCAGGGGGATCCAGTCGATCTGCGATTTCATCACGCCCGACATTGCCCCATGCCGTTCGGGGCTGGTCCAGACCTGCCCATCGGACCACTGGCACAGCTCGCGCAGTTCCTGCACCTTCGGGTGCCTTTCGTCTTCCCCATCCGGCAGGGGCAGGCCATATGGATCGAACACCCGTGTTTCCGCCCCGAAATGGCGCAGCAGACGTTCCGCTTCCAGCGTCAGCAACCGGCTGTAGGAGCGCGCGCGCAGTGAGCCATAGAGCAACAGGATGCGCGGCGGATGCGTGGCACGCGGCAGGTCGAAGCACCGAAGGGTGGGGATCTCCACCGAGGCGGGGACAAGGTTCGGCAGGTCCGGCAGGGTCATGTTTTCACCTCCTGAGCCGTGGCTTCATGGGGAAACCATCGCCGCCCGAGCCGCAGCGCAACATGGACGAGCAGGATCAGCGCCGGCACCTCTACCAGCGGTCCGATCACTGCCGCGAAGGCCACCGGCGAGGCCAGTCCGAAGGCGGCGATGGCGACCGCGATCGCCAGCTCGAAATTGTTGCCCGCCGCGGTGAAGGCGATGGCCGTCGTGCGGGGATAGTCAGCTTCGATCAACCGTCCCATCGCAAAGCTGACGAGGAACTGGATGACGAAGTAGAGCGCCAGCGGCACCGCGATCCTGAACGCGTCCAGCGGCAGGCGGACCACATCGCCGCCCTTCAGGCTGAACATGGCGACGATGGTGAACAGCAGCGCCGTCAGCGTGATCGGGCCAATGCGCGGCAGGAAAGCGGCCTCATACCAGCCTTCGCCCTTACGGGCGACGAGGACTCGCCTGGTAAGGAACCCGGCCGCGAAGGGGATGCCAAGATAGATCAGCACCGCCAAGGTGATGGTCCGGAAGCTCACGTCGATCACGCTTCCCTCCAGTCCGAACAGCGGCGGCAGGACCGAGAGGAAGAACCACGCATAGATGGAGAAGAACAGGATCTGGAACACCGAATTGAAGGCGACCAGCGCCGCGACATACTGGCCGTCGCCTCGGGCCAGCTGGTTCCAGACCAGCACCATCGCAATGCAGCGCGCCAGGCCGATCAGGATCAGACCGGTCATGTATTCGGGATGGTCGCGCAGAAATATCACCGCCAGCGCGAACATCAGCACCGGGCCGATGATCCAGTTCTGCACCAGTGACAGGACCAGCACCCGCCGGTCGGCAAAGACGCGGGGCAGCTCCTCGTAGCGCACCTTGGCCAGCGGCGGATACATCATCAGGATCAGGCCGATGGCAATGGGAATGTTGGTCGTGCCGAGCGACAGCGCATCGAGCGCGCCAGGAAGGCCGGGGAACAGCGTCCCCAGCAGAATACCGAGCGCCATGGCTGCGAAGATCCACAATGTCAGCCAGCGGTCGAGAAAGGACAGCCGCGAAGGCGGCGTCGGGGAGGTCATTGATCTGTCTCCGGTCAGGGTCAGGCGGTTATGATGCAGGCGTCACGGGCTGGCCGTCGTCGCCCACCACGGCTTCACCGTCCTCTTTCGAGAACGCGCCTTGTTGCGGGGGCAGAAGATCCAGCACCGCCTCGGATGGGCGGCAGAGCCGCACGCCTCTGGGGCTGGCCACGATGGGCCGGTTGATGAGGATCGGATGGGCCATCATCGCATCCAGAAGCTGATCCTCGCTCAGCGCCGGATCGCCGAGGCCAGGATCGGCGTAAGGCGTGCCCTTCTCGCGCAGCAGGTCGCGGGCGGTGATCCCCATGCGGGCGATCAGTTGCACCAGCAGCTCCCGGCTTGGCGGGCATTTCAGATATTCGATCACATGTGGCTCGACCCCGGCATTGCGGATCAGGCCAAGCGTGTTTCGGGACGTGCCGCAATCGGGGTTGTGATAGATGATGATGTCCATGATCCGCCCTCAGGCCACATCCGTCCGGGGCTGGGTCGCGCCCTCCGATTGCCCGATCTCGCGCAGTCTGGTCGTCAGGCTTGCGCGGTTCAGGGTTGTCATCGGCAGGGCGGTGAAGACCGGGATCCGGTTCTTCATGATGCGCAATGTATCGATGAAGGCCATTTCCCGTTCCAGACCCGTGCCGGTGGCAACGGCCGGATCAGGCACGCCCCAATGCGCCGAGATCGGCTGGCCGGGCCAGAGCGGACAGGTCTCTCCGGCGGCCTGGTCGCAGACCGTGAAGACGAAATCCATCACCGGCGCATCCGCCCCGGCGAACTCGTCCCAGCTTTTCGAGCGCAGCCCGTCGGTCGGATAATGGAAGTTCTCCAGAACCCTCAGCGCGGTCGGATGGACCTCGCCCTGCGGCTGGCTGCCGGCCGAAAAGGCCCGGAACCGCCCCCCGCCATCCTGGCGCAGGACGCTTTCGGCGATGATCGAGCGTGCCGAATTGCCGGTGCAGAGAAACAGCACGTTGAGCACGCGGGGGGATTGGTCAGGCATGAGCTTGATCCTTATCGGGTTCGCAGGAGCAGGACAGCGCGGCGACGACCGGGGCGCAGATCTCGGGTCGCCCCTGGCAGCAATCGCGCATCAGGAAGGCGATCAGGTCGGACAATGCCTGATAGGTGACGCTGTAGATGATCTGCCGCCCCTCACGCCGCGACGTGACCAGCCCGGCATGTTCAAGATGGCCGAGATGAAAGGACATCCGCGAGGATGTGGCCCCGTCCATCGCCTCGCCGATGGCGCCGGCAGGCAGGCCCTCCGGCCCCGCTGTCACCAGCAGCCTGATGATCCGCAGCCGGGTTTCCTGAGACAGCGCCGAGAAGGCGGTAAGCGCCCGTTTCTCTTCCATCGAATCAACCTCTCAATAGATATCGATCTATTAACTGAAGATTCCGGCTATGGCAACGTTTCTCGTCGTGACCTGCCGTCATTGCCAGCGCCTGAATGTTCCCCTAACGTTCCAAGGGGCATGCAGGAGGAGACCCGGATGTCGCAAACCAGCCTGCAAGATCAGCGCGGCGACAACATTCCCCTTGCGGTGGGCACTATCATCCTGACCGTGCTGGCGCTTTCCCTGGGCGATGCACTGATCAAGATGACGAGCGGCAGCTTCGTCATCTGGCAGATCTTCGTGATCCGTTCGCTTATCGTCATTCCGGTTCTGCTGGGGGTTCTGGCGTCGAAAGCACAGGGAAAATTCCGGTTGCCAGATGCGATTCCCTGGGTCGCCCTGCGCAGCCTGATGCTGGTCGGCATGTGGGTCTGCTACTATCTTTCGCTGCCGGAACTGACGCTTTCGGCGGCTGCCGCCGCTTATTACACGCTCCCGATCTTCATCTCTCTGTTCTCCGCCCTGTTCATCGGAGATCGCATTTCGCGCGCCGGCTGGGCGGCGGTATTCATCGGCTTTTCAGGCGTCCTGCTGATCCTTCGCCCCGAAGCGGGGGATTTCAACGCCTATGCGATCCTGCCCCTGATCTCGGCCATGCTCTATGCCGGAGCGATGATCCTGACCCGCACCAGATGCCGCCAGCAGGATCCAATCATGCTTTCGCTCGCCCTCAACATCAGCTTTGTCATCGTCGGTGCCCTGGCGGCAGCGGTCATCGCCTTGCTGCCCGAGACGATGCGGCAAGGGTTTCTGCTGGCCCCATGGTCGGACATGGGCCCCTCCGAATGGATATCCATGACCCTGCTGGCGACGGCGATCCTGATCGGCAGCATCGGCGCGGCCATTGCCTATCAGAACGGACCGCCAGCGATGGTCGGGACCTTCGACTTCGCCTATGTCGGGTTCGCCGTCATCTGGGGGCTGGTCTTTTTCGCGGAGGTGCCGGATGCAATTTCGTCACTCGGCATGTTGCTCATCGTCGGAGCCGGTATCCTGTCCTTACGGCGATGATCCAAAAACCGCACCGCGACCAGTCTGCTAAATCGCAGCGAACGAGCCAGTAGCCGCCGGTCGGAAATCCCACTAAACTCCGTAAGAGTTCTGCCCAACGTGGGTTTTTCCTATGCGCATGTATCAGGTCGATGCCTTTACCGATCAGCTTTTCGCGGGCAATCCCGCCGCTGTTCTGGTCCTTGAAGATTGGCTTTCTGATGCCCTGATGCTGGCGATCACGCAGGAGAACAACCTTGCCGAGACAGCCTTTGTCAAACCTCGGCCGGATGGCGCGTGGGATTTGCGTTGGTTTGCCCCCGCGCATGAGGTGGATTTCTGCGGACATGCCACGCTGGCAACCGCGCATATCCTGTTTACGAAACAGGGTGCGGATTCCGATCTCGTCTTTCATACCCGTGTCGGTGAGCTGCGGGTATCGAAAGAGGCGCATGGTTACCGCCTCGATATTCCCCGGCTGTCGCCCGAAGCGGTCGAGAGGCTACCGAATGAAATCGCGGATATCTTTCCAACGCCACCCACCAGCATTTTCCGAAACTTCGAGAACATCTTCGTGGACCTTGGCAGCGCCGAAGCCGTCCGCAGCTTCGTGCCCGATCTGACTGCAATCGCCAGGCTCGGCCCTGTCGGTCTTGTGGTAACAGGGGCAGATGCCGAAGAGGCATCAGCGGACTTCGTCTCGCGCTATTTCGCACCCGGTGCTGGCATTCCCGAAGATCCGGTCACGGGGTCCATCCATGCAACACTTGTGCCCTATTGGGCCGCGAAGCTGGGCCGCGACAGGTTGATGGCCTTTCAGGCTTCGGTGCGTGGTGGCTGGCTGGACTGTGAGTTGTCCAAGGAGCGCGTCCTGCTGTCAGGCAATGCTGTGACCTTCATGGAAGCTACTATTTTCATGCCGGAGGCGGCCTGATCCGAACGTCCGCTGTCCGCTTGCTCCAGCATCGCTAGAGCGCGCACCAATGGCGCCGGTGCCGCGGAGCGGCTTCGTCCATGGGCCGGCCTTACCCTGCTCGGCGGGCCCGCCAACATGTTGCCCGGAGCCCATTGCCGCCGTTCGGACCGGGGGCAACCCACAAGGCTTCAGCGTCGGGTCTCGGTGATCATCCGGACGGCCAGAGCGGCCAGCACTGTTCCCATCAACCAGCCCTGCACCACGGTCCAGACCGGGCGCTCCGAAAGAAATACCGCGATGCTTCCGGCGCCGATGGCGATCATCGCGTTCACGCTGACGCTGACAAGGATCTGCGTCATCCCGAGGATCATGGATTGAGCGAAGATGCTGCCATTTTCGGGGCTGATGAACTGCGGCAGCAGCGACAGATACATCACGGCGATCTTAGGGTTCAGCAGGTTCGTCAGAAAGCCCATCAGAAACAGCTTGCGCGGTCCATCCGCAGGCAGATGGCGGACCTGAAAGGGCGAACGGCCGCCGGGCTTCACCGCCTGCCAGGCCAGATAAATCAGATAGATCGCCCCGGCAAATCGCAACGCATCATAGGCAAAGGGCACCGCCATCACGATGGCGGTGATGCCAAGCGCTGCGCAGATCATGTAGAAGACGAACCCCAATGCTACGCCGCCCAGAGAAATCAGCCCCGCCGTCCTGCCCTGACAGATCGATCGCGAGATGAGATAAATCATATTGGGGCCGGGCGTCATCACCATCCCCAGTGAGATAGCCGCGAATGCGATCAGGCTGGTGAGGTCAGGCACAACGATTACCCCAACGGAATTGCTCGCTCAACTGAAACAGGAAATTGGAGCGTAAGGCAATTACCGCTCCGTCTGGCATCGTTACCATCCTGGCAATGATATCCAGGGCGGGGAGAGGATGTGCCGAATATCCCGGATCGCCCGTCACGCCAACAACGCTGCCTGTCTTGCCACCGCCGCAACGTCGCGGCTCAGAATGAGGGAGGATTCCATGTCCTGTATGGGGACCCATTTCGCGTCCATCGCGTCATCATCGGCGACGGGTTCGCCCTGCTGCCACTGACATTGGACCGCGATCAGCACGAAATGCTGCCGAAGACGGCCATCTGCGAAGCGATCATAGGCGTCGACCGCATCGATCACCTGCCGTGCGACGGCGCTGACACCGGTTTCCTCCAGCAATTCGCGCTCCGCGGCAGCCAGCAGAGATTCCCCGAACTCGACCTTGCCGCCGGGGAAGCCCCACAGCCCCGCATCCGGAGGGTTGGCGCGCTGCACCAGCAGGGTTTGACCGTCCCGGATGACGATAACCAGAACCGCCGTGATCGGACGGGCAGGAAGGGAAACATGAACATCCGGCATGCCCGTCATGATATCGGATGCGGGACAGGATTCACAAGAACAGCTGTTCATCCCGGGCTGCACCCGGGCAATCAGAGCGCTGCCATGCCCCGTGGCGATCCGGGGTCCAGGAGACCGCATCCGCCTGATACCCTGTTCGAGCATCGGTTAAGCGATGACGCGGGCCAGAAGCGAGCGCCTTTCGGTCAGTCTGCCACCACTGCCGGAACGCCGTCCTTCCATGCCTCCCAATCCGCCACGATCCGATCGACCAGGGGCGCGCCGACCAGCGCGATATTCTCGACGGTTTCCGCAAATCCACCGGCCGTCTCTCCCGGCGCGGGATCGAGATGCTGGAGCGTGGTCTCGTCCGGGTGGCCCTGGTCGAAGTTCACCGACCCGCGGATCGCCGCGATGCGGTCGGTGCCGTGCAGCCGGTTGATGACCTGCGCGATGGCGTTGTCCTCCATCTCGGTAACCAGATAATCGTCCGCCTCATAGAGTTCGGCCATGTATTGCGCCTCGTCCGACAGGCCGGGGCCGTGGAAGAACGTGTCGCCGGTCATATGCGTGCCCACCTTCACGGAAGGCGCAGCCTGCGCGGCGGCATCCGGATAGCGCATCCGATAGGTCTGCGCCTCTTCGGAATCCTTCAGCGCCACATCTGAGGACAGCTCGATACCCCAGGCCACCAGGTTGGGATTCAGCTCATGAACCCGATATTCCTCATAGCCCTTTCGCGGCATGAAGACCGGCTCGCCGGGCTCTCCTTCCTCGGGCGCCCATCTGTGGCCGAGGTCGTAGTCGATCAGCCAACTTGCCCAGACCACATCGCCGATGGTTCCCCGTGACGGCGGCGTGCCCGCCACCCCGGTGATCAGGTAATAGGCATCCGAGAAATCATAGGCCGGATTCAGCAGGATGGCCTGCATCGAGGCCGCCGCGTTGACCTTGCCCATGCCCAGCACCGAGCCGCAAACGCCCTCGTCATTGCAATGCACCGGGGCGATCGCCCCCGGAACCTCCTGCGGTGCCGCGTCCTGCCAGTAGCGCTCATACCAGTGCTGATACTCGCCGGCGCGGTCGCCGCTGTTCTCGCCGATCTCGAACATCGCGCTGATGAAGACCTTCACCTCGATCGGCTCGGCCGATGCTGCTCCGGCAAGTGTAAGCACAACGGCCGAGGTTCCCCACAGGGTTTTCGTGAAGGTCCGCATCGTCTCTCCTGTTCATTGGCATCGTGCGTTCAACTCAGTGTATGCGCAACGCGGGAAGGTGCAAGCGCAGCGAGGGGCTTGCGGCGGAAGAGGACGCCAGAGGTTTCGTGACACTTGCTGAAAGCAGCCGGGTATTCCGCATCCTGATCGAGATCGAAGAGCCGCAACAAGACGACGCCGATCTCGTCGCCGGTTGCATCTCGACGGTTCTGGATGAGGCTGTCCATTAGGTATTCATAAAGTTTGAGATGCTTCTTCATAGCGGGATTTCTGCAATGTGCAGCTGAGCAGATTCCGCGGGGTCAAAAGCGCAGAGACCGCCGCCCTACACCGTGCTGCCAGGCAACATCATTCGCTGTGATCCGCAGGCGTCGCGTGAGGCCAATGATCAGTGGCAGGCCAGGCCCCGGTAGTCGCTCGGGGACATTCCTGCCCAAGCGCGGAAGGCACGGGTGAAATGGGCCGGGTCGGCGTAACCGAGGTTCTCGGCGATCATCGAGATGGAGAGCGGGCTTTCAATTAGCAGGGTTCTGGCGCGTTCGTATCGCAAGGTGCCGATCAGGATGGAGAGCGTCGTGCCGTGGTCGGCGAGCCGCCGTTGCAGACTGCGGCGTGACAGACCAAGGCGGGAGGCGATAGAGGCTGCGCGGGGGGCGCCCGAGAGCACGTCGATCAGCGCTGCGGCGCGGATTGTCGCGAGGCAGGCCGGGCCATGAGGCATAGCGGAGGTGGCGTGGGTCGGCGCGACGAGGGCAACGGCGGGCCGCAGGGCGGCAAGAAGGACAGGTGCGAATTCGATCCCACAGGCCGCATAACCGCACCGGGTCGGCACGCTGAATATCCGTTCAAGCCTGCGGGCACGGGGACGGTCCTGGCCAATGATGCGGATCAGGTCGGGTTGCCAATGCGCGCCAAGATAGCTGCGCAGGCAGTCGAGCAGGTAGCTCGGCTCGACGACTGAACCTGATCGGCCCGGTCGACAAGGCCGGGCCTTTCCCGAGAAAACACCGACAGCCGGAATCCACCAGGATTCCGGCACAAAGGCGTGCTCAATGTCTTGATGCCAGGTGGCGGTTGCCTGTTGTCGCACGGAGCATCGAAGGTAGAGAAGAGCCCTTTGCCGTCATTCATGCGAAGCGCTGCATCACCCCTCGTTTCGAAGCTGACAAGGTGACCTCCCCAATCCGGCCCTCGCCTTCAATGGTAGGCGAGGGGTATGCAAGCGGACCATGGATCAGTCCAAGGAGACGACTATCTTTCCGATCTGCGCGTTGCTTTCGAGAAAGAGCGTCGCGTCCTGGATCTGGTCAAAGCCGAAGATCCTTGAGATCAGTGGCTCGAGTGCGCCCGACCGCAGGCCCTCGTTGATGAAATCCTTCGCCCGGTCGAGGATGGCATCATCGGAAACGATTTCCGTATAGAGATAGCCCTTCAACGTGAGGCTTTTGCCGAGAACGGCAAATTGCGGGAACGGGCCTTCGGACGTGCTGAGCGCGCCGTATTCCAGCAAGATGCCGCCGACGGACATGCACTCGGCCAACTGCGCGATGGCAGGTCCGCCGATGGGATCGAACACCACGCGCGCGCCTTTGCCGGAAGTTATCTCGGCCACCTCTGCCGCGAGATCCATCTCCTCGGTCGGGATCACGTGATGGGCACCCGCAACGCGCAGGGCATCGGCCTTGGCGTTGCTGCGGGTCGTAGCGATCACCGTCGCTCCAACGCTGCGAGCGATCTGAATGGCGGCGATGCCGACACTGCTCGATGCCGCCGAGACGATCACGAATTCTCCGGCAGAAAGCTGCGCCTGCTCGATCAAGGCACCCCATGCTGTGACATATTGCATCCATGACGCCGCAGCCTGTTCGAAGCTCAGGTTCTCCGGGTGCCGGACCACATGGCGAGCAGGCACGTTGATGATTTCGGCATAGGTGCCCCAACGGGCCATATCCAGTGTCGGAATCACGCTGACCGCATCGCCGACGGACATTCCATCGACATTGCCGCCAAGCGCCTTGATTGTTCCTGCGGCCTCGTAGCCGAGCTGAGAGGGAAACTCTGCCTCCTGCAGATATGCGTTGCGTCGAAACATCACTTCGGCGCGGTTCAGGCCGATGGCGCGGACAGCGATCTGCACCTCATCCGCTGTCGGCGCAGGAACGTCGATATCATCAATCTGCAGCACCTCGGGCCCACCGTATTCGTGAAAACGCACTACTCTGGTCATGCTTCACTCTCCTTACATGGTTCGGACCGCGCGGCATGTCGTTGCGCGGTCGGTCAGAACCATCTGGGGAGTAGCCTCCAAAGTTAAAATAGGGTAATAAACTGCATATAGTGTCTAAAAGTATACTGTAAACGAGGCGGGCATGAACAAGGATCGGAATTACGATGAGGTGCCCGGCTGCACGATGTATGCCGCGCTCAATCTCATCAGCGGGAAATGGAAGGGCATGATCCTCTATCACCTGCTAAAGGGGACATTGCGCTTCAATGCGCTGAAGCGCGAGTTGGGCGATTGCTCACAACGGTTGCTGATCAAGCAGTTGAGGGAGTTGGAAGAAGATGGCCTTGTCGAGCGCAAGGTCTTCGCCGTCATCCCGCCTAAAGTCGAATACTCGATCAGCGAGGAAGGCCGGACCCTGGCGCCCATCCTATTCGGGCTGAGAGATTGGGGCCATGGCTGGCTGAGCCGACGCAATCTCGTGGCGCGCGACGACCATCTGGCCGAAGATCGCCCCAAGGTGGCTGCGGGGCATTGAGCCTGATTGGAAAGACACGGAACGGCAAACCATCCTTCGGGGCATCCTGGGCAAAGGAATTACATGGGCATTGACAAAATCGGTGAACGCGTCGTGCGCGTCCATGCTACCGGCGGACCAGAGGTTCTGCGCATCGACCATATCCCGGCAGCCCCGCCCGGACCTGGCGAAATCGGCATTCGAGTTGCTGCCATCGGACTGAACCGGGCTGACGTCATGTTCCGCCGTAATACCTATATCGAAAAGCCGGTGCTGCCATCGCGCCTTGGCTTCGAGGCAGCGGGGCGGGTGAGCGCCATCGGCGCGGGCGTCGAAGGGTTCCATATCGGTCAGAGGGTCAGTGTTGTGCCCGGCGCGCCACTCGGGGCGCATGGCACCTGCGCGGATTGGGTCAATGTCCCGGCCTCGCGGATCCTGCCTTGCCCCGACGACTTCAGTGATGTGCAGGCTGCCGCGCTCTGGATGTCCTACGGCACGCCCTATGGTGCGCTGATCGAGGTTTGCCGCATTCGCGCGGGCCAGCGCGTGCTGATCACTGCGGCGAACTCGACGGTGGGTCTAGCCGCGATCCAGATCTGCCGCGCCGCAGGTGCGAGCCCGATTGGCACCGTGCTGGACGAAAACTTGCGCCTGCCGATGCTGGAAGCCGGTGCGGAAGCCGTGATCGTGACGAAAAGAGAGGGGCTTGCGCAAGGCATGGCACGAGCAGCCCCGGACGGGATCGACGCGGCCTTCGATGCGGTCGGTGGTCCGCAGGTCGCCGAGATCGCTGAGGCAACCCGCCCGCGCGGCACCATCGTTATTCACGGTTCGCTCAGTAATGAGCCGACGCCCTTTCCGCTGAAAATTGCCCTGCGCAGGAACCTGTCCCTGCGCGGCTATTACTATACCGAGGTGACTGACGATCCGGAGGCCCTGTCTCGCGCGCAAAGTTTCCTTACCACGGGCAT
Source organism: Paracoccus alcaliphilus (assembly GCF_028553725.1). Classification (NCBI taxonomy): domain Bacteria; kingdom Pseudomonadati; phylum Pseudomonadota; class Alphaproteobacteria; order Rhodobacterales; family Paracoccaceae; genus Paracoccus; species Paracoccus alcaliphilus. Next base: position 245,699 of record NZ_CP067127.1, read on the forward strand.
TGCTTCGGGGCTCATCGCTCCGCGGATAGATCGCTGCTTTTCCCTCGATCAGATCGCGCAAGCGCATAGCTACCTAGAAAGCAGCCAGCAATTCGGCAAAGTCGTGGTCTTGACGCAGCCCAAGAGCTGAGCAGATGCCTTGCATGTGATTTCAGCGATCACTCTCGGGATCAAGGCTCGAAGCTGAGGTCAATAGCGTCTGCTTGGAGTTCGCCATGCGGCCGCAGCAAGACCCTACCTGCTGCGGCAGCAAACGTCTGCTTCGTCCCGCATAGCTGCCGTCCCGGCGCATCGACTCGCAAAGCGCGTAGTAGACGCTAAGCCGCACCTAACTGGTTTACTGGCCTCGTGGAAAGACAACGAATCACCGGCTTAGAGTCGCACCACCGATACGGGTGCCGCACGACAAACAGGCATCATGGTTGAAGGGAGACCGCACTTTTCGGGGCTCTTTGCACCGCTTACGCTTCATAGGGACTGGGTGTCCGCTTTGGACTGATTCCGCAGCTGCCATGCCGCACCACGGTCAGGCCGCGCTCCGCCCTTGTTGTCTCCGTCACTCGCAGCAACAGCGAAGGCGAGAACGGCACTTCTGGAGCTACTGGCGCCGAATGTCATGCAACCGGGTGCCGAAGCTGTACGCAACCGAGTGCCGAACCAACTGAGAACCAGCAGGGGCAACCCGAGTCGCTCAGAGAGCCGTTCTTTCTCGCATCTCGCTCGGACGACAGCAAAGCGGCGAGGTTTCCCCCGCCGCGCAGTCGTGCATTTCGGCAATGATGGGATTGCCTGTCGCTCAGCCCGGAAGGCGGGACTTGCGTTGTTCCTCACTGGCCGCGGCATCCTTGCCCGGTTCGGCCTGCTGGGGCTCGTCGCCCAATTTTCCGGGCGCAGACTCGTTCTGCTGAGCCTGTTCGGGTTTCGAGGAATTTTCCTGATTGGTCTTGTCGGCACCCATGGTTGGGTCCTCCATATCGCGGGGCGGACAATACCGTCCCGTCGATACAGATATAGGTTCGCGCATCGCCGAATACATCCGGCTGGCGGCAACTATCGCGCAGGGCTCGGGGAACGTGGGGAACTTGCCCCTCCTGCCACGCCGCGAGACGCAAGGGCGCGACATGGATGTTATTCGGGCCGCTCATGAAAGAAGCGGCCCGAATGCGCACGGAAGTGCCGTTACGCCGAGAAATAGTGCCAGCTTTCGGCCTTGGGTTCAGCCGAACCGACGCGGCCATAGACCTCTGCAAGCATCGCGGAAACAGCCGTGAAGATGGCCAGGATGGCAGCGCGGGGACCCGAGGCGCGGCGTTGCATGGTTGCGGTCGTCATGGTTTAACCCTCCTTCAGTTTCGCAGGCCTGTGGAAGATGATGTGGCCTGCCTTCTCTATGGTATATGGTATCCCACGAATGAATTGTGAAGGGACAATTCTGCATTGCGGCATTGCACGGAGCGCATGGCTCGATCAGCGTCCTTGCTTACCCTCATGCCTTCCGCCCGCATCCGGGGCGGCTGAACCTGTCGACCGGGCTGGTGGCGCTGGCGTTGCTGGGCGAGGTGGTCGATCTGTCGCCCGCCGTCACCGCCTTGCTGTGGGCCGCTGCCTTTCTGTTGTGGCTGGCCGATTACTGGCCCGCTTCGCTGGTCCGGGTTTCTGTCTCATCGTCGCGTCTCGGTGGTTGCGATAGGCCAGAAGCCTTCCGTTACAAAATCAACTCGGCTGTTCCAGGGGCACTGACGGGGGACAACCGGATTCGCCCCCGCTGCCGAACCCTCCGGCAGGCCGGCAGGTGCCATCGGCCGCAAACTGCCCAAGGCGACGTGCAAATGGCAGGGTTGTGTCGGCGAAGGCCCGATTGTGATATGAAGCGCGACATATGCGACTTTTTCGAATGAAGAGGAGGTCCCATTGCGCCTGACCACACTTGGCCTCATGTCAATGATCGCAGCGGCCGGTTGTCACCTGCCGGCCCAGGCTGATGAACCGCTTTTCGATGAAGCGACCGAGAGCGATGATCGGCTGAAGGAACTTCATCATGATGCCGGCGATCTCTGCCTCAGGAACCCGAGCCGCGACGTCGAGGTCGTCGTCGCCTGCAAGGCGATGATCATCTACGGGCTGGCGCTGAACGAACGGGGCTGGTGCCACGGTCGTCACGACGAGGCCAATGCCGAGAAGGACTGGCATATCTGCGAGAGCGGTTCCAACAGGTTCTCACTCGATCATCTGACGGATTTCCAGTGAGGCACGCCATGCTGAAGAAAATCGCGCTCCTTCTCGTCGGGCTGGTCGTGCTTGTTCCGGCATGTGGGCTGCTGGGCTATGCCATCGGCTATCTCATCTCGATGTTCATCTACTCCGCGACTCTCGAACCTCATAGCTACGAACTGGACCGCGATCTCTTCGCTGCCGTCTATGGCATCATGTTCATCGGCAGTTTCCTCTATGTCGTCGCGGCAGGCTACGCGATCTTCCGGTTCGTTCGGGGCTTGCGGAAAGGCTGACCGAACTGGCACGACCTGCCTTCCCATGCGGGCGACATGCTCCACATCGACCGTGATCGGACCGGCATCGCGCCGGGATGATTGATCCGCGCCAGCCTGATTCAGATGCCGTTACTGCGCCTGAATGGATTCCAGATATTTGGCAAGTTCCACTAACCGCTCCGGCATCGGGGAGGGAGTACCGTCACCTGTGTCATAGGGAACCGGCGGGCTGTCGAGAGCTTCGGCAAATTCGGGCATCGTACGATCACTGGAGCCCATGGTGTAGCCATGGATTTTCCCCATGATCTGTAGTCGCGGGAATGTTCCGCCATTCCGTTGAGCGATTAGCGTCAGGTCGCTTGGTTTCGGCTCCATTCCGCCAGATGCGGGACCATCTCCGCGACCGGATGCGCCGTGGCAACTGGCACAATATACGGCGTAATCATCGTTAACGGTGTTCTGCGCAGGCTCCGGGGCACATGCCATCACCAGTACAGTTGTTGTTATCGCGATGCTGAGCGCAGGGCCCTTCTTGCCGATCATTTCTTGCTCCCATTCAGGTGGCTTGTTCATGGCAATTGCACAATGCCGCGGCCTGAAGCAATTCGCCAGTCACTGTTAAGCCACGTTTCCCGCAATTCGTCACGAGGTCACCGACCTGCAGCGTCATTGTTGATGTCATACAGCTTCAGCTTCTCCCACACTCCCAAGGAGAGGTTTCTGTGTCGGGGGCATCCGGATTGTACATTTTTGACAGATATTCTGTCCATTTGGCGCCTTTACCTCGCGGAACAGGAAATGTGCGACGGCAGCCCGGCCTTGGCTGAACACCCCGCCCCCCTCGAAAGATGCCCCGGCCTGCCCCATCGCCTCGCCAAGCCGCGCCAACGCACCGAAACTCAAGATCAAATATGGTCGGGGGCCGCTTTGTGGATCGCGCGGCTATCAGACGGAGCCTCTTTTCGAGAGTTCATGCTGTAGTCCCGCGTCACCGCCGCGATCCGCAGATGGTAATCGGCAAAGACGTGATTCCGGCCCGCAGCCTGCACGCGCCGATGTGCAGGCAGGTTACGCCAAGCCGCGACCGCTGCTTCGTCGCGCCAGAACGACAGTGACAGAACCTTGTCAAGGTTTGTGAGGCTCTGGAAACGCTCGATGGATATGAAGCCGTCAAGGTCCGCCAGCAGCGGGCGCAGTTCCGCAGCCAGATCGAGATATTCGGCCTGCGCCTCGCCGGGAACCCACGCCTCGAAAATGACGGCAATCATGAGCGAACCCCATGCGGTGCCGAGGCCAGTTTTACGAACAGGCGGTTTTCACGACGGATGAAGCCTTCACGTTTGGCAAACTCGTAATTCTCGCATCCCAGAGGATCAGCCGCCAGACGGGTGCGGTAGGCTTCGTAATCCGCCAGGGATGGCAGCGAATAGATACCATAGGCCGTCGAGGTGGAGCCTTCATGCGGGGCGAAATAGCCGATCAGTTCAGCCCCGCATCGCGGGCTGCATTCCCCCCAGTTGCGGGCATATTGCGCGAACAATTCGCTCCGGTTCGGGTCGATGTCATAGGTGATAACGCAGGTAATCATGGGTCTTTGCCTTTCTTGCTGACACCGGACTTAGCCGATTGGAGGCATCGAAAGGTTCGGTTAAGATCGAACCATGAGAGAAGGCCCTGATATTTCCCGCGTAGCGGCCCTCGTTGCGGACACTGCCCGCAGTGCCATGCTGATAGCGCTGATGGACGGGCGCGCGCTGACCGCGACCGAACTGGCCGGGCTGGCCGGGATCACGAAGCAAACCGCCAGCTCTCATCTTGCCAAGCTTGTGGATGGCGAGGTGCTGACGGTCGAGGCACAGGGGCGCCACCGATATTTCCGTCTGTCCGGTCCCCATGTCGCCGATCTCATTGAAGCCCTGATGGTCTTTTCCAGCGATGCCGTGCCACCTCTGCGCATCGGCCCGCGCGATCCCAGCTTACGCAAGGCCCGTATCTGTTACGACCATCTGGCTGGTGAGATGGGCGTCCGTCTTTTTGAGCGAATGCAGGCAGATCGGTGGTTGCAGGATGATCTGACCGTAACAGAGCGCGGCAACGACAAGCTGGCCGAGATTGGTCTGGACTTTAGGGACTTGCCGCCACGCAACCGCCCCCTATGCCGCGCCTGCCTTGATTGGAGCCAACGGCGACAGCATCTCGCCGGACGATTGGGCAAGGCTATATTGGAACGCCTGCTAGCGCAGGCTTGGGCGCGGCGGTTGCCAGATTCACGCATCGTCAGCTTTAGCCCTGAAGGTGAGCGGCGCTTCAATGGATGGCTCGGCTGACCGACCGCTCCGTCCCGCATTACTGCCATCCCGGCGCATCGATACGCAAAGCGCGTAGTGGGCGCTAAGCCGCACCTAACTGGCTGACTGGCCTCGTGGAAAGACAACGAATCACCGGCTTACAGTCGCACCACCGATATGGATGCCGCACGACAAACAGGCAGCACGGCTGAAGGGTGGCCGAACTTTTCGGGGTTCTTTGCACCGTGTATGGACGCTCCCTTTGATACAAGTGAATTTTAGGGGTGATCGAGCATGTGATCAGGTGCGGTCGTGTATCCGGCCTTGCAGATGTGGCCTTTCATGCGCCGCTGGCCGGTTCTCTGATTGCGGCCTTGTCAAGCGGGGGCATGGATATTCCGTCCGGGGTCATGGTTCTCTCCGAGGTCACTCTTGTTGCGCCTCATGATGGTTTTCGTCGGTGGGTCGTCGCAATGTATGGTGCGGGTTCGCAGATTGACCCGCATCCCATCGGCCCGCGCGAGATCGACCAACCTCCGCCCCCTCGGAACTCTGCTCCCCGGTGATCCTCCCCCAGTGAAGTGGTCCGCCGTTATGATTAGGAAACGGAGGATCGAGAATGGCCAACAAGCGACCGAAGCCGGAAGAGATTGTCTCGAAGTTGCGGCAGGTTGAGGTTCTGATGGGGCAAGGCCTGTCCCGTCTTGATGCGATCAGGCGGATCGGCGTTGTCGAACAGACTTATTACCGCTGGCGCAAGCAATATGGTGGGATGGGCGTAGATCAGTTGAAGGAACTGAAGCGGCTTCAGCAGGAGAATGAACGGCTCAGGCGTGCTGTTTCGGATCTGACCCTGGACAAGCTGATCCTGACGGAGGCGGCTCGGGGAACCGCAGGTCCGCGCAGCGAAACTTCTGAGCCCCGCTCGCCGCCGGGCCTGCATTGACCATGTCCGGGGTGAGTTGGGCGTTTCCGAGCGTCGGGCCTGCCAGGTGCTGCGCCAGCATCGCTCCACGCAGCGCAAGTTGCCGCAAGGGCGAGCGGATGAAGATCGCCTGGTCGCCGACATGATCGAACTGGCCCGACAATATGGCCGCTATGGCTATCGTCGGATTGCGGCTCTGTTGCGGGATGCCGGAGGCGTTGTTGCAGAAGTCAGTGTGTGAGCGCAGTTTTCCCTTTCCGCGTTGAGTTCATGCCACGCGTTTGATCTCGGCGGATCCGAGGGCATTGAAGCGGTTCATGAGGGCGATGCGGATATGGATTTCGGCGGTCTGGCGGTCCGGGTCTCGTGATGAGATGCGTTCACCGAAGGCCTTGAGGCAGCGCATCCTTGCCTCGATCCTGCTTCGGACGTGATAACCTGACCAGCGCTTCCATATGGCCCTGCCCAAGCGCTGGGTTGCCCGGAGGATCTCGTTGCGCGCCCTGGCTGCGGGGCAATCCTCCTTCCAGAGACGGCCATTCCTCCGGATCGGGATGATAGCGGTGCCGCCTCGATCCAGGATCGCGGTGTGGCAGCGTCGGGTGTCAAAGGCACCGTCGCCGGTGACGGTGCCGATCTGTTCATCCTCTGGGATCTGGTTGAGCAGGTCGGGCAGAACAGGGCTGTCGCCTTCACGGCTTGAGGTGAATTCGACGGCGCGGATGTCACCTGTAGCCGTGTCCATCGCCAGATGAACCTTACGATATTGGCGTCGGCGATGCGGGCCATGCTTGCGGGCAAGCCATTCCCCATCACCAAGAAACTTGATCCCGGTGCTGTCCACCAGCAGGTTCAGCGGCCCCGGCGCACGGCGGCTCGTGATCTGAACCGTGATGCGCTTCTGCCTGCGGCTCAGGGTCGAGAAATCGGGCACCCGCCAGTCGAGCCCGGCCATCGAAAGGATGCTCGCCACCATCCCTGTCGTTTGCCGCAGAGGCAGGCCGAACAGAACCTTCACCATCAAGCAGAACTGGATCGCGGCATCAGAGAAGACCGGCGGCCGACCATTGCATCCGGATTTGGGTGCGCGCCAAACCATGTCCTTGTCCAGCCAGATCAGAAGGGACCCGCGCCGCTTCAAGGCATCGTTGTAGGACTTCCAGTTCATCGTGCGGTAGCGGGTCGGCTCAGGCTTGCTCATACTCGCCCCTTAGCCCACTGGATTCGCAGTGTGAATCCCTCAGAAAACGGAGTTCTGCAACAACGCCGATCTCCAATGCCCGTTTCCGTTCTTCGGGGGGCAACCAGCCGTCGGCGAGCCGCCAGTTGCGGAAAAACAACCAGTCCAGTTCATGGCGTCCGACGAAAATCAGTCCTTTACGCACCGATTCCACAGTCAGCGGTAGGTCGATCGCGGTTCGGGCCATGCTCAGTGAGTAACTCCTGCTGATGGGCTTTTCGTCTGGCCAACCCCTCGGCCACATCCGCATCGGTGATGGTGACGAGCCGGACGAGGTCGGCGCGGATAGGGGTGACTCTGCTGGAGCGTTGTCGATCGCCTGAGACTGCATCTCGGGAACGCTTGACGCATGTCGGTGATCACCGTCACCCGATACAGATTGATCGGCGCGGCGATCCGTAGCCTGATTGTTGTGGTGCCGGACAGCGGCGACCTTTGCCAGCCAAGAACGGAGTTCCGGCCCTGCCAGTTCACGCTGCTCCAGCAGGGCTTTCGCCATCTCGCGCAGCAGATCAACATGGTTGCTGAGGATCTCTGTCACGCGTTCTTCCGCCCCCTCGAGCCGTTGGCGCACACGTGTATGGACAACAGGGTTGCGCAGCAACTCGTGATCTGGCGCTGCAGTCCAGACCGGCCCATCGGCACCAAGACCGAGAATCACATCGATCGCGAGTGCAAGCCGTGTTGCCTGTGCGAGGTCGGATTCCGCCGCGCCGCCGGCACCGCCCGAGACATCGCCCAGGATCATTCGCTCGGCGGCACGCCCGGCCAGCGCGTGCGCGATCTCGGCTTCGATATCGCTCAGCACGGCCTGCTGTGGGCCGCTCAGCCGAATTGTCTGGCCGCCATCGGGCAGGATCAGCAGACGCTGGACGGATCCGCATCCCAGTGCCGCGCAGGCAATCGCATGGCCGCATTCATGCACCGCCACGCGCCAGTCGGTCGCCGCCTGTGCGGGGTCGCTGCCGATGCCGAGATGGCGGCGGATCGCATTGACCGATAGCGACGTCCTGCCGTGCCGCGCATCGGAACGCGCGGCACGGATTGCGGCATCCATTGCTGCGGCGCTCTGGCCGACGCATGTCGTCGCCAGTGCAAAGAGGTCATCACCGGCGATCTCGTCGTGCAGGTGCTGCCGCAGGATGCCGAGGATCGTGGCGCGATCCGGCATCGGCATGACGACTTTGATGTCGAATCGTCCGGCACGCAGCACCGCCGGATCGATGCGATCCGGATGATTGCAGGCACCGATGACGATGACGCCTTCCTCCTGTGCGATGCTGTTCATCTCGCCAAGGAATCCGTTGATGACTTGCATCTGGTAGCGGCTGCCATGCGTATCGCCGCTCTCACGCGAGCCCACCGCGTCGATCTCGTCGATGAACAGGATGCTGGGCGCCAGCCGGCGTGCCTCGGAGAAGCTCTTGCGCATCTCACGCAGCATGTCGCCTAAGTGCCCGGCACTTTGCCAACCGGCAAAACTTGCCTCCACCATCGCGATGCCGGCGGTGTTGCCCATCGCCCTGGCCAGCCAGGTCTTGCCGGTGCCTGGTGGGCCATAGAGCAGCATCGAGTGCGACAGTTCCGTCCATTTGATCTTGCCATCTTGCCACAGCCGCAGATCGGCGATCAACCGGCGTGCCGCGTTGAGCGCCGGGCCATTGCCGGTCATCACATCGAGATCGGGACCGTCGGGCTGTGTGTATGCGCAGAGTTCTGCGAGGCGCTCTGCCACTGCGCGCGCCGTCGCGGCACGCAACGCCAGCCGCAAGCTGGTGAAAGGCAGCGCTGACAATAGGCGATCATCAGGCAAAACATCACGCAGCACATCCTCATCGATACAGCCGGACGCATTGTGGCTGTGACGCAGATGCGCAATCAGCACCTCTCGATTCAGGGGCGTCAGACGCATGACATTCGGAATGCCCCGTTGCATGCCGGACGGCAGGCAGGAGGCATCCGGTGCCAACAGGATCAGGCCGCCATTGCGCTCCAAAGCCTTGTTGATCCCACGATGGAAGGCCTGCTGTCCGGTCGCAGTGATCTCGTCACCGCGCGCATCGGGCGCGAGCAGGATCATCGTATCATCAGGGCCATAGTGCTTCGGCTCTGTTGTCACCGGCACGCCGGGCGCAAACAATCGCTGCCGAATGAGTCCCATGGCAAGCTCGAGATGGGCGGGAGCGATGCCGGTGATCAGGGTAATGGCACCGGGTTCTGTATAGCGCTGCAGATTGGTCTCGCTGCCGATGGTGGCCGCCAAGCGGATCGCCATCGACAACCGGTGCGCCGGCAAGCGCGTGACGGGACGCATGTCATCCGCAATTAGGGCCGCATCCGCACCTGTATCACTCAGCGCATCCGCCGCACCGTCTGACAGCAGAAGCGGTTTGCCTTCCGGATCGGACGATTTGTCGGACAGATTATTCGCCAGCTCTCTCTGGGTTTTCGTTTGCAGGAACGGTGGCAACTCGTTGATGGGATCAGGATCGTCACGAGCGCCTGCCAGGCCCCGCGCTTTGTCGCGCGCCTCCTCCTGTGCCGCGTGCTCGGCCGCCAGTCGTGCAGCAATGGCATCCGCATAAGGTCGCCATGAAGGATCAGGGTTAACTTGATTGGGCATGAGGGTATCTCCCCGGAAAAATGGAAAACATGTCGGGGCAGGGCGCGCCGCAGGTGCGCGCCCGTGCAGTCATGGATGGGGCGTGGATGTGTGTGCTGCGGGGCGAAGCCGATCCGCTGCGCGCTGCGCGCTCAGGCGGCTGCGGCTTGTGTTTCGATGCCGTCGAGCATCGACAGGATCAGTGGCGTCAGTGTCGCATCATAAATCTCCGAGCGAACGCGGATCTGGCCGCGATAGAGAAGGGGATCGACAACCGCATCCGGATGCGTCTCGCGCAATTCGGTATGCAGCCCCTTCTCGGTGCGGATCGCCTGATGGCCCGATGCCATTTCGACCACCCGCAAGATCTCGCAGGGCATGGTCCGCGCGATGCGCAGCTGATGCAGCAAGCGCGACTCGGGATCACGGGAATAGCCCAGCTTCACCAGGTCGCGGCCGTTCGCTAGCGTGAAGCTCATCGCATAGAGATAGCTGCGCGATGCTGCCCAGCCTTCACCGCAGCAGCTGCATTCGAACCGGCCCGTCCGCATATTGACGCGGGCGATGCGCTGTTGGGCGCCGCAACCATCAGCATGTGCGTAGAGCCTGTAGTTCGGATCGCCCTCGGGATCGGGGCCCACCAGCATCCAGCCGCGTTTGCGCGCCTCACGCGCTTCGGTGGCGGCATGGCAGGTCTCGCAGCGCAAATCGGTGACCCCAGCGGCGACCCGGCGAATGATTTCATGCTGGCGGCGAACGTCGTGGCCGCAGGATGCGCGATAGAAGCTATACTGCCTGTGCTCCGGGTCGCGGCGCAGATGTGTCACGCCTGCCGCTTCCGCATCGCGCTGCAACCGCGCCAGCATGCAGGCCGGGCATTGCGGCTGGACCGACATCACAGTGTAAATGCGGCTGGCATGGACATGGCTGCACGCATGGCAGCGCAGTGCGAGATGATAGCGATCCAGGATGCGCCCGGTGATGTCGAAGCCTTTGGCGTTTGCAGTCGCGTGCCAATGCGCATGGATGGCGCCGGGGTAGAAGGAAAACTGTTCGGGGTGAGAGGTGACCATGTCGTTCGGGATGATGGTCCGGTTCTGGAGCACGGGCGACTGGCGGCGGGGGCGGTGGCTGTTCAGATTCATATTGATATCCTTTACGGAAAAAGGGATCGCACAGGCATGCGGCGGCCACTGCCGGACCCGTTGCGGAACCCGACAGTTCGATTCTGTTGAAAGCAGGGCTGACAGAGGTGCCGCGGTTGCGCGTAAAGTCTGCGCAAGCCGATGGCATCGCCGTGATCACGCATCCGAGGACCGCTGGTCGCGGTCATCGGTGATGCGCTATTCGCCGGGAAGAGATGTCAGGCCGCCAGAGGATCGGGCCAGATGTCGAGTTCGGGATCCGGGTCGTCATGCGATTGATAGGGATCCAGCGATGCGAGCTCCATCGCACGATCCTGCGCGATCAGGATCAATTCCTGAATATGCCAGTCCGTTTCGCCATGATCGGGGTCGGCATCGAATTGCGGATCCTGGATCAACCGCAGGGCGTGATGCAGCTCATGCGGCGCCTCGGATCCCAGCAGCATGTGGATCGCGGAAGACATCCGGATCAACGGCAGATCAACGGCGTGCTGCGGATGGGTATCGCTGATCACGCGCAGCAGATCGGTCACCAGTTGATGAGCATGTTCTGCGTCGGTCAGCCAGGGCCGATATGCGGGATCCCAGACATCGACGTCTGCGATATCGCGCTCGGCACCGATCAGCGACGCCAGCGCATCGAGCAGGCGCGAGAAGCTGTTCGTGATGACGGTATCGGTGAAGCTGCCCGGATGGGGCAGGCCTTCAGTCGCCTCGATGGGCGTGGTATGTGCGGCATTAGCCATATGCGGTCTCCTCAGACGAGATCGTTGTGGTCAGAGCAGAGGTGAGGGGGGCAACCCTTGCCTTTGCTCGCACATTATGACATCGTAAAATCGATTAATCAATAGAGAAATGCGATGTCATGCAAGAAAAACGTAAAATGGGTCGTCCACGTCTTGATACGGAACCCATAACTCTTCGATTGCCGCGTACCATGATCGAAACAATTGATGATCTGCGTCGTGATGAGGCTGACCTACCGACACGCCCCGAAATGATTCGGCGGCTGCTTGAGAGAGTCATCGGCAAGCGGGAAACCTGATGTTGGCAAGGATGGCAGGCAGAATTGCGAACCAGCATTTTTGATTCCGGGAACGCATTTTTCTGCACGGCTATCCAGTGGAGATGCCAACTGCTGACCTTTGCTGAAGGCCACCATTTTCTCTTCCGGGCCGGCATTTTCTGACAGGGATTCCTGGTGGTCTTCTGCTGTCCGATAAACGGGATCAGGATGCTCCATTCCATATTATCGGACCGGGACGAATCTCCGCCGTGCCGATCTCGGGGTGAGCTTTCCGGTCGCATTACCAATTTCGATAAATGTTGGAATGCATGTTCAGCTTGCTGAAATCAAAAGATAATAATTTTATCGGATATGAAAAATGATCGCACGCTGATGCCGATCAGGGAGAGCGATAAAAACCTGCGGCATCCGGGAGGCGGGGCAGGGCTCTCCCCGCCTCCTGAAGAAGAAATTTATGCTGAAACCTCGCCTGTCGAAAAGTTCTGAGGCGTCACCGAGGCCTTCTTGCTGGCCGGGTTGCGCCGTATCGGGCGGACCGGTCGTGACGATGCCTGCGCCTGTCCGGCTGCACGCAGATAGCTGCCAAGGGTGCTTGCGGAAATCTTCAGGCCGCCGGCCTCAAGTTTCTCTGCCAGATCGGCATAAGTGTAGCCGCGCTCCCGGATTGCCACCTTCAGTTCAGGTGCGAGTGCGGTAATGATGTCGCGCGCTGTCGGCTGCGTGATGGCCTTGGGTGGCAGGGCCGTGAGTGTCGCGCGCAGGGCGTCGATGTCGATGCTTGTCGTCATATGTCGTCTCCATGACGGGTTAAGAACGACAATATTAATAAGCCCAATTTTGCAGGATGCGACAACTGGATTCGCGTAATCCACATGAATCGTTCGGGGTGATATGGGGATGGCTGGAGAAATATCGCACCATCTCTCGGAACCCGCCGAACCATTATTTGCGCGGTCGAATCCTGTGGATTACACGCTCAGACTTGTTTCCAGCCGGAATTTGGCGACTATTATTCCTGTCGGCTAATAAACGGAGTGCCGACAAAAATGACAATTTTTAATCCAAAATTCCCGACGACTGAACACTCGACTCACACCCTTCCTGTGCTTGTTCAGGAAAAATGCGAGGTGCCACAGAAGAACCATGGCGCTATTCAGAACGTCATGATCGGCGATTGCCTCGATATCCTCCCGACGATCAAAACCAACAGTGTGGATGTGGTGATCACCTCTCCGCCGTATAATATCGGTGTGGCCTATCGCAGCTACAATGACTGCCGTCCGCGCGATGAATATCTGGCATGGATGAATGCGATAGCAGCCGAAATCGCGCGCGTTCTGGTCGGTGATGGCGCCGCTTACATCAATCTCGGCGCCGGGCCCGATCCCTGGATTGCCGCGGATGTCGCGGGTCAGTTCAGAGCGCATCTGACGTTGCAGAACCGAATCTCATGGGTGAAATCCATCGCGATTGATGATCGGACGCGGGGACATTTCAAGCCGATCAACAGCAGGCGCTTTCTGAACCGGACGCACGAGGAAATTCTGCATTTTACCCGCCATGGCGATGTGCAGATCGATCGCCAGGCAATCGGCGTGCCTTATGAGGACAAGAGCAACATCAGTCGCTGGCAGCACGCGAAAAGCGACAGGCGATGTGCCGGCAACACGTGGTTCATTCCTTATGAAACCGTCCGCAGCGGGGCAGGGAAGCATGGTCATCCCGCCACCTTTCCTCTGGAATTGCCGCTGCGGTGCCTGCGGATGCATGGCAAAACGACAGGTGTTGTTCTGGATCCGTTCGTCGGGTCAGGCACCACGCTGGTGGCGGCCCAAAGGCTGGGCTGGAACGCGATCGGCATCGAAATCGATGAGGCATATGCGGCGGTGGCGCTCGACCGGCTTACGGAAAACAGTGTTGCGTAACAGTTCAAGTTCCACGACAGCAGATCGTCAATCTTTGCCTGCGGGTGGCCGGCGGCGACGGCTTCCAAGGTTGCCTTGAGATAGGCGAATGGTTGTAACGTCCCGGTTGGCCTTGCGATTACCCACAAGTGGACCCTTGGCCTATCTCGGCTCCGAGCTGGATATCGGCGAGGCGGCGTAGTCCTCTCCATATGACGGTGTTGCCGGGGGGCGGATCAGACATTCTGGCGAGATAGCCGCCGAGGCGCGCAAGCTTTGTCAGATAGAGCAGAAGCGTGCCCGGCCTCGCTCCTCGATTGCCGGCATCTCCGACGAGCCTGTCGAGGATGGCGATCTCCGCGGGGGTCAAGGCGGTCTCCGGGTCAGCTTCGGGACTGGCGCGCGCCATCATGGTTGTCCAAAACACGCGCCAACTAACGATGCAAAAGACAGCCACGAGGTTGGCAAGGCGATCGGCGGTGCGCAGCTTGGCATCCTCGGCGCGGCAGCCCGACTTGAGGATCTTGTGGAAGACCTCGATCTTCCAGCGCATGGCGTACCAGCGGATCTTCTCGATGGCCTCCTCGCGGGACGTCACCTCCAGATCGGTTACCAGCTTCCACAGGATGGGTTTGCGGCCGGGAGGTTGGGCAAGTTCAATCGCGTGAATGACCGTGAGATCAAGCGACGGGTAGCGCTTCTGCTTGCCGATCGGCGGGCGGACATGGATCCGCTTGTAACGGATGTCGAGGGTGATCCGCTCAATCGCATCGTCATCGCCGCGCAGTTCGATCACATGCGTGCCGGCGCTTTCGGCCGCGGCCATCTCACTTTTCACCGTATGTCCCCCGTTTCCGGCAAGCCGGTCGACCACGGTGCGCACGACGAAATGGGTTCCAAGCTCCCGGGCCAGGCAATAAAGTTCGTAGATGTCGCTTTCCCTGTCGCCGACATGCACACAGCGCTCGGGCTGTCCGAGCAGGGCGAGTGACTGGCGCAGGTTGTCGAGCCATCGGATGCTTTCCTTCGTCTCGATGGGAACTCTGGTAGGGTTGATCTTGCGTTTGAGTTGAGCCGTGCCCTTGAATTTGTCCCGGTTCCAGAATTTGACGGCGGCCAGCCCGAGGGGCAGTCCTTCCGTGGTGACGGCCAGGCTGGAATGCATCAGTATGCCGCACACTGCGTGATGGCGCAGACGCCCTTTACTGTCGCGACCGCTATTGACGCTCTTGGTGAAACCCACGTCATGCGGGTTACGGCGCTGGTAGGTGAACTCGGTGGTATCCTGCAGGAGCAGGACCGTGCCGCCGGTCGCCGAGTACCGGGTTCTCGTGGCATCGAAATGACCGCTCAGGATATCGCCCTCCTCGACCCGTGGATTGGAGAAGAACCGATAGGCTGCCTTCGTGCTGGCCCAGTCCTGGCAGGCGAGCGGGATCGTCCCGCCCATCCGGTCGCTCAGACACCTGAGAAGTTCCACGAACCGGTTGCCGAGGCGGGCATCCTTGAAGGCGCCCACATTCACCTCGCGCTCCGACCAATGGCTGCCGTCAGGTGGAAAATTCTCGGATCCGGCAGACATCGCGCACCTCATCAAGGAATTCGGGTGCTCGAAGACGAATCATAAGTGATTCTTTCGAATCAAGATTTTTCTCTCTCAAACATCAAATCGATTCAGATATTTGTGGGTAATAGCAAGCGCGGATGGCAGGTTACACAGCCTGAAAGACAGCAAGCACAACCCCGCCCTGCTGGTCGCGTTCCTGTCCAACCGCTGCCCCTTCGTCCGTCGTTCTGAGAGGTGGTCCGGGGTTTTTGACCAGTTTGCCGCCTCGCTAAGCTCTGGCATGGGTTTCATGTCAGGCTGCGGCTTTCAGGTTCTGGTTGGGAGTATCATAGGCTTCAGCGGGCGACAGCAACCCCTGCGATGAGTGCGGAAGTTTTTCGTTGTAATAGCTGATCCAGGCGCCGATCCCCTTGCGGGCTTGCGAACCGGTCTCGAAGGCGTTCAGGTAGACGCATTCGTATTTCAGCGACCGCCACAACCTTTCGATCATCCGGTTGTCGATCCAGCGGCCACGGCCGTCCATGGAGATCTTCACCTTGGCGTCGAGCAGCACCTCATGCGATACCTCTGTTTCCGTGAAAACGAGGCTGGCGATCGCTGACGTTCGGGATCCAATTCGCCGCTTCCCTTGCGTCATGCGACCAAATATGACCAACCTGTGAGAGTTGGCCTGCCATGTGGCGGGAAGGACACATACCGCAGGTCCCGGCTTGGCATTCCGGACGCTATCGGCTAGGGGGTCCGCAATCGCATGGACCCGGTGCAAGTCCGGGTGGCTATTCCGGCCGCCGATCCGCCGGACAATGCATCCCAGACACGCCTTTCACATCATGAGTAGCACACGGCACTATCTTCGCCAGTGGCGGGAAAACCCTGTCCGCGAAATCCTTGCCGGGGCGGTGGCGACATTCGCCCTGATCCCCGAAGTCATCGCATTTTCTTTCACCGCAGGCGTCGATCCTGCGGTCGGGCTTTATGCCTCGTTTATCATCAGCATCGTCGTCGCGGTCTTTGGCGGCCGGCCGGCGATGATATCGGCTGCGGCGGGTTCGGTCGCGCTGGTCGTGGCCCCTTTGGTGCGCGAACACGGTGTCGAGTATCTTTTCGCGGCGGGGCTGCTGGCGGGGCTGTTTCAGTTCCTGTTCGGCTTTGCCAGACTGGCGACGCTGATGCGATATGTCTCGAACTCGGTCCGCACCGGATTCGTCAATGCGCTGGCCATCCTGATCTTTGCCGCCCAACTGCCGCATATCCTGAACGCGGGCCTAGCGGGTTATGGTATGATCGCTCTGGGGCTGACGATCATCTATCTGGCACCACGGCTGACGACAAAAATCCCCGGCCCGCTGATCTGCGTCGTGCTGCTGACCGCGATCTGTTCGGCAGCCGGGATCGACGTGCCGCGCGTCAGCGATCTGGGCCGATTGCCCGAGGGGTTGCCGGCCTTCGGATTGCCCGATGTGCCCCTAGGCCTTGATCTGCTGAACATCATCTTTCTGCCTGCGTTGGCCATCGCCATGGTGGGGCTGCTGGAAAGCCTGATGACAGCCGGGGTGGTTGATGACCTGACCGGCACGCCATCGGATAAGAACGCCGAGTCGCGGGGGCTGGGGCTTGCCAATGTCGCGGCCAGCCTGTTCGGCGGCATCGCGGGCTGCGGGATGATCGGCCAGACGGTATCGAACGTGAAATATGGCGGGCGCGGGCGGCTTTCGACGCTGGCCGCCGGTGGGATGCTGCTGCTGTTGATTGTCGCAGCGAAGGATCTGGTCGGGCGGGTGCCGGTGGCGGCACTGGTCGCGATCATGGTCATGGTTTCGATCGATACGCTGGACTGGGGCTCTCTGCGGCGGTTGCGGCGCACGCCCGCCTTGTCCAACCTTGTCATGCTGGCCACCGTGGCGGTGACGATCCTCAGCCACAACCTCTCGCTGGGGGTGCTGGTCGGCGTGCTGATGAGCGGGGTCTTCTTCGCCGCCAAGGTCGTGCGAATGCAGCATGTGCGGCGCGAGGGTGACCATTACACGGTCGATGGGCAGATCTTCTTCGCCTCGGCGGATGCTTTCATCGATTCCTTCGATCCGGTGGATCACGAGGGCCCGGTGACGATTGATCTATCGCGCGCGAAGCTGTGGGATATCACGGCAATCGCCGCGGTGGAGAAGGTGCGGGACCGCTTTGCGAAACATGGTCTGGCGGTGACGGTTCTGGGCCTGCATCCCGGGGGAAGGCCCATCCAGACACAACCAGATGCGCGAGCCCTATAGGGGAAAGGTAATCAGCCGCCCGGTTGCGGGATGGGTGCGCATCCGCCAGAGCATGGTCAGCCTGCACATGGCCCGGGCGCTCGAGACGCTGGACCAGACCCCCAGCCGATTGGAGAAGGGTGAGATCAGCGCAATCGAGGTGTCAATCGGCGTTGAAGAGTGCCCCCTGATCGGCGTCGAAAAGGGGCTCTGACGCAGATTGTGTGATGTCTGTATGCGCCAGCTCTACATTCAGCGTGTTTGTTCATGGAGGTGGACATCATGCAGGCACGCTACGATACCAAGCTCTTGCCTGAGGGGGTGCGCGCAACCGGATACAAGGTGGACGGCGCGGTGATTTCGGTTGATGCGGAGATGATCCGGTCCGAAGCGTTCTGTCCGGAGTGCGGCTTCCGTTCGGCGCGCCGACATGGGCGCTATGTCCGCAGTATCACAGATCTGCCCGCCCACGGCCGAACTGTTCAGCTGCGCCTTTCGGTTCGGCGGTTCCGATGTCTGATTGCGCAATGCCAGGTCAAGACGTTTAGCGAGGCAGTCCCGGTCTCTCTCGCGCAGCCGCATGGTCGGCGAACGGGCCGCTTCCAGGATCTTGTTGCATATCTTGGTCGGGCCATGGGGGGCCGGCCTGCCCAGGCACTTGGGCGTCGCATTCTGCTGCGCGTCAGCAAAGACACCTTCCTGCGAGGCGCTGTGCGACCGGCGAATGAGCCGTTTTCGCGACCGCGTGTCGTCGGCATTGACGACTGGGCGTGGCGCAAGGGGCAACGCTACGGCACCCTGGTCTGCGATCTCGAGCGCCGCGCTGTCATCGACCTCCTGCCGGATCGCGAGCCCGCGACCGTGGCCGCCTGGCTGCGACGTCATCCGCAGATCGAGATTGTCGCGCGGGATTGGAATGGCGGGTATGGCCGGGCAATCTCACAAGCTCTTCCGGACGCCATACAGGTCGCCGACCGCTGGCACCTTCTCCAGAACGCAAGCGATGCGTTCCTGTCCGCAGTCCGCCGCGCGATGTCGCAAAACCGCAAGGTGGCCTAACCGATGCCAGCGGCGCCCCCGTCGAGGTCGCCACGCAGCAAAGCTATTCGCTGTCAGTCGGCGATATGACCCGGTCCAGCCTGATCGTGCCCTCTGCATGGGTGGTTGGGTCCGGACGGACGATAGACGGCGGTGAAGCGACCCACACGCCGTGCACGGCAAGCGAGCTGGCCCAACCCCTCGCGGCGCAGGTGGGGCGCTGGTACCGCATTGGCTTCGCGGTGTCGGATCGCACGGCAGGGGCGGTGGCGCCCCGCCTGTCGGGTGGCTCGCTGCGGCCCGGTACCGCGATCTCGGTCGATGGACAGGTCACCGATCGCATTCAAGCCGTCACCGGCAACGATACCTTAGAATTCTCCGCCGACGCAGCCTTCGACGGAGCCGTCAGCGACATCCTTCTCAATCTCGAAACCGCCGCCTGTCTCGACGCCGGCACCCATTATCTGTGGCTCGAGCCACAGAACGCTGATGGCGTGCCTGGCCCGATCAACGCCCCCCTGACCATTGAGGTGATCTGATGGCCGGAGTTACCACTCTGAACCTTCCGCAATCCAACCTTGCGGATGATGTGATCGTGAACTGGCAGGGCTCTACCCGGTTGATCCCGATCGCGCGCCTCGTGGCGTTGCTGATGGCGGAGGTCGGGCCGGCCCATGAGACCCGCGTCCAGCTGTTTGCCGATCTGGACTGGGCCACCGGCTCGGCCGGTCGCGTCTACGGTGACGGCAACAGCAACTTCAACGGCATCTATCGCAAGAACGGGGTTTTCGGTGGCGGCAACTGGACACGGATCGGCGACCTGCCCACACGGCTTGAACGTAGCGCACGCATTCGGCACAGGGCGAAGAGGTGTAAGAAGCCGACGACTCCATGGGCAAAAGATCGAAACGATCCGGATCGGGAAAACCAGATAGCAACTGCGAGCAACCGAGCTCGAGACACAGATGTGGACCCGCTTCGCTGATCACCATCCCGGCCAGCGGCTTCTGAAAATTGCCGCACATAATACAGGCCTGACAGAAGACCGCACTCGATCACCTGCCCCAAGAGAAGAGGCCTTGCTCAATGGGAGATATGCGCAGAAGTTGGTGACGCCTGCTCAGGCGGCGGCTTGAAGGTGGCGGAGGCCGTCGCGGAATTCAATCCCCTGGATGATTTCCGGCAGGCGGTTCTGACCGTCGAGCTTGCGCTATTTCTTCTGCGCGGACATCATCAGTCGGAATGCCATGGCGAGCCCGGTCTTGCGGCTCAGGCAGCCCTTGGTTCGTCTGGTCCGATGCCGGACGGTGGCGAAGGTGCTTTCGAACGGGTTTGACGTCCGGATGTGTTTCCAATGCTCGGCCGGGAAGTCATAGAAGGTGAGCAGCGCATCGCGGTCCTTGACCAGCTTGGCGAGCGCTTTTTCGTATTTGACCCCATAGGTTTCGATGAAATAATCGAAGGCGGCGTTGGCTTGGACCTTCGTCTCGGCCAGCCAGATGTCATGCAGATGCCCCTTGGCCTTGACCTGCAGCGATTTCGGCAGCGCGTTGAGCACGTTCATGGTCTTGTGGACCCAGCAACGCTGTTCCCGTGTCGTAGCGAACACCTCACGCAAGGCAGCCCAGAAGCCGAGAGCGCCGTCACCGATGGCAAGCTTCGGATCCTGTTTCAGGCCACGGCGTTTGAGATCGAGCAGCAATTCCCGCCAGCTCTGCGTGCTTTCGCGGAAGCCGTCTGTCATGGCCAGCAGCTCCTTGCGGCCATATTCATCGGCACCGACGATCACCAGAACGCACTGTTTCTCCTCGGCCATCCGGGGTTTGAAATAAACCCCATCCGCCCAGATGCAGAGGAAGCGGCGCATGCCGAGGTCACGCCTTTGCCAGGCTTCATAGTCGTTCCACCAGTCGGCTTTCAGCCGCGAGATCGTCGCCGCCGACAGACCCTGCGCCTGCGGACCGAGCAGCGCCGCCAGGGCTTCGCTGAAATCCCCGGTCGACACGCCCTTGAGATAAAGCCATGGCAGCAGTTCTGCGACCGATTTCGTCTTGCGCAGGTATCGCGGCAAAATGCTTGGCGTGAAACTGATCCGGTCCTCGCCCGCCCCACGATCCCGAACGCGAGGCACCTTCACCGACACCGGGCCGATGCCGGTCAGCACCTCACGCTCGGGCAGATGCCCATGCCGGACCAGCCGGGCGCGACCGTCTTCCAGCCTGTCGGCCGCGTGGCGTTCAAGCAGGACCGCCAGTTCGGCTTCGACAGCCTGACGGATCAACTGCCGCGCCCCGTCGCGCACCAGATCGGTCAACGGGTCGGAGGAAAATCCCGATGGATCGGGCAGATGGGTGATGGTAGAGCCTGACATGTGGCATATCCCTTTCTCGGCTGAGAATTGACAGCGTCTGAACACCGCCTTGATATGCCGCCTTTTAGGGCATCACCAACTTTCGCGCGTTACTCGCTCAATGGGCGGCAACCACAGAAGTTGCTAAAGCATTTTTACTGAACCCTGAATCGTTTGGGGTTCCGTCGCAGCGCGGTTCGGCGATCAGTTGCAGCGTCCCGTCGGGCAGCGGCCAAGAAATCTGCCCTGTTCTGTTCAGCGAGACTGACCCCGGCAGGCCTGCATTTCGGGCAGTTTGGCGGACCCTATAACCAAGGGATGATGCCCATCGGGTTGCACAATCGGGGCAAAAGGTTAAAAGACCCTCAAGTCAACCTCCCGATTTTGTGAGTGCCGCCGGGCGAAACCCGTGGCACTCCTGAATGCTTCGCCGCCGATCAGGCCAGGGCAGAGCAATGAAAAAACCCTGCGGTCCGTGACGTGCAGCCTTTGGCTGCCCGCCTGCTGTCGTGTGTTTCGGTCCGCCTCGATGTCAACAACCGGCTACAGGTGCAATGCAACTTCAACAACTTGGAACACCGCTCACCCTTCTTCTTCTCATTCTCTTTTTCGGCGTGACCTTCCTCATCACCCTGTCGATCGGGCGCAAACAGGAAAACGCCGACCATTACATGACCGCAGGCAACCGCGTTGGCTTCGGTATCTCGGCGGCGTCGATGACCGCCACCTGGATTTGGGCCTCGTCGCTTTATGCCTCGGCCACCTCGGGTTATACCTATGGCGTCTCCGGGCCGATCCATTACGGGCTGTGGGGGGCGCTGATGATCCTGTTCATCTATCCCTTCGGGCGACGTATCCGCAGCCTTGCTCCGCGCGCCCATACGCTGGCGGAAATCCTGCATGTGCGCCACGGGCGATCCAGCCAACTGATCCTCGCAGGGTCGAACATTCTGGGTAGCCTGCTCAGCCTGACGTCGAACTTCATCGCGGGCGGGGCGCTGATCGCGATGCTGTCGCCGCTATCTTTCTCGACCGGCATCCTGCTGATCGCGACGGGGGTGCTGCTGTACACGCTGTGGTCGGGCATCCGGGCCTCGATCCTGACTGATTTTCTGCAGGTCTGCGCGATGCTGGGCGCGGTCGTTGTCATCGTTCCGGTCATCTTCTTCGCCGCCGGCGGTCCCGCCATCTTCGAGACCGGCGCTATCAATCTGTCTGCCCAGCAGCAGAGTTTCTTTTCGTCCGAGGCGTTCCTCAATCAAGGCGCGCCCTATATTGCCGCCGTTCTGGCCTATGCCATCGGCAACCAGACCATCGCGCAGCGCCTGTTCGCCGTGCGCGAGGACAAGATCAAGCAGACCTTCGTCACCGCCACCGTGGGTTACGGCGCGACGGTGATCGGCGTTGGAATGCTGGGCGTTCTGGCGCTGTATCTGGGTGTCGAGCCGATGGATGGCGACGTCAACAATCTGGTGCCGCAACTGGCCGCCACCTATTTGAATGTCGGCATCCTGTGCTTGTTCTTCATCATGGTGATCGGTTCGATGGCCTCGACCGCAGACAGTGATTTGTCGGCCCTGTCCTCGATCATGATGACAGATGTATATGGCCGCAACATCGCCCGGCCCGGTCAGGCAAAGCCCCGGGTGATGCTGCTGATCGGGCGGTTGACGATGATTCTGGCCACCGGTACCGCCGTCTATATCGCGTCGAACCGGCTGAACATTCTTGAACTGCTGGTGTTGGTTGGCGCGATCTGGGGGGCGCTGGTCTTTCCGGTGATCGCCAGCTTCTATTGGAACCGGGTGTCCAATACGGCCTTTTCCGCGGCGGTGCTGACGGCGCTGGCGGTGTTCTTTCCGGTCCGTTTCGGCTGGATCGCGCTGAGCGGGCCGGTCGCGATCCTGACCGACCTGCTGGCGGTGATCGGTGTCGGCGTCATTGCCGGGCTGATGGCCTTCGGCTTTTTCGGCCTGCGGGTTGGGATCGCGGCGGCTGTCGTGGTCGCGATGGCGGTGCTGCCCTTCGGCATGGGCTTTCTGCATCTTTACCCGGTGCTGACGGCCTCGCTGCTGGCCTATGCAATCAGCACGGTTCTTTGCGTCGGCATTTCGCTGACCACGACCGAGCGTTTCGACTTTGCCCGCATCGCCGAGGAAACCGGCCGCTTTGACAAATCACCTGCACAATCCTGAGGAGACCGCATCATGTCCACCAGTTTTCTGACCTTCTATGTCCTGATCTGGCCGGTGATCGTCGCCGGGGTGCTGGCGGTCATCGCCCGCGCCTTCTTCGGCGAGATGCGCAAGGCCCGCAAGGAAGGGCGTTCAATGATCTGACCCTTTGTCGCGGGGCCGTCGTTTTAGACCCGTCTAGCCGCCCGCACTCAGGGGGCGTTGATGCTGTGACTGCCCCCCGACGGCATCTGGACCTGTCCCGGTTTCGTTCCGGTCGGGTGCTCATGTTAAGCGGCCTGACCTGCCCCCCTTTGTTCCGTCGATCATAACGAGAGTCTGCGGGTTTGAGATTGGTAGTCGGCGGGTGGTTTCATGACAAGCGCGCCGGTCGCGGAGCCATCAGGTAGCGCAAGCGCGCGGCGCGCTTCGAGGGGCGTCAGGTTGCCGAGCGAGCAATGCGGCCTGACGGCATTATAGTCGTAGCGCCAGAGTGCGACCTTGCGGCGGGCGTCTTCGAGGGTGTCAAAGATCTCCTCGTTTAGCAACTCGTCGCGCAGGCTGCCGTTGAAGCTTTCGATGAAGGCGTTCTGCTGCGGCTTGCCGGGGTCGATATAGTGCCAGGTGACGTTGTTCTGGTCTGCCCACTTCAGGATGGCCCGACTGGTGAACTCGGTGCCGTTGTCGCTTACGATGCAGGTGGGCTTGCCATAGATCCGCACCAGTGCATCCAACTCGCGCACCACCCTCGCGCCCGAGAGGCTGGTGTCGGCGATCAGGCACAGGTTCTCGCGGCAGCAATCGTCGATCACCGCCAAGATGCGGAACTTGCGTGACGCCCCGAACGTGTCCGCCACAAAGTCCAGCGACCAGCGCTGGTTCGGTATCAGGGCCGGCGGCATCGGCGTGCGTGTGCCGCGGGCGCGCTTGCGGCCCCGCCTGCGTCGGACCGACAGCCCTTCTTCGCGGTAGAGACGATACAGCTTCTTCGGTTTCATCAGCATGCCTTTACGCTCCAGCAACAGCCCGATCCGCCGATAGCCGAACCGACGGCGCACGGCTGCGATCTCCTGCATGGCCTTGCGGATCTCCGGATTGTCGGGTGGACGCTCGCGCCGCACCGTCTTCGGATCGACACCGATCAGGATGCAGGCCCGGCGTTGCGAGATATCATGATCCCGCATCGCCCTGAGCACTGCCTCCCGCCGCACCTTCGGTGTCGTCAGGGCTTTCCCAGAAGATCCTTCAGCACGATGTTGTCCAGCATCGCGTCCGCCAGCAGACGCTTCAGCTTGCCGTTCTCGTCCTCCAGCGTCTTCAGCCGCTGCGCATCAGACACGTCCATGCCGCCATACTTGGCCTTGAGCTTGTAGAACGTTGCGGGGCTCAGGCCATGACGGCGACAGACTTCCGCTGTCGCCATGCCGGCCTCCTGTTCCTTGATCATTCCGATGATCTGCGCCTCGGTGAAGCGGCTTTTCCTCATATCGTCTGCTCCTTCGCGGTGAAGCAAACCCTACATCAAAGCGAGGGACATTCCGGGGGGCAGGTCAACCTCAACAAATTGCCCGACATGGGCAGAATGAACGGGTGATGACCATCACGAGGAAGAACAGCCTGTTCGCCGGGTCAGATGGCGGCGGTCGGACATGGGCCTCCATCTCCACGCTCTTGCAGACCTGCAAAATGAACAGCGTCGTCCCCGTCGTGTGGCTGACCCAGACCTTGGAGCGCATTGCCAATCAATGGCAAAGCGCAAACATCGACGCTCTCATGCCATGGAACTACAAGGCCTGAACGGTCTCCGCTTCCCGCTTACGAACAGATAGATGATGCAGTGGAAGAATTTCCCTCCCAAAGCGCTTGTTCAGGCAATTACAAAAAAAATGGCGATGCGGGGCGTCAGATGCTGCATCGCGACAAGAACGCCAAACAAGTCGCCTTGTTCCGCCTACTTGCGAAGTTTGAAACGGCACCCCGGAGCAGGCGCGAGACCGGCCGGGCCCGGCTTGCTTCCATGGGTTGAGTCAGCAGTCTTCGCTCTTATCGACCATTCCTGGCCGGTCCCGGTTCTCGCACATGGCAGTGTCGGGCTTCCGGCCACCCGGCTCGACGGGATTGTCGGCATCTTGCCGAATGTCTTTCTGCTTGGCCGGATTGAGCGTGTCGAACTCTTTCGGATCGTGCGGGACGCCCTCATGTTTACCCTGGCCATTCTCCCGCTCGGGATCGGTCGCTGGGTTGTGCTGCTTCGGTCGTTCTCTGGTCATGGGTCAAACCTCCATGCCTGTAACTTGGGGGGCGGGCATATGTTCCCGTCGTCTGCGGGCGCCGCCCACGCGCCTTCGTCAGTGCTGGCCGACCTGGGACAAGCCCTGTGGAACCTTGATTCCCGCTTTCGCTGCTTCGTCGGTCAAGCGATCATGGATTTTCCGGAAATCCTTGTTGTGGCGGTAGGTGCCGAGAACGGTCAGGATCACCGCCCATTCATGGGGCGAAACGGCAGGACGGAAGATGCGCGGGGTGGATTTATGGGGCATGACAATAAACCATGATAAGCGAAAACCTGCCTAAGTATAGGAACCCTGACCTATACAAAGTCAAGTTGTCTTCATCGCTGAATGCCAGATCGCCGCATGCTAGCTTGGCGTGGCGATCGGGACCGCACCAGCGCGGCGGCTGTCTCACTCGCCGAGAAAACGTCGACAACCTTGAAATCGCGCTTCATTGTTTTGCGTCTTTTCGATCCGGAAGTCTTCCGCCTTCAGTCGTACGTTCTGTGGGGTGAATTGCGTGATCGTAACTGTAAAACGCGACACGTGGTCCGAAGAGCATCTTGTTGACGATCTCGATCCCCCAGCGTCGACCATGATGCAGACAAAGATGGCGTAAAAATCCTCACCGGCTCTGGATCTTGTGGGGCAACCGGTTGAGCGTGAAATCATCGGCACGATGACTAGGCCGCGCGCGCCAGCCGAAAGGCCGTCACCGGTGCCTCTTCCGTGCCGAGATAGCAGCAGTCAGGACCGTTTCCGTGGCGCTGGCCGGCACCATGCCGAGAGCCAGCTTCTGCCGATGCATTTCAGTCATTCGGAATCTGCTCGCCAATAGGACAAAGAGAAAAATCAGCGATTTTGTTGCTTTATCGGGAACAACAGGCACCGGTTCCTGTTGCACCAGTTGTAAATGCGCGGACATGTCATTTGCACCGGCTCCCGTGCAGGCAAAACCAGGAAAGCGAGTGTCTCAAGCGGCACGAGTGCCCCAACGTTTAGAATTGATGCCGCATCTCTTGTCGAGGTGAAGCAGCATTTGAACAGGAGTAAAAAATGCAGGATGATCCGCAGAAGAAGCACGTCCAGCCTCCGCTGCCCGAACAACAGCAGGACATGCCCGGTTATACCGGCCAGATGGATCCGCAACCGGATCATGGTGAGGAGAGCTATCGCGGCAATGATCGGCTCAAGGACCGCGTAGCAATCATTACCGGCGGAGATTCAGGCATCGGGAGGGCAGTCGCCATTGCCTTCGCGCGGGAAGGCGCGGATATCGTCATCAACTATCTGGAAGAAGACGAGGATGCGCAGGACACCGCCCGCTGGGTGGAAAAGGCCGGGCGGAAGGCTGTTCTGGCGCGGGGCGACATCTCGGACGAACATTATGCCAGATCTCTGATTGGCAAGGCCGTGGAGGAGCTGGGCCGGCTGGACATTCTGGTCAATAACGCCGCTCATCAGGCAACATTCGAGCAGTTCGAGGATATCAGCACCGAGGAATGGGACCTGACCTTCAGGACCAACATCTATTCGATGTTTTACCTCTGCCAAGAGGCGGTAAAGCACATGAAACCGGGCGCTGCGATCATCAACACTTCGTCGATCAACGCCACAAGCCCTTCGGCAACCTTGCTGGCCTATGCCACAACCAAAGGGGCGATCGCGAATTTCACGGCAGGGCTCGCGGGGCTGCTGGCGGATCGGGGCATCCGCGTCAATGCAGTGGCTCCGGGGCCCATCTGGACGCCGCTGATCCCGTCGACCATGCCGGAAGAGAAGGTAAGGAACTTCGGCAAGGACACTCCGCTGAAACGGCCAGGGCAGCCCGCCGAACTTGCGGCGACCTATGTCCTGCTTGCATCGAGCGAGTCGAGCTATACCACTGGCGCTCTCTATGAGGTGACCGGTGGACGGCCGATGTTGTGACGCAGACAGAACGGGGCCAGCTACGCCATATTCGCGTACTGGTCTGACCTATCAGGTCCCCCCACCCATTCCGGAAAGCACGTTAGCGCCCATATCGTTGCGCTGGCACGACCGATGGGCCAAACCAGTCCGGGTTCACCGCCGTTACACGATCATTAATGTTCGAACGCGGGAACGGCTGAGCCAGGATATGTTTGAGACGCTGGCTCCTCTGCCGAGCAATGCGTCGGACGATTTTGCCCTACCCAAATCGTTTAGCTGTTCGATCTGACATTCGTGCATACCATTCCTGCAACTGATTCCGTTATTGTTGAGGGAACTGTCGTTGCTCAGCCAACCAGAAACCACAGGCTCGCCATAGCGATCAATGCCAGCAGCACGAGCGCGGGGGCCCAGGCGCCAAGTGTCAGCCGCGCTCCTACTTGCTTGGACTTCCGATAGTAGTCCATGTCGACAGGTGCGCCAGCCTCGCCTGCCGAACGATCCGTTTTCGTTTCGGACCTGTTGCGAACGGTATCTGATGACCTGTGCTGTTGCTGTCCGTCTACCGGCATAAGCGGCGTCCTCCATGCAATGGGACCCCAGAACACCGACCGCCCGCCAATGTTCCCGACGGTGCCGATCTTTAGTGGGAACACCTTATGCGGCAAACGGTTACGTCAGTTGGCCAACGCAAACAGGAGGCACGCATGGCACGGACAGTAGGCGATTTCTCCTGGCAGCGGTTGAAGGATTGGGGAGTCACCCGAGTCTTCGGCTATCCTGGCGATGGTAGCCGAACCGCTCGAAATCCTTGGCGTAGTGGGTCTGGACGCGGATCCGGTCGGCCACATCCCAGACGATCTCCTGAGGCGCGCTGCGCAGTTCGTGCGGGGGCGTCTCGGGGGGCGCCACGCCCAGGACATCGGCGAGGCGCGCCAGCGGCGCGGCCAGGCCGTCCTCCAGCCGGAACACCTCGACGTCGTTGCCCAGGAACTCCCATTGCGGGCGCAGGTGGTTGTCCAGATGGAACCTGTCGCGCTGCTGGCGGTCTAGGTTCTCCTCGATCCAGGGCGAGAAGGCGGGCAGCCCCTTCCAGAAGCTTTCCTTGGCAAGCTCGGCGCGCATCCGGTATTCGCTGGCGATCCGGTCATAGGGGTTGCGCACGATGGTCACGGCGAGGTCGAAGAACCCCTCGCCCAGCAGCGCCCGGATATCCTGGGCGCGATAGTGCTGCGGCGTGCAGCGGCTGGCATGGGGGATCCCCATCGAGAACAGCCGCAGCGGCGCGATGCCCTTCATCCAGGTCTCGACCGAGGTGCCCCCGGCCTTCGGGATATGGATGAAGAGGACGCGTTTGCCGTTATGCTGGATGAAGGGCATGGCGGTATTGGCTCCGGAAGAGAGGCCTGCAAGAGGCAAGGTCGCGCAGAGGGAAGATGCTCACGCCTCGACCGCTGCGCGGATCTGGTAGCCGTTTTCCTTGAAGAAGGCCTGCATCTCGGCATGGCAGCGCCGCAAGGCCGCATTGGTCTTGTCCCAGGAATGGGACAGGATCGCCTCGGCGGGCGAGACCCAGGGATCTCGCACGTCCTGATAAGGAAGCGCATAGAGTTCGCAAAACTCGCGGATGCGCGAGTCATAGACATAATAATAGCAGGGTTTTCCCTGCAGCAGGGCCACCATATTGCCGTGGAAGCGGAAGCCTATGATGGCGTCCAGTTCGGCCGCGCGAGCCAGCCATTCCTCGATGCTGGTGACGCTCACCATGTGGGCGATCAGTTCTTCCGGGGTAAGCCGGCCGTCAGGGGCAATGCGCTCGACGATCTCTTGCGCGGCGGCAAGACGCTGGGTCATGGGCAGGTCGGCGTCGGCAACGTCGAATTCCGCTTTTACCCCCTGCTCGAAGAGGTAAAGGGCGCTGCATTCGTCGATGCCATACCGGATCGCGTCGACATGCGCTTTTCGTGCCTCTGTCGGAGTGGCGCAATAGATGCTTTTGCGCAGGCCGGTATGAATGGAAACGCCAATCCGGCGCTCGGATGAGGCCAGGGACGGGCTTACTTCAACCTGCGGGCATTGGAGCGTGTAGAACACCGACGGACAGCCCGTCAGCCGAATATTCTTTCCGCCCAGCCGCTCGACGACGGCGGCGGTAAATTCTCCGCGCACCGAAATCGAGTTCGACCGTTCGGAGAGGCGGGCAATGAAGTCCCGGGCGCCTGCATTCTGGTCCAGGAAGGACACGTCGCTTTCGGAATTCTGCGCCCCCAGGCCGACAATGGTCAACGGCGCATCGATACTGTCCAGGGTCTGGTTTGCCCCTTCAAAATCGAACCTGTTATGAAGATAGGTCGAACCCCGGATCAATGCCCGCGACACCGGCTGTTCCAGCGTCCTGGGAAAGCCGACGCGGACCGTGTCATCCAGCTCCACTTGGCGAAGCAGAGCGGCACAGACCAGCATGTCGCCATAATTCGGCTTCCAGCTGGACGTCCTCATGCTTGGCCAGGTGGTCTGATTTCCCTGAAAGGAATGATTGAAGTGAACGAGAGCTGTCGTCATGTTTGTTCCCGATAAGAGGCCGCCTGATCTTTCAGCGGGCATCTACAACGTGTGAATTAAGGCTTCCGCGATCAGATCAATGCCGGAGTTTCTGGCCCAACGTCGCTCCGATCGCGTCATCCGACATATCCTCGCCCAGAAAGTTATAAATCTCCCGGGCGTAATCGATTCCCTCGGCGTATTTCTCGTAGCTGATCGTGAAGCAGATATCGGGATTTTTCCGGGAATATTCCGAAAACATTTCATCCGCCTGCTTCAGCTGCTTGTATACGACGTGCTTGGGCTTGTTCGCCCACCAGCTCGATCTGGAAACCGCGTCATGGTTCCGGGTCTGGAAAAGGAAGCGGGTCTTTGGAAAGCTGTCACGCAGATAGTCCAAGTGACTCTCAAAGAAGTTGGGATCCTCGTGCAGCCTGATTTCCTTGAAGCCGCTTACCCGACACCCCGTCTCGGGCTTGAGAACTTTTTCGGCAAAAAGGTTCATCAGCGAAAGACGAAAATCCTCCGGCTCTACGCTTTCCGCTCCGGCCCAGGGGTCATAGGGCTGTCCCAGGATGTTCTTCAGATAGGCACGGCGTTCCTGCGGCTCTTTGGCGAGGTCTTCGCGCCGCCACGTATACATATCGTGCTTTGCAACCAGATGGATCGCCCGGGAAAGAAAATACGTCAGATTCCCGTTTTCCCCGCGAATGCTGTATCCCGGTATGGCATTGAGCAGGCTTTGCGTCAGCGTCGATCCCGAGCGGCCATAGGTCACGACGAACACATAGCCGTCCTTCGGCGCGTAGAGGGCCGGGTAACGTTCTTCATTCATGGTCTTTATTCCTCAGGCCTTCTTCCCGCCGGCCGCAAGCATCGTCTCCAGCCGTTCGATCACCGGCCGCAAGCATCGTCTCCAGCCGTTCGATCACCGGGCGCACCGCGCCGTCCCAGTCGCGCCCCCGCATATCAAGCCTCGCCTGATGCGCAAGCTTGTGCAGAAGATCCGGATCGAAGCAGAGGCGCCGCAGCGCGGCCATGGCCTCGTCGACGGTGTCGCTCTGCGACAGGACGACGCCGTTCTGCCAGCTCTGGACCACCTCGGAGACCGCGCCCGCATCGGTCGCGATGGGCACGACCCCGGACCGCATGGCTTCCAGGATGGTCAGCGGCAGGCCCTCGAAATAGGACGGCAGGACGAAGACATCCGCCCATTCCAGGGCCTCGGCCAGGCCTTCCGGGGTGGTGATCGGCGGTTCGATCATCCGGGCGATGCGCGAGGGCAGGCGCATCCCCCCATGGGTCACCACCTGCTTGCCGATCAGGCGCCAGTCGATGGGCAGCGATTCCGAGCGCGAGGAATCGATGATGCTGATAAGCCGCTCCAGCCCCTTCTGCTGGTCGAGCCGGCCCAGATAGATGACCCGCAGCCTGTCGGGGCGGTTCTCGCCGGACCGCCGCGCGTCCAGCCGCTGCGCCGAATCCTCGGGCAGGTCGAAGCTGGGCGCGTTCAGCAGCGGGATGACCTTTTCCTCGGGCACGCCCATGGCGTGGCACCAGTCCGCTAACTGCCCCGAGCAGGGCAGGAACAGGTCATAGGCATGTTCGAAGGCAAGGCCGAGATAGGTGTTTCCGACCAGCCGCTTGAACGGGCTGTGGTCGTTCAGGTGGAGGGACAGCGCGGTCTTGACCCCGAAGCGCTTCAGCCGGCCCATCAGCCCCGAGATGGCGCCGCCGTGGAAGTTGATGACGACATCGAGCCAGGCCAGCATCGCCGTGGCGTTTCTCTGGTCGCCCCATCGCGACCAGTCGGGGACGTCGGTGCCCAGATAGCTGGAACCGGCCTGGCCCCAGGTGGCGAAACCGTCGTCGGCCAGGAAGGTGACGCTGTCGAAGGTCTCGTGCCATTCCGCGCTGAACTGGCAGCTTTTGGCGTCGACGACGAACAGGTGCGGGCGCCAGCCGGCGCGCTTCATGGCCCGCGCGGTGTTGAGGGCGACCCGTTCCACGCCGCCGAATTCGACCAGCGGCAGCACGAAGCCCATGTCGCGGCCATCGCGATGCACCCGCGGATAGGCCGCCTCGGCCAGGGTGGGGACGCGCGTGATCTCGTGCGTGCGCGAGCGCCAGGGAATGTCGGGATGGCGCCAGTCCCATTTCTGCGCCAGCGCCGCGCGCATCGGCGAGGCGCGCAGCCGCGAGGCGAAGGCGACGAAATCATGCGCGGCAGAGCGGTAGGGCGGCACGTCCTTGCTGAAGAACTGCTCGCAGAGGGCGAAGCCGAGGACCAGCGAAGGCAGGCTGCAGGGCCGCGAGGCGATGCCCGAGGCCCAGGCGATTGAGGTGTCGCGGGCGATCTCGGGCAGCAGCTGCGGACGGATCATGAGAAGTGCGGCGCCCAGCTCGCGCTTGCCCTGGATGTCTTCCTCGGTCCAGGTGATCCGCTCGCTTTCGTGGGATTGCAGTTCCAGGGCGACGAAGGGCTTCTGCGCCAGCCGCCGTTCCATGGTCCACAGCAGGCCATGCAGCAGCTTGGCCTGGCGAAGCTGTTCCAGGACGCTGGAATGGGTCATGACCAGCAGCGGCGGGGCATGGTGATGCGAGTTGTCGGTCTGGGTCCGCCACCACAGATCCTCGTATTCGGCGGCCGGCACGCAGCGTTCGTGGCCCAGGTCGGGATCGGTGGTCAGCAGGACTTCATCGCGGTCGCTGAGATAGATCGCATAGCGCGGGGCTTCCCGCTGTTCCAGCGTCAGCAGGCCCCGCGGGCCGAACAGTTTCTTGTGCTTCTGCCGCATCACGCTGCGGATGGCCTCGGCGTCGCGCTCGGAATCGGCCAGCATGGATTCGGCGCGCTTGCGGTAGAGGAAGCCGAAATTGTCGATGTTCTTGCCGCGGAAACCGGCCTCGGCGGCGGTGAGGAAGAAATCCCAGTCCTCGAAGCCGGATTTGAACGCGGTGTCGAAGAAGACACCGGCGTCGAACACCGCGCGCCGGATCAGGCTGCCCGCCTCGCAGACATTCATCACGGTATGGATCAGCAGGGAATAATCGCCGCCGTAATCGCCGGCCCATTGCAGGCCGAACATGTCGATATTGGGATAGATCCAGCCGATCTGCGGGTCTGCTTCCAAGGCGGCCATGGCATTGCCCAGGGCATCGGGCCGCAGGCGGTTGTCGGCATCCAGCATGTAGATCGCCTCGACGCCGGGCCATGCCGTCAGGGCATGGCGGATGCCGTGATTGCGGGCGTCGCTGAGCCCGCCATTGGGCTTGCGCAGATAGGTGATGCGGTCGGGATAGGCCATCGCATAGTCGCGGCAGACCTGCTCGGTCTCGCGATGGGGGCAGCCGTCATTGACCAGGACGATGGTGATGGAAAAGGGCGCGCGCTGCTCCAGCACGCTGTCGATCGCCTCGGACAACAGGACAGAGTGGCGGAAGATGGGCACGACGACCGCAATGCGCGGGCTGTCCGCGCGCAGCGGATCGCCGTCGAGCGTCAGCAACTGGGTATCAGGCATGTCCGGTCCCCGGTCAGTATTGCAGGGTGAGGTTTGCAAAGGTCGACCAGCCGAAGTGATTGTTCAGCACCCCCTTGGGCAGGCGGGTCAGCATGTAGACGTCGCAGGGCTGATCCAGCGGTTCCGGCAGGATCAGGTGAACCTGTCCGTCCTCCTGCGGGGCAAGGCGGATCCAGTCCGAGGCGAATTGCGGCCTGAAGGCGGGAACCTCGCCGTCATGGGGGCGATGGGCCGAATGCGGCGCCAGGGCGATCTGGTATTCGACGGGCGGGGCATCGGCGTGATAGGTGCGCACGTCGGCATAGACATGGCGCGCCCCGGGTAAGGCGACACCCGACAGGATCGCGCCCGCCAAGCGCTCCTCCAGCACATGGACCAAGAGCGCCGAGGTATTCGGCTGCAGCCTCAGCATCTGATTGGAATCATTCATGTCCCGGGCGGTGGTGAGGGTCTCGCCCAGAACCCGGCGCAGGCGGTTCTTGCCGCCGACCGGCAGGATCGCCGTGGCCGCCAGGGGCGCGCTGGCGCCCGCGATCCAACGCCAGATCTGCAGCGCCGGTACATTGGGCGTGGAATGATCGCCCATTTGCGCCCAGAAGCGCTGCTCGGGATGCTGGACCGAATTGGACAGCTTGACGGTGCTGCTGCCCTGATAGCTGACCGACAGCACCAGCGTCACCGCGTCGGGCCCCAGGGCGCGCTCCAGCGACAGGCGCAGCCAGCCATGGCGGAGCGTGTTCGCCGGCACTTCCCAGATCGCCAGCGTATCGCCGCCCTCCAGACTGGACAGGCTGGCATGGAGAATGCCGTCGGCGGGCGGGGTCTCGTTGGCGATATGGATGGAAATGTCGCTGAGCCCGGCACTGGCGCCGGGCAGGCGTTGAACCAGTTGCGCTCCGCCGCGCAAGGTCAGCGGCAGCTGGCCGGCGATGGGCGACAGGGTGATGTCCAGCATCCGTTTCTGCGAGACATTGCGATAGAGGAACATCTCCAGGTCGCGAAACCCCGCCTGGGTTTCCTCATGCTGCCGGCGCAGAAGCCCCAGTTCCCGCATCAGCCGCGTCGACCGGACCGCGGCGGTCTGCCGCTCGTCCGACATCTGCAGGACCAGCCATTCCAGCACCGCCAGGCGGCGCGACGGCAGGTCTTCGCCCCGGACCGCCAGGGATTGGGGCGCGGGACCGCCCGTCCGCTCCTCCCAGAAGGCCCCCATCCGGGCCAACTCGTCACGCCCCCGGCTGGACAGCGGCAGGCAGCCGATCGCCACCAGCATGACCTGGGCGAGGGCCAGGTCAGTCCCCGCGCCCGTTCCCGCATCGGGCCGGAAGGTGATCCCGTCCTGCGACCTGGACACCTCGATGAGCGTCACGGGAAGGGCGAGGCTGCGGGCCTCGGCCATGTCTGCGGAAGCGACCAGCAGGGCGGAGGACGCGGCGGCGCGCAGGCCGGAGGCGGTGCTTTCCCGGTCGAGGGAGAAAAGGGGCTGGGACTGATGTTTCATGATCTAACGCATCTATGGCGGGGGCCTGAAGCCACGGGGGGAGGTGGAGGCAACATTTCGACTAAACAACTTGGGAAATTTTTTACTCTCTACTCTCTGGGGTTTCCGCAGCACAACCCCTGCGCCGGCTCCTTGCGTGAACTCGCCGATCACGGTGGGGCATGGTGTTCCTTCCATCAGGGGGCGCGCAGGGCCGGGGCACGAGCGGACATGCTTTCCCAGACAGTCCAGGCCGTATGCGGAAAGCTCGGCGATCTTGCGATAGCCATGGTGACGGCCGGATGACAGTCGGGGCGATTTCTGCGCGTTTGACAGGCAGGATGCGGCGCGAAACCTCGTCTTGCCGCCCAAAACGGCAGATCCTGCATCCGATCCTGGCCCTGTCCGCAGGGAAGCGGATCGCATCCTTGCGGCGAAACGGCCGCAGGGCGGGCGGGCCCGGGGAAACCGGGCCCGCGGCAGCAGCGGAACCTTACTTGTCGTAGTGTCCGGTCTGGTGCCAGGTCCAGGCATCCGCGATCATCTGGTTCATCGTCGATCGTCCCGGCGTCCAGCCAAGGCGCTGTTCGGCCTTGGTCGAGCCGGAGACCAGCTTGGTGCAATCGCCGGGGCGCCGCGGTTCATCACCTAGGGTATTTTCCTATTAACTTAAGATCCAGAAGATGATGATTGCGGCGAGGATGATATTATTGAGGAAGATGTCTCCGCATCACTCATAGCGGGTAGCAATGGGCATTAATGATGAAGCAATTGGCGCTGGAAAGATCTTGATTGTGACGATAAATATCTATTAGCGACCAAGTCGTTCCCTTACGCACGCAAAGAAAAATCCGGATTTACGTCATATGAAAACTTGCTATCTTCACCTCGGGATGCCCAAGACAGGTTCAAGTTCCATCCAGAGCGCATTCGCCGGCTTCGAAACGACCGACCTAGCATATGCGAAGCTTCGGGGCAGCAACCACGGTCCTGCCATTTGCTTTGCCTTTTCTCGCAAGCCCGATCAGCTTCCTGAAATCGAGTGGCGCGGATGGAATTTTTTCAAGTTAAATCATCATTTTACAGATTTCAAACAGCAGTTCGAACAGTCGTTGAAACCCCAAAAAAGCATCATTTTTTCAGGTGAAATCATCGTCGATCGTCTGGACGCCGAGGAATTCGGAAAACTGGTTGCGAAGCTGCGCGCCCATTTCCAGCGGGTTGTCGCCATCGCCTATCTCCGTCCGCTGGCTTCACTGGCCTCGAGTCAGTTCCAGCAGCGATTGAAGACCGGCCAGCGACGCTTCGTTATCCCCGCCCCAGACTATCGCAAACGCTTCGAGAAAGTGCTGGCGGAATTCGCTTCCGGCGATATCATCTGGCGCCGCTTCGACCGTGTCGATCTGCATAATGGTGACATCGTGGCCGATTTCGCGCACGTGCTGGGCACTGAGGTACCACCTCGGGCCGAAATATCCAAGAACGAGTCGATGAGCGCCGAGGCATTGGGTGCACTTTACGCCTTCAATCGCTTTACTGCACCGGCGCTGCCCACGGCCATGCGGAACCGTATCCGCGACCAGATGCAGGAATCCCTGCGACACGTCGGCCAGACAAAATTCGGTCTGGATGCCAAGCTGATCGAGCAGCATATCGAGCGCCATCGCGATGACATCATGTGGATGGAAAATGTCTGTGGCTTCGACGTGAGGGGCAAGTTCAGCACGGTTCCCAACCCGATTGCAAATCAGCGTCAGCTGCTTGAACTTGCGGCCAGCCTAGGCGATAAGGTAGATAGCCGCATTTGAGATGGCCTCCATGACCCTACAAGCTCCTGTGAAGCCGGCCATCACGACGACGACCGCCAAACGTATCCTGTTCCACGCGGCCGGTCTTGCGACGCACCGTCCCGCGATAGGAATACCACATCTTCTGGGGGTGCAGCCGACGGTTATGCACAGCCTGCAGGGCTTGCTGCCGTCGCATCAGTTGACTGGCAACCGTGGCAATATCATCCATGCCGAAGCCCCGGCAAAGCTGTTCCAGAAGATCCCCGACCAGTCGGCTTATGGAAACCTATCCAAGCTGCTCAAAACTCTGGGGGAATCCTTCGCTGATCGGATCGCCGAGAATTTCGATGTGGTGGTTGTCTCGCTGGCAAATTTCATCCGCCCCAACCATGACATCTCGGCCCTGGGCCGCGCATTGATGGCGCTGGATGGTCGCGTCCCCTTCATCGTTCTGGGGGCAGGGGTCCAAGGCCGCAACTCCATATCGAAAATCTCACCCGGAACCGTGAGCACGATAGGGATTATCAATGAACGGGCGGCGGTTTTCGGCGTTCGCGGCAGGGAAACTCGCGACTGGTTGCACAAGAACGGCTTCACCCGTGCCGAAGTCCTGGGCTGCCCCAGCCTCTATGTGTATCCGCAATCGATCATGGGACTTGACACTACCAATGCCCGCCGCAAGGGCAATGCTGCCAGCGTGCTGACCGCAGGCCATCTCAGCATCCGCGAGGACGCAATGGTCAAGCGCGGGCTCACCCTGGCGCAGGCATTCACGGGGATTGATGCCTCTTACGCCATGCAGGACGAATTTTTGCATTACAGCGATCTGAAGAAGGTGGCGAACCTCTATAACGACGGCAATTCCGAAATCGACCCGAAGGTCATGAGCGAATGGCTGAGCGGAAAGGCCGGGCTGCCGATCAATTTTCGACGCTATTATTACTTCAACGAATCCGGTTCGTGGCGTCACGGTGCGTTGCGTCATGATGTCTTTATCGGTGACCGTTTCCATGGCGGTATCGCCGCTCTACAGGCGGGCTTGCCCGCCATTTTCCTAAAGGAAGACAATCGCGTCGGCGAACTGACCGGGTTGTTCGACTTGCCGGCGTTGTCGATTAGGGAGTTCCGCAAACTCGGGCTTGCCGGAACTCTGGACGAGATGCTGCATGAGCAGAAGCTTGCGCAAATGAAGGCGACATATCGGCAGCGCTTCCGGCATTTTCGCAAAACCATGGCGGATCAAGGTCTTACTGTCGCTTCGCGGTTGCCCGAATAGAAAAATGCCTCTCGGCAGTTTTAATATGACAGCAGAGGAATGCCGATGCCGGGCGGACTCAGCGGCATTCCTTTTGTTTCGGGGCAACGGGCGGCCTTACCTCTGCTTGACGCCCTTCGCGAGTAGGGGATAGATGAATCCGAATTTGCGGATCGTGCAGGGAAGCTTGTGGATAAGAAAAAAATTCTCTACGTACATATCGGTCATTACAAGACCGGATCTTCCGCGATTCAGGATTATTGCAGTGCCCACGCTGCCGAGCTCGGCCAATATGGCTATCTTTATCCGGCGACCGCGCGGCCACGCGGCAATCCAACCAATCACGGCCATCTTTCGCTGTCCGTCGCGCGCAAGCACGGCTTCGTGCCGCCTCCTTGGTATGGCGAGAATGTCGGTGCCGACGAAGCCTGGGCCGCGCTGGCGGCCGAAATCAATGCGTCGCCCCACCGGAAGATCATCCTGTCCAGTGAAGAGTTCGTCCAGTTGGCTCTGCGCAAAGACCATGCCGCTGCCATCGGTGAATTGGCCCAACGCCTTGCCCCCTATGACACGCGGATCCTGTTTTACATGCGCGAACCGCTGTCGCTGCTGAAATCCTGGTATAACGAGGTGAACAAGGGGCCTTCGGGTACCCGAAACTTCCCGACCTTCTTTACAGCGCTGAATGTGGATTTTCTGGCGCAAGGGGCGATCTGGTCCCGTTTTGCGGAGGCATTCGGCCGCGAGAACATGATTACCCGTGCCTATGGTGATATCGGGCAGGCCCATATCGCCGGTTTCATGCAGGCCATCGGTTGCGGACATGATCCCGCAGAGAAGCGCAATCTGGTCAATACCGCCCAGCCGCTCGATGCGCTGGAAAAGCGTCGGCTGGCCAAATCCGCGCTTCCCTTCGAGGCTGCAAGCTTTTCGCATATCAACGATATCAAGGCCTTCCGGAACCGCGCCCTGCGGATTTCGCGCGAATATGACGCCATCGCCTGCGCGACCGACCTGCCCAATCGCAGTGCGTTGACCGCCGCGGCAGTGATCGCACATTATGCTGCGCTTCTGTCCCCGAATTTGCCCGAGGGAAGAATCAATCAAAAAGAGGTGGACAATCTGCGCGATATGGCATTCGCCATCGAAGAGATCGACCTTCCACTTGCGCGGGAACTGATGGAGGTCGCCCATATGTTACGACCACATGGCCAGTTGATCAGCACGCGTCTGGGAGCCTATCGGTCCAGGCTGGAGGCAAGTAGCTGACCTCTGCCCCCGCACCCGGGCTGGCCGTCAGAGCGACCGCTCCCTTACTTGCAATCGGATTCGAGGATCACATCGATCATGTCAGTACCCGCATCTGCCCGCCCTGTCGCCGATACGGACGTCAAACGATTGGAACGCGAAGAGGCGGAGGCCATCGCGATCTATCGATGCCTGTTCCCCGATGATGATCTGGACTTCACCTTCTGGCAGGGCAAGGATCCGGTCTGGGGGGCGCCGCTGGTCGTGAACGACCGGATGACGTTTCATCCTCATCACCTGCGCCCCGAATATCTGGGGCGTCTCAGACTGCCAGCGGGGCATGCTGGTGTCGGGATGCGCTCCATCAATCTTTCGGTGCCGCGCGCACCGTTGCCGGGCGAGACTGCGAATATCGAGGCGCCCTGGCAGCCGGTCCGTCGCCTGAGGGCGCTGTTTCGCATGTGGCCGATGGCATACGAGCATCTGCGCTATCAGGTGGAAATGCGGCGCAGGAGGCTTCGGCGAAAGCGTCACAGCCATCAGTCATTGCCCAGCAGCGACGGATCGCCCGCGCTGCCGCCGCTGGCCGTGAGCGGCCCGGATATCGCTCAGCGTCCGGCCATCCTGATCGGCTTTCACTGGCTCGAAGTCGGTGGGGCCGAGAAGCTTGCCTTCGACTGTGTGAATTGGGCACTGACCGCCGGATTGCGGGTCATCGTCGTGGCGTCGGTTCCGTCGTTTCAACGGCTGGCGGACAGGTTGCCGGATCATCCAGACATACAGTTCATCCGGCTTGACCGTTATCTGGCACATGAACTATGGCCTCAGTATATCGAACGGCTCGCCCATGCTGAAAACATCCGCCTGATCCATATTCACCATTGCGTGCCACTTTATGCCGCGCTCGCACATCTGCGTGTCACCACCCCATGGATAAAGGTGGTCGATTCCACCCATATCGTGGAAAATGCCGATGGCGGCTATCCTCGGGTTTCAGGAGTCTGGACCAATTATATCGACCATCACCACGTCATCAGCCGTGAACTTGTCGATTATTACCGCAACAACTTCTACATCATGCACAATATTCATCTAGGCCGGATGCTAGAGCGGATCGAAGAGATCACCCTCCCCGATCTGAACATGAGCGCGGGCCAGAAACATCTTCACGTCGCCTTCATCGGCAGGATGCATTACCAGAAACGCCCGGTCGTCCTGGTCGAAACCCTGCGGGCCCTTTCCCGTTGGGCCAAGCGTAACGGAATTGAGTTGACGGCCACGATCGTCGGCGAAGGTGCCTTTGCCGATACCGTCAGTATGCTGCTGAAACGATACAATCTGACACAGCAAGTGGCGCAAGAGCCTGCCAATTCTGATATTCCGGCCCTGCTGAGAAAATCCGATATCCTGTTGCTACCGTCGAACAATGAGGGGCTGGCGCTGGTCTGTTATGAGGCAATCCAGCATGGTTGCATCCCGATCTCGACAAATGTCGGCGCTCAGGCGGAACTGATCCCGCCGGAACTGCTATTGAGCCTTGAACCCTTCTCGGCGGTCAAATCGTCCGTCTCGGTGGTGGACAATCTGTGGCGCGAGAAGGAATTTCTTGTACGACAACAGGCGGAACTACATGAACGATTCCGCAAGATCGCCGCAGATCCGACTGCCGAGGAGGTTCTGATGCCCATCTATCGCGCCGCTGCCGAAAGCCAGTCATGACACTTACCAAGACAGCCGCCGTCATTGTGACCTTCAACCGCTCGGATAAACTGATGCGGGTTCTGGATGCTCTGGAACGGCAGACGCAGATACCTGATCTGGTTTTCGTGGTGGACAATGCATCGACCGACGATACCCAGTCCCTGGTCGAGGCCCGGGCCACCGGGATGCCTAACTTACGCTATGTACGGCTGCCGAAAAATGTCGGCGGGGCGGGTGGCTTTCACGAGGGAATGAAGATCGCCTATGCCTCCGGGGCAAATTATCTGTGGATTTCGGATGACGATGCCTATGCGGAACCAGATGCGCTGGAAAAACTGCTGGACGCGATCCAGAAATTCGAAGCCGACAATGTCTGGCGTCCCAGTTTTGCCTGTTCCCGGGTAGAATGGATCGACGGAAGCCTGTGCGAAATGAACACGCCCCGTCCCGTCTGGGACTGGGCGCGGTTCGTTCAACCGCAAAAGGCGTGGGCTCTGGTTGATTCCTGTTCTTTTGTCTCGGTGCTGGTGCCCCGTTGGGCAATCGAGTCCCACGGCCTGCCGATCGCGGATTACTTCATCTGGTTCGACGATGCGGAATACACCCGACGGCTGTCAAAATCCTATCCCGGCATCTTCGTGCCCGAAAGCCGCGTCATCCATGACACGCCCGACAACAAGGGCGTTAACTACAGCCTCGTCACGGAAAAGAGTTTGTGGAAGTTCAAATATGGTGCGCGCAACGAGTCCTCATTTCGCGCTCGTGAGCAGGGTTTTGTCGGCGTACTGAGCTTCGCATGGGGGGTAAGGTCACAGTTGAGAGCCGGTGATGTGCCGTGGGCAATCCGCCGTCAGGTCTATCAGGCGATTCTGCGCGGCTGGAGCTTCCGTCCGCCGATCCGGAAAGCCTGAATAGCGAAATTCACAACATACATCCGGTGCCTGGCCGAGCCGAGGCATGAACGTGCCGCTTGATGACCACACAGTTGGCGCCGATGATCATCAGACGCCGCAAGGATCGTTCCCCCATCTTCGTTGTAGCACCAACCCACCCTGGCAAACAGATGCCGTCGGGGGGCGGTCACCCACCAGCAATGCCCATTCATGTCATGAACGCAGCATGGTGCTGGACTCAGCGGCAGCCCATGATTATTAATACGTTGATGTAATGCTGCATCATATCGCATATCATAGTTCCTGAGCCTGATGTGCCACCTGCTGCGACGATAATGTATTGACCCATGCGCCCGCGAATTGCAGGTACTATTGAGTCCGATGGTTTTCCCAGAACACATATTCCTTACTGCCTACAGAATTTCATGCTCTTTCGTGCTCTCAGCTTCGCCTTTCTCGCCCTTTGCATTGCTTTTGCCTGTATAACACCGGCCCAAGCGCAAGTCAGGGGTACAGACGTGATCAGCCCCACTTGAGTGGTCCATTTTAAAAGTTAGTGCATCGCCGGTCTTTGGTCCATCGGAAGGATGGTTTCCGGGGCTGGCGGGCGATAGCCCAATGCGCTGTGTGGTCGTTTCGTGTTGTAGTGCTTCCTCCATTGCTCGATCAGTATTTGTGCCTCGCGGAGGCTGTAGAAGACTTCTCCATTCAGCATTTCATCGCGGAAGCGGGCGTTAAAGCTCTCGCAATAACCATTCTCCCAGGGCGATCCGGGCTCGATGTAAGCCGTTTTTGCACCGACGGCGCTGATCCAGTCCCGAACGGCTTGGGCGATGAACTCCGGGCCATTGTCGGAGCGGATGAAGGCGGGAACGCCGCGCAAGATGAACAGGTCGGTCAGTGCATCGATCACATCTGTTGAGTTCAACTTGCGCCGCACCCTGATCGTCAGGCATTCGCGGCTGAATTCATCAAGGATGTTCAGCGTTCGAAACACCTTGCCGTCATCGGTGCGGCAATGAACAAAATCATACGACCAGACA
The DNA here is from genome assembly GCF_028553725.1 of Paracoccus alcaliphilus. NCBI lineage: Bacteria > Pseudomonadati > Pseudomonadota > Alphaproteobacteria > Rhodobacterales > Paracoccaceae > Paracoccus > Paracoccus alcaliphilus. The sequence goes on from NZ_CP067127.1 coordinate 288,353, forward strand.
TGATCCCGGTATTCCGGCCGCAACCGGATACAGGATCCGTCATTCAGCCACAACCGGCCCTTCTTTGGTTGCCTCGATGGCACTTTCAGCCCCTCCCGCCGCCACAAGCGCTCGACCCGCTTGTCGTTCACCTGCCATCCGGCATCCCGCAACAGAGCCGCAATCCGACGATAGCCATAGCGGCCATATTGTCGGGCCAGTTCGATCATGTCGGCGACCAGGCGATCTTCATCCGCTCGCCCTTGCGGCAACTTGCGCTGCGTGGAGCGATGCTGGCGCAGCACCTGGCAGGCCCGACGCTCGGAAACGCCCAACTCACCCCGGACATGGTCAATGCAGGCCCGGCGGCGAGCGGGGCTCAGAAGTTTCGCTGCGCGGACCTGCGGTTCCCCGAGCCGCCTCCGTCAGGATCAGCTTGTCCAGGGTCAGATCCGAAACAGCACGCCTGAGCCGTTCATTCTCCTGCTGAAGCCGCTTCAGTTCCTTCAACTGATCTACGCCCATCCCACCATATTGCTTGCGCCAGCGGTAATAAGTCTGTTCGACAACGCCGATCCGCCTGATCGCATCAAGACGGGACAGGCCTTGCCCCATCAGAACCTCAACCTGCCGCAACTTCGAGACAATCTCTTCCGGCTTCGGTCGCTTGTTGGCCATTCTCGATCCTCCGTTTCCTAGGTCATGTTGACAAATGGCGGAGCCAGAGGCGGATCGACGTGATGTCGATGAAGCCCAGGAAGCTTTCGGCGGTCTTGTCGTAGCGGGTGGCGACGCGACGGGCATTCTTGAGCTTGTTGAAGCACCGCTCAACGAGATTGCGCAGGCGGTAGAGCCTGCGGTCAACGGCGACCCGTAGCTTCCGGGTTTTGCGCATGGGGATGACCGGCACCACGTCGCGCACCTCCATGGTCTTGCGGATGTTGTCGGAGTCGTAGCCGCGGTCTGCGAGCAGAACGCTTGGCTCGGGCAGGTTGTCAGCCATGACCAGATCGAAGCCGAGGTAGTCCGATGTCTGCCCGGCCGTGATCTCGGTTCTCATGGGCAGGCCTGCCGCATTGACCCGCAGATGGATCTTGGTCGTGAAGCCACCTCGCGAGCGGCCGAAACCTTGGCGCGGAGTCCCCCTTTTGCGCCCGCTGCCTGATGATGAGCGCGAACCACGGTGCTGTCGATCATCTGCAGCGCATCCGGCACGATCCGGCTCTCGTTCAGCGCCTCCAGGATCTGTTCCCACAGCCCCGCCAACGTCCAGCGCCGGAACTGCCGATAGACAGACGACCATTTGCCGAACTCTTCCGGCAGGTCGCGCCAGGGCGACCCCGTTCGGGCGATCCAGAAAATCCCATCCAGAACAAGCCGATGGTTCGTGGGCTTGCGGCCGTTCGGAGAACGGACAGCCAGGATGAAGCGTTCAAAGAACGCCCACTCGTCGTTCGACATCAGGTTTCGTGCCACGCTGGTCTCCATTGCAGATACCAGCTTGAATCACGATCACCGCGCCCGGTGAATCCCTTTTGTCAACACGCCCTAGCATTACAGTTGCGTTTCCATCTCATCTCTGAATCAATGGGTTACCATGATTTGGATGAGGTCATGGATGTCGGAATTGCCTGTCGAGGAAACGCTTGAACTGTGGGCTTTGTCGCTTCGGGATGTGAAGTCGCGGATGCGGGTGCTGTTCACACAGGAACGGGTTGCGGTATCGGCTGGTCAGTTTCTCGATGGTCTGCTGGGAGACGAACGGCGCAAGACCGGATGGATGCGGGCGGAAGCCGCTGGCGACAAGGGTCCGTGGCGGCAGCAGGCGATCCTCGGTCGGGTTCCTTGGGATGCCGATGCCTTGCGCGACATCGTGCGCGACTATGCGCTGGAAACGCTGGCCGATCCGGATGCGGTGCTGGTGATTGATGAGACCGGATTTCTGAAACAGGGACATGCCTCCTGTGGTGTTGCACGCCAATACACCGGCTCGGCGGGCAAGATCACCAATTGCCAGATCGGGGTCTTTGCCGCTTATGTCTCGCACCATGGGCACGCCTTCATCGACCGGGCGCTCTATCTGCCGAAGGCCTGGACGGACGATCCCGACCGGCGCGGCAAGGCCCATGTGCCGCAGGAACTCGGCTTTGCCACCAAACCCGCGATTGCCCGCACCATGATCGAGCGGGCGCTGGCTGCGGATGTGCCGTTTTCCTGGGTAGCGGCGGACAGCGTCTATGGGGTCGGCGATATCGAGATGGCGCTGCGGCGTGCTGGCAAGGGATATGTGCTTGGGGTCAGCGCAAAGCATGCGTTCAACTCCTGGGGCAAGCCCTATGCCGTTGCCGGAACCGCGAAGGATATCGCCGCGGACCTACCCCCGGTTGCCTGGCGACGCCTTTCGGCGGGGTCAGGTACCAAGGGAGAACGCCTCCATGACTGGGCCTATATCGAACTGGCCGATCTCGATGCCGAAGATTTCGACGCGAAATTCAGCGGGCTCTGGACACGAGGCCTGCTGATCCGCCGCAATATCTCTGACGGCGATCTGGCCTTCTTCTCAACCTGGTGTCCGCAGGGCACGTCTATGGAAACACTGGTGCGGATCGAGGGCCACCGATGGGCGATCGAGGACAGCTTCGAGACCGCGAAGAACGAGCTTGGCCTCGATCACAACGAGACGCGCTCCTGGCACGGCTGGCACCGCCATGTTTCCCTGGTCATGCTGGCCTTCGCCATGATGGCCGTCATCCGTCATCATGCCAATGCCGCACCGCCCCCAAAAACAATGCGCAGGCCTCATCGCCACCCCTGATCCGATGGTCTGTCCAGGAAATCCGCCGCATCGCCAACCGCATGGCACAGCGTCAAATCCAGCCCGCACAGATCATCGCATGGTCGCTTTGGCGGCGAGCGCATCAAGCCGCAGCAAGACAGGCTCATATCAAACTGAAAACGCAACTGTAATGCTAAGTTCAACAAAATCCTGATTGCCAACCGTGGCGAGATTGCGATCCGCGTGATGCGGGCGGCCGAAGAGCTGGGCAAGCGGACGGTCGCGGTCTATGCCGAGGAGGACAAGCTGGGCTTGCACCGCTTCAAGGCTGACGAGGCTTACCGGATCGGCGAGGGGCTGGGGCCGGTTGCAGCGTATCTGTCGATCCCCGAGATCATCCGGGTCGCCAAGGAAAGCGGCGCGGACGCGATCCATCCCGGCTATGGGCTTCTGTCGGAAAACCCCGATTTCGTGGATGCCTGCGTGGCCGCGGGGATCACCTTCATCGGGCCGAAGGCGGAGACGATGCGGGCGCTTGGCGACAAGGCCAGCGCGCGGCGGGTGGCGATCGAGGCGGGGGTGCCGGTGATCCCGGCGACCGGGGTGCTGGGCGAGGATTTCGACGCGATCCGGGCCAAGGCGGCGCAGATCGGCTATCCGCTGATGCTGAAGGCCAGCTGGGGCGGCGGCGGGCGCGGCATGCGGCCGATCACCACCGCCGAGGAGCTGGAAGCGAAGGTGCGCGAGGGGAGGCGCGAGGCCGAGGCGGCTTTCGGCAATGGCGAGGGCTATCTGGAAAAGATGATCCAGCGCGCCCGCCATGTCGAGGTGCAGCTTCTGGGCGACGCCCATGGCGGGCTGTATCATCTGTATGAACGCGACTGCACGGTGCAGCGGCGCAACCAGAAGGTGGTGGAACGCGCCCCTGCGCCCTACCTGACCCCCGAACAGCGGGCCGAGGTCTGCGATCTGGCGCTGCGGATCGGGCGCGCGGTGGGCTATCGCAATGCCGGCACGGTCGAGTTCCTGATGGACATGGACAGCCAGCAATTCTACTTCATCGAGGTGAACCCGCGGGTCCAGGTCGAGCATACCGTGACCGAGGAGGTCACCGGCATCGACATCGTCCAGGCCCAGATCCTGATCAGTGAGGGCGCCACCCTGGCCGAGGCCACCGGCGCCGCCGCGCAGGCGGACGTGCATCTGCAAGGCCATGCGCTGCAATGCCGGGTCACCACCGAGGATCCGCTGAACAGCTTCATCCCCGACTATGGCCGCATCAGCGCCTATCGCAGCGCCACCGGCAACGGCATCCGGCTGGACGGCGGCACCGCCTATTCCGGCGGCGTCATCACCCGCCATTACGATTCCCTGCTGGTCAAGGTCACCGCGCATGCCCAGACGCCCGGGAAGGCCATCGCCCGGATGGACCGGGCCCTGCGCGAATTCCGGGTGCGCGGGGTGGCGACGAATATCGAATTCGTCATCAACCTGCTGAAGCACCCGGCCTTCCTGAACGATACCTATACGACCAGGTTCATCGACGGCACGCCGGAGCTGTTCGCGTTCAGGAAGCGCCGCGACCGGGCGACCAAGCTGCTGATCTACCTGGCCGATATCAGCGTCAACGGCCATCCTGAGACCGCCGGGCGCCCGCGCCCGCCGGCGCAGCCGCGCCTGCCGGTGCCGCCCGCGCCGCAGGGAGAACCCGCACCCGGCACGAAGCAGTTGCTGGAGGAGCAGGGCGCGCAGGCGGTGGCCGACTGGATGCTGGCCCAGAAGCGGCTGCTGATCACCGACACGACGATGCGCGACGGCCACCAGAGCCTGCTGGCCACGCGGATGCGCTCTTTCGACATGATCCGGGTGGCGCCCAGCTATGCCGCCAACCTGCCGCAGCTGTTTTCCGTCGAATGCTGGGGCGGGGCGACGTTCGATGTCGCCTATCGCTTCCTGCAGGAATGCCCCTGGCAGCGGCTGCGCGACCTGCGCGCGGCCATGCCCAACCTGATGACGCAGATGCTGCTGCGGGCCAGCAACGGCGTCGGCTACACCAATTACCCCGACAATGTGGTGCGCGCATTCGTCCGCCAGGCGGCCGAGACCGGGGTGGACGTGTTCCGGGTCTTCGACAGCCTGAACTGGACCCCGAACATGCGCGTGGCCATGGAGGCGGTGATCGAGGCCGGCAAGCTCTGCGAGGGCACGATCTGCTACACGGGCGACCTCCTGGACCCGGCGCGGTCGAAATACGACCTGCAATACTATCTGAAGATGGCGCGCGAGCTGCGCGAGGCCGGGGCGCATGTGCTGGGGCTGAAGGACATGGCCGGGCTGTTGAAGCCGGCCTCGGCTTCCCTCCTGGTCCGCGCGCTGAAGGAGGAGATCGGCCTGCCGGTGCATTTCCACACCCATGACACCGGCGGCATTGCCGGGGCCTCGATCCTGGCGGCGGCCGAGGCCGGGGTGGATGCGGTGGACTGCGCCATGGACGCGCTGTCGGGCAATACCTCGCAGCCGACGCTGGGGTCGGTGGTCGAGGCGCTGCGGCACACGGATCGCGACACCGGCCTCGATATCGGCGCCATCCGCCGGATCAGCAATTACTGGGAAGCGGTGCGCGCGCAATATGCGGCCTTCGAATCCGGCCTGCAGGCCCCGGCCTCGGAGGTCTGGCTGCACGAGATGCCGGGCGGGCAGTTCACCAATCTCAAGGCGCAGGCGCGGTCCATGGGCCTCGAGGAACGCTGGCACGAGGTGGCGCAGGCCTATGCCGATGTGAACCGGATGTTCGGCGATATCGTCAAGGTCACGCCCAGCTCCAAGGTGGTGGGCGACATGGCGCTGATGATGGTGGCCCAGGGGCTGAGCCCGGCGCAGGTGCTGGATCCCGCCACCGAGGTCGCCTTTCCCGATTCCGTCGTCGACATGATGCGCGGCAATCTGGGCCAGCCCCCCGGCGGCTGGCCCGCGGCGCTGCAGAAGAAGGTCTTGAAGGGCGAGCCAGCCCTGACCGGCCGCCCCGGCGCCAGCCTGCCGGCGGTGGACCTGGAGGCGGCGCGGGCCGAGCTGTCGGCCGAGCTGGAAGGCCGGGCGGTCGATGACGAGGACCTGAACGGCTGGCTGATGTATCCGAAGGTGTTTCTGGACTACATGGGCCGGCACCGCCTGTACGGGCCGGTGCGGGTGCTGCCGACGCCGGCCTTCTTCTACGGCATGGCGCCGGGCGAGGCGATCTCGGCCGAAATCGCGCCGGGCAAGACGCTGGAGATCCAGCTGCTGACCATCGGCGAGACCGACGAGGCGGGCGAGGTCAAGGTGTTCTTCGAGCTGAACGGCCAGCCCCGGGTGATCCGGGTGCCGAACCGCAAGGCCGCCGCCTCGGCCGCCGCCCTCGCCGTCGCCCCGGGCGCGAGGGTCAACCCCGGCGACCTGCTGCTGACCATCGAGGCGATGAAGATGGAAACCGCCATCCACGCCGACCGCGAGGGCGTGGTCAAGGCCCTCCACGTCACCCCCGGCGCCCAGATCGACGCAAAGGACCTGATGGTCGAACTGGAGTGAGATCAGCGGTGACAAATGCGCCTTGCGAAACTTCATCAACAAGGCAGTTTTGGGACGAAAGGGTTCAGTCCGCTTCCAATACTACTAGGCTCGCATGTTGGTGCATAGCTTCCAAGCGATGATGTAGCGCGAGAAGTCGTCAAGCACCGTCGACAGATACATCCAGCCCCAGCCGATGATCTTGAAGTAGGTGAAGTCGGTCTGCCACATCTCGTTCGGCCGTGTGGTCTTGGTGTGGAACTGATCGGCCGCCTTGATCACCGCGTAGGCCGGACTGGTGATCAAGTCATGGGCCTTGAGCAACCGGTAAACCGTGGCTTCCGACACGAAGTAGTGTTTCTCGTCGGTGAAGCGCACGGCCAGTTCGCGCGGGCTGAGATCGGTCGCATCCAACGCCATCTCGACGATCTGGTCCTGGATATCCTCGCCGATGCGGTTCCACACCCGCCTCGGCGCCGAAGGGCGATCCTCCAGCGCTTCCGGCCCGCCTTCCCGTCCATACCATATGCGCGCAGATGGCAAGGGCAACGTATGGGCGGTGAACAAGTCACAGGGGCAGGACGACCCGAAGGGCGATCGCGCCTGGCGCATCATCGCTGTTGCCCGCTAAGCGTTCCGGCAACCGGGCGTCGGGGAATGGGGCGCAGTCCGGGCCGACAACGCGCCGCGACCAGGCGTCGAGGATCGGCGCGTTATAGGCGAAGCCTTCTTGGATGGCGATGTAGGTCAGATCGGCCACCCAGAGCTGATCGGGGCCGTGAACCTCAAACCCCTTGGCAATGAACGGAAAGATCAACTCGCCATGATCGCTGTCGGTCGTGCGGACGAAACGCCGGCGGCGCCGCGGGTTCAGGTCGTTCTCCTTCATCAGCCGCCGCACCTTCTTCGAGTTGACGACGATGCCCCGGTGGCGGAGCTCTGCACCGACTCGGCGGTAGCCGTAGCACTCGAACTCGTCGGTGATCGCCCGAATTTCCGCGATGATCGCTGTGTCGCCGGACTTGGGACCGAGATTGGCATAGAAGCCGGACCGTGCGATACTCATCAGCTCGCATCCCCGCTGGATCGAGAGCCCGCCCGGTCGGCAGTCCCTGATATAGGCCCGCTTCTCGGCGAGCGTCCCGGGCGCTGAGCCCCCTTTAGAAATTCGATTTCAAGTGCCTGACGTCGGGCCAGCCGTTCGAGCGCTGCGATCCGGGCTTCGTACTCGGCCATCAGCTCGGCCGCCGCCACGTCGTCGTCGAGGGCGCCGGCCTTTGCCTTCTCGATCCAGATGCGGATCAGGTTGCGCGACAGGTCGTGGCGACGGCCGAGTGCATGCAGCGTCTCGCCGCCATGATACTCGGCGACGACCTGGCGCTTGAATTCGGTACTGTGACTGCGGTGGCGTCTGGACATGGGCTTTCTTCCTCTGAAAGCCAGCAGCGGGTCAATTTAACCGGTCTGACTGGTCCACCCCCGGGCGCGCGCTCCAATAAGGGGTCAAAGTTCGGTACGATGACGTAATTGCTGCCGGTGGTCGCCCTGACCCGACCGTTGGCTGCGCTGTTGGCGAAGAAGGCGCCGCAGGCCGAACGCATCGGCTTCGAGACCGGCGCCATGTCGGGCTGGCTCTGGCACGAGCTGCGCCGGGCCGGCCTGCCGGTGGTCTGTATCGACGCGCGCCACGCCCATGCCGCGCTGTCGGTGCGAATGAACAAGAGCGACGAGAATGACGCGCGCGGTCTGGCCGAACTGGTCCGGATCGGGTGGTATCGCGAGGTCGCCGTGAAGAGCGAGGCTAGCCAGCAAGCCCGATCGCTTCTGATCACCCGGTCGCGCCTTGTGCGGATCCGGCGCGATCTGGAGAACCAGATCCGCGCCATGCTGAAGGAATGCGGCCTGATCTTCCCCCGGTCGATCGGAGGACAGTTCCGGCGCCGGGTGGAGGACATGTCCGGAGAGGAGCATCTTCTGCGGCCAGTGCTGCGACCGCTGCTCTCTGTCCACGAACATGTCTGTGGCGAGCTGGATGGGCTGGGCCGGCGGGTCCGCCAACTCGCCAGGGAAGACGAGACCACCCGCCGACTGATGACGGTGCCGGGGATCGGCGTGGTAACGGCGCTCACCTTCCGCCACGCGATCGACGATCCCTCGCGGTTCCGCAATGCGGCGACGGTCGGCGCCTATCTCGGGTTGACCCCGCGCCGCAGGCAATCCGGCGAAACCGACACCAACGGCCATGTGTCGCGATGGGGCGACCGGCTGCTGCGAACCTATCTGTTCGAGGCGGCCAGTGTCCTGCTGCATCGGACCAGGAGATGGTGCGCGCTGAAGGCATGGGGCCTGCGCCTTGCCAAGCGTAACGGGATGAAGAAGGCCCAGATCGCGGTGGCCCGGAAGCTGGCCGTGATCCTCCATTGCATCTGGGTCGACGGCACGGTCTTCGAATGGGGGAAAGAAAGGACGGCATGACCTCCGCCTGACCCGACCCCGAGATTGCAGGCCTGACGCCAGACCTGTGATGTCCCGCCGGGACGGTGGTCGCGGTGACCTCGTTCAATCGGCTGCAGGCCCGCAAGGCACCTGCGAGGCGTACGTTGAGGCCCCGACCCGGACATCAACATGAGGCCATGACCTCGAAAAGGACCATGATCCCGGCACGGACAGAGAAAGTCGCTTGACGAAGACCCGCAATTAAAGGGCCGAATTGACAGCCCATGTCCTGATGACCTTCAAAAATCCCATGTCGATCACTCCATGTACTCCCAGCTGGTTCAAGCCGAGGCAAGGTTGCACATGGGTCAATTCTCAGTGGCAATCAACAGCGCCGGGGCCGGGATCGCCGTCGTGACTCTGCGGCGGCTGGGCCCCCTGCCATGTGCAGGTCTTGGATGCCGAAACTGTAGCCTGCGCCATCGCCTGCGACAGTCCCTCGCCCGCGCCCAATGCCGCCGCCAACGCCCCGACGAAAGTGTCCCCGGCACCGGTCGTATCGACGACCTTTGTGGCAGGGGCATCGCAATGCAGCATGGCGCCGTCGGACCCGTGCCAATCCACCCCCTGCGCACCACGGGTCAGCACCAGATCGCAGCCATGACGTCGCGCCAGCGCCGCAGGCGTCGCGACACCACCCGCGCCGTGGCGGATGATGGTTTCCGCCTCGATTTCATTCACCACCAGAATATCGGCCAGTTGCAGAAGCTCGTCCACACGCTGCGGATCGTTCTCCGGATCGGCAGGAGCGAAATTCACGATCACCCTGCCGCCCGCCGCCCGGACCCGACGGGCACAAGCGATGTTTTCGGTCATGCCGACCTCCATCTGCATGACGCAGATCGTCCGGTTGTCGAGAGGCAGCGCATCCAGCCATTCCGCTGCGATGCGGGTATTCGCGCCGCTGGCAACGGTGATGGCGTTCTCGCCATGCTGATCGACGGAAATGAAGGCCAGCCCTGTCGGTGCGGCGACCTGATGAATGGCGTCGGTATCGACTCCATGCGCGGCGAAATTCGCCACGCAGTCGCGACCGAAGGCATCATCGCCGACGGCGCCAACCATGACGACCCTGCGATCCGACACCCGGGCAGCGGCCACCGCCTGATTGGCGCCCTTGCCGCCGAAACAGGTCTCGTAACCCGGCGCCAGGACTGTTTCACCCGGGCGGGCAATCTCGGCCACCCGCGAGACCAGATCGACATTGATCGAACCGAAGACGATGATCATCCGAAACCCCTGCCTTGTTGCACCGCGGCGGCACGAGTGATCCCGCCGCAGTCATTTTTCAGTGCGACTGTAGTTATTGCAGCATTTCTTCGGGCAGCGACGTGCCGTGATACTTCTCGTAAATCTCGTTCAGCTTGCCATTCTTCAGGTTGACCTCGACCCATTCGTCAAGCTTCGCCTTCAGTTCCGGTTCGTTCTTGCGCAGGCCGATGGCCAGATCGAAGGTCTCAAGCGTGAATTTGGGCTCGAAAGCAAGCTGGGGGTTACGCTCGCCGATCTGCTGCACCAGCGTCTCGGATGTCGCGACGGCCTTGGCCTGGCCGCTGACGGCGGCGGTGACCATCGTCGCATCGTCGTCATAGCGGGTGACGCTGAAACCACGCTCGGCTGCCTGGGGCGTCAGGTGGGTGTCCTGAGTCGTGCCGCGGGTCACCGAAATCGCGACGCCCTGCACATCCTCCCAGCCCGCAATATCCGAGGCCGCAGGCGCGCCGACAACCGAGCGAAGCGCAGCGTAGGGCGCCGAGAAATCAATCACCTCGCCCCGTTCCGGCGTGACCGACAGGGTGGAAATAACGATATCCGCCTTGTTGGTTTGCAGGTTCGGGATGCGCGTGGCGCCGGTGGTTTCGACGAATTCCAGCTCCAACCCCCAGTCTTCGGCCAGCAGACGCGCGGTTTCGACGTCGGACCCGATCGGTTGCAGGTCATCGTCCAGCATTCCCGATGGCGGAATTGCAAGATCTGTGGCGACCCGGATCTTTCCGGCGGCCATGATATCGGCATATTGATCCGCCATCACCGTTGCGGGCACCTGCGCCAATACGGCGGCAGTCATGCCGGCAGCCAGCATCCTTTTAAGATTCTTCATCGTTTCTCCTCCACTATTGGCCGGGTGTCACACCCCCGGCGGTCAAAGTTCGTTTGACACGAAATCGCGCAGTTCGGGTGTGGCGGGCGCGGACAGGATTTCGGGTCCGCCCTGTTCATGCACCTTGCCTTCGTGCATGAAGACGATCTTGTCGGCGATACGCCGCGCAAAATTCATCTCATGGGTCACCATGATCATCGTCATGCCGCTGTTGGCCAGTTGCTCGATCACGCGAAGAACCTCGCCGGTCAGCTTGGGATCGAGGGCCGAGGTCACCTCGTCGAACAGCATCACTTTTGGCTGCATCGCCAATGAACGCGCGATCGCCGCCCGCTGCTGCTGACCGCCTGAAAGCTGTTCTGGATAGGCGGATGCCTTGTCGGCCAGTCCGACCTTGGCCAGGACATCCGATGCCACCTGCCTTGCTTCGGATTTCGGCATGCGCTTGACTGAAACCGGCCCCAAGGTGATGTTCTGCTCGACCGTCAGATGCGGGAACAGATTATAGCTCTGGAACACGATGCCAACGTCGAGGCGCAGTTTGCGCAGTTCCAGAGCAGGGTCGGCGACCTGATGGCCGCAGACCTCGATCCGGCCGCTGTCTATCTGCTCCAGCCGGTCGATGCAGCGCAGGGCGGTGCTTTTGCCGGATCCGCTGGCGCCGATCAACGCCATGACCTGCCCCTTTTCGACCGAAAAGGACACGCCATGCAGAACCGTTACTGCACCGAAACTTTTTTTCACATTGTCGAGGACGACGATGGACATGAGGTGCTCCGAATTGAATTGTCAGGCCGAGACGGCTTCGATTGTCTGCAGGCGCGCGCTACCCGTCCGCTCCAGCCGGCGACTGAACAGGGAAACGGGAAAGCACAGGCAGAAATAGAGACCGGCGACGATCAGATAGATCATGAACGGCTCGAAGATCGAGTTGTTGATAAGCTGGCCCGCGCGGGTCAGTTCGACAAAGCCCACGACGGACGCCAGAGAGGTGTTCTTGATGATCTGGACCGAAAAGCCGACCGTGGGCGGGGTGGCGATGCGGATCGCCTGGGGCAGGATCACCTTGAACATCCGCTGCCCGCGATTCATCGCCAGGCATTCGGCGGCCTCCCACTGTGCGCGAGGCACGGACTGGATCGCCCCGCGCCAGATCTCGCCCAGATAGGCGCTGACATAGATGGTCATGGACAGGCCCGCCGCAAACAGCGGCGATATGGAAAAGCCCAGTGTCGGCAGCCCGAAATAGGTCACGAACATGATGACCAGCAGCGGCGTGCCCTGAACCAGCTGAACATAGCCGGTCGTCAGGATACGAATGATCCTTTGCGGGGCGATCCGTCCCAGCGCCACCGCAAAGCCTGCCAGACCTCCGCCGCCGAACGCCATCAGCGACAGCACGAGGGTCCAGACCGCACCGTCAAGCAGGAACCCGAGATGGTTGAAGTTGAGAGCCGTATTCATGTTCAGATCCTACAGGCTGGTTCCAAGACGTCGGCGGCGCGGAAAGATGATCATGCTGATCCCCCAGAAGACCGCGCGCATGGCCAGCGACAGCGCGACATAGATCAGCGCGATCAGCAGATAGGTCTCCAGTGGACGATAGGTCGCGGACTGGATGAAGTTGGCCGCCGCCGTCAATTCCTCGGTCGAGATCTGCGAAGTCACCGACGAGGCGAGCATCAGCAGGATGAACTGGCTGGACAGGGACGGATAGACCCGCTCCATCGCGGGTCTCAGCGCGACATGCCAGTATTGCTGAAGTTTCGTCAGCCCCAGCGTCTCGGCTGCCTCCCACTGGCCGCGATGGATCGAATCGAAGCCGGCCCGCATGATCTCGGCGGTATAGGCGCCGACATTGATCGTCAGGGCGATGATGGCGACGGTGACCGCCGACAACGACAAGCCAAGGCTGGACAGGCCGAAATAGACAAGGAAAATCTGCACCAGAAAGGGCGTGTTGCGGATTGCCTCAACATAAACTCCCGCGATTGATGCGGCAAAGCGGAAATGCGACCGGCGCGCGACGGCGCAGAGGGTTCCAAGCAGAAAGCCCGTCAGCGTCGTCACCGCGGCCAGTTGAACGGTCAGCCAGGCGCCGTCCATCAGCATCTGCCAACGGGCGATGATGGGTGTGAAGTCCAGTATCATGCGAGGCTCGCCGTGGCGTCGCGCCGGGTCGGCCGTCCCGTCAGGCGGTCATAGACGCGGAACAGCGCCTGATTGCCATTCGCGCCCTCGCCATGCGCCTGCGCGGCGATATATTGCGACGCGACAAGGCCGGTGGCGGGCAATGGAACCAGATTCTGCTGGGCCTCGCCCAGAACCAGACGCAGATCCTTCATCATCAGGTCGATGCGGAATCCGGCCGAGGTGTCGCCCTCGATCATCGCCTCGCCCAGCTTTTCAAGCATCCACGAACTGGCCGAGCCACCCATCAGGACCTCCCGCATCTGCACAAGGTCGATATCGCAGGCCCGTCCCAATGCGAAAGCTTCGCAAATGGCCTGAAGATTGATGCCGCAGATCAACTGGTTGCACAGCTTGACGGTCTGTCCCGCGCCCGAGGCGCCGACATGGTTGATTGTCGTGCCCATGCCTTGCAGGAACGGGCGCGCACGCTCGAAGGCAGCAGCCTCGCCGCCAACCATGATCGTCAGCGTGGCATCCCTTGCGCCGACAGGACCGCCCGAAACCGGCGCATCCAGCATCCGGACACCAGCCTTCAGCAGGTCAGCGGCCAGAATACGGGTCGCCTCGGGGGCGATGGTGCTCATGTCCACATAAAGCCCGCCGCGTGGCGGATTGGACAGCAGCCCGCCCTTCCCGCGCACGACATCCTCGACCTGCGGCGTATCGGGCAACATCGAGATGACGATATCGGCATCGGTGGTTGCCTCTGCGATGGTAACCGCGGGCGTAACACCGGTTCCAGCCATCGCCTCGATCGCGGTCGGGACGACATCATAGGCCTTTACCGCGAAACCGGCCACCGCCAGATTGCGGGCCATTTCGCGGCCCATGACCCCCAGCCCGAGGAAGCCGACACTTCCCTTCACCTGCACAGACATTGTCTGCCTCCTCCCAGATTTCTGTTTTCCGACGCGATATCTCTCCTCAGGCATCCGGTCGGTAGTCAGTTTTCTTCTTCCAGCTGCGCCAGCTTTTCGACCCGGCGGATGAAGTCCGGATCCTGCACGAAACGGGCGTCCAGAAACGACTGCACCAAATCGCGTGCCAGCCATGCGCCGACGATCTGTGCGCCGATACACATCACATTCACATCGTCATGCTCGACCGCCTGATGGGCCGAATGCACATCGTGGCAAACCGCGGCGCGGATTCCCTTGATCTTGTTAGCCGCGATGACAGCCCCGACGCCGGTGCCGCAGATCAGCAGACCACGTTCGGCCTCTCCGCTGCGGACCTTCTGACAAAGGCTGCGGGCGATATCGGGGAAATCCACCGGATCGGGGTCGAAGCTGCCGATATCGACAAGGTCGTGACCAAGCTCACGCAGGAATCCCGCGACGTTCTCTTTAAGGTGATACCCGGCGTGGTCGCTACCGATCACGATCTGCATTCTGCTCTCCTTGAGTGTTTCTGGTCCCTGATGCGGGGCTCTGCAGGTTGGCGGCGACGTTGCGAAAACCGGCTTTGCGCCTGAAGTCGGCACCGATCTCGAAATGCCGCGTCAGCAATTCGTCGGCCACACCCGCATCGCGCGCGGCAATCGCCTCGAAAATCTTGCGATGATGGTCGATCAGGAATTCCTCGATCCCCTCGACCTGGATGATCTGCTCGCGACGGTCGAGATGCGAGCGCATCATCAGTGAGGCGATCGACGAATAAAGACTGATCAGCGTGGGTGAGCCGCCCGCCTGCACCAAAGCCTCGTGAAAGCGGAAATCGGCGCGCCCGCCCGCTTCGGGGTCGCGGATGGTTTCCACGATGTCATACAGGCGTTCGGCCAGACGGTCGAAATCGGCCTGCCCGGCACGGCGGCAGGCCAGACGGATGGCGTGGTGCTCGATGGCGACACGCGCCTCCATGATATCGTCGATGACCTCCGACTGCTGTGCCAGAGCGAAGGTGAAGAACTCTCCCAGCGTCGAAACATCGGGCCGGCTGACAATGGTGCCCACGCCGTGGCGGATCTCGACCGCACCGATCATGGCCAGCGCCCGCAAGGCTTCCCGCAGCACCTGCCGGCTGACACCAAGGCGGGCCGAAAGCTCTCTCTCGGGCAACAGGCAATCGCCGGTCTTCAGTTCACCCGACAGCAACTGTTCGCGCAGATAGGCCACGACGCTTGCGTAACCCCCCTTTGCTTCCGTCTTTTCACGAACGATCGACACAAATCCGCCCATTCATCTTACCGTGGTATGACCACTGGTATCAGATTGTCGATCCATGTCAAGATGCCGTCACATCCCGCCCGTGTCGAAGCTTGCCGGAGTACTGACGCGGAAACCGACCGGATGGGTGGCGAGAAAGACGCGGACGACAACCTCAAGCCGTTCTCGCAGCGTTCCGCAGGATCCGCAGTTAGCGCGGAGATGAGGGCTGCCGCCGCGGTGCCCGCGCCTGTCTCTTTCCACCAGTCAGTATATTAATTTCCAACTATTACAGCATTATATATATAATATACCGCATTATAACATCTTTCTGCGGCTTACTTCCCACTTTTCCTGAGGTCTTCATTCCTGCCGATAAGGTGCAGTTATCGGCAGGCTTGACCGCAGCCCCGGCAATGCGGCAGACTGCCGCCATGACGCCCAAAAATCCCGCCCCCCTGCCCCGCCCGGAGACCGCGCTCGGTGCCGATGAGGCGCAGGCCCTGGCCGATCTGTTCCGCCGCGGCACCCCGGAAAACACCCTGCGCGCCCAGGCAGGCGATCTGGCCTATATCGCCGCCTGGAAACGCGCCGCCTTCGGCACCGATCCGGCCTGGCCGGAAAGCGAGACGGTGGCGCTGCGCTTCATCCTCGATCACAGCGTCGATCTGTCGGCCGCCACCGGCCCGGCCCGCGCCGCGGCCGAGGCGCTGATCGCCGCCGGGCTGCGGCGCTCGCTTGCCTGTCCGGCGCCGGCGACACTGGATCGGCGCATCGCCTCCTGGCGGGCGTTCCACCGCCTGCGCAACCTCGCCTCGCCCTTCGAGGCGCCGCTGATCGCCCAGGCCCGCGGCCGGGCCCGGCGCGCCGCCGCCCGGCCGCGGGCGCGCAAATCCGCAAACCCGATCACCCGCGAGGTGCTGGAGGCGATGCTGGCCAGCTGCGATCACAGCCAGCGCGGGCTGCGCGACCGCGCCCTGCTGATGCTGGGCTTTGCCGCGGGCGGGCGGCGCCGGGCCGAGATCGTGGCGCTGAACCGCGACGATGTGCTGACCGAAGACTTCGCCGAAGCCGGCCTGCTGCGGATCCGGCTGCTGAGCAGCAAGACCACCGGACCCGAGGCCGCGCCGCGGCTGCCGCTGAAGGGCCGCCCGGCGCGGGCGCTGGTCGACTGGATCAACCTGTCGGGGATCCGCGCCGGGCCGCTGTTCCGGCCGGTCAGCAGCGCCGACCGGGTGCTGACCCGGCGGCTGAGCCCGGAAGGGCTGCGCGAGATCATCGCCCACCGGCTGGCGCTGGCCGGCTATCCGCCCGGCTTCGCCTCGCCCCACGGGCTGCGCGCCGGGTTTCTGACCCAGGCCGCACTGGACGGCGCGCCGCTGGCCGCCGCCATGCAGCTCAGCCTGCACCGCTCCGCCGCACAGGCCCAGAGCTATTACGCCGATATCGACAGCGCCAGTAATCCAGCAGCAGATCTGCTCGGGTGAAAAGGGGACTCTTGATGCGCATGGAGAATGTGCATATCTTCTGGAGAAACAGGAGAGTTCCGTGAATCACCCCCCTGCCCTGCCCACCGGCCCGCGCAAACCCGCCAATCTGTCGCTGGATACCCAGCTTCTGGCCGAGGCCCGCGGGTTGGGGATCAACCTGTCGCGCGCGGCCGAAGCCGGTTTGCGCGATGCCGTCCGCGAAGCCCGGGCCGAACAGTGGAAGCGCGAAAATGCGCAGGCGTTGGAGGCCTCGAATGCATGGGTGCAGGAACATGACCTGCCACTGGCGCGATATCGCCCCTTCTGATGGCGCGATTCGATCTTTACCCTGCGGATCTGGGCTATCTGCTGGATGTTCAGGCCGACCTGCTGGACAATCTCATTACCCGCGTGGTCGTGCCGGTCATGCCCTTTGCCAAGGCACCCAGACCGGCAAGCATCCTGAACCCTGTCTTTGACATCCATGAAGAACCACATGTCATGGTGACACAATTCCTGTCCGCCGTGCCCTTGCATGTGCTCGGCAAGCCCTCAGGCTCGTTGCTGACGCGATCAGATCAGATCACACGGGCGCTGGATTTCCTCTATCAGGGGTTCTGATTGTCGCCGTCCCCCGCACCGGAACCCCGGGTCCGGACTTGTAATGCTGAAATTGCTTGCAAGACGGGATGAAAGCACGGATAGTCACGGAAACTCGCGGCCAAACGACAAAAAACGTGAACACGCCGCAACGAGGGCAGACAG